>NC_015578.1:624594-936892 GCF_000214375.1 Treponema primitia ZAS-2 | reverse complement strand
CTGAACTTATCATTGATGAGAGTTACCGGCTCATCCCCTGGGATTACAGTTATTTTGCGATCAACTACGATTCCGAGCGGCTTCCCAACCCTCCCGCCAGCCTGGAGGAACTGACCCGACCGGAATACGCGGGGAAACTCATACTAATGGACCCCCGGACATCATCCCCGGGGCTTGGTTTCCTCACCTGGACTAAGGCTATCTACGGTGACGGATGGCAGGATTACTGGCGGCGCCTGAGGCCCTCTATCCTCACCATTGCTGAGGGCTGGAGCAGCGGCTACGGGCTCTACACCGAAGGGGAAGCGCCCCTGGTGCTCTCCTACACCACCAGCCCCGGGTATCACCTGGAATACGAAAGCAGCGACCGGTACCGGGCGGCGATATTTGCCGAGGGGCACCCCATACAGATTGAGGTGGCGGGGCTTTTGGGTTCAGCAAAAAACAAGGGTAACGCCAAAAAGTTCCTGGACTTTATGCTCAGCGATGCTTTCCAGAATACGGCGCCCCATACCAATTGGATGTACCCGGTTACCCCGGTGGCACTGCCGGATTCCTACCGGATCAACCCTAAAAGCGACAAGCCCCTGCGGCCTCCGGCGCCTACGGATGCCGATTTGAACCAGTGGGCGGCGATTCTCTCCAGCGGACAGTAATAGTGCGGAATATTTTCCCCATAGGTACCGGTAGGCGGAATAGTATTAAAACCAATACTGGGTTGCAAGCGGCGCTTCTCTTTGCACTGCTGCCCCTGGCAGCGGTGCTGCTCGCCTTCATCCTGCCCTATGGGGCGGCCCTGAGCGCGGGTTTCCGCAGCTCAGGGTCTGCCGGAACCGGGGTAACCGGTGGGGCTGCTTTTTCCGCCCTGGCCAACCCCGCCCTGCTGAGGATAACCCTCTTTACCCTGGGACAGGCGGGATTGAGCGCCCTTCTGGCCCTGGGCCTGGGGCTTCCCGGAGCATGGCTCCTGGGATCCGGGCTGCTGCGGGAGAACTCCCCGGGGACCCGGTTCATCCGGGCCCTGACCAGCGTTCCCTTTGCCATGCCGCCGATTCTGGTGGTATTAGGATTTGTACTCTTTTTCGGAAACTCAGGCTGGGCAAACCGCTTCCTTGCAGCCCTGGGCGGCGCTGAAGATGGGCCCTTACGCATCCTGTACCGCCCCGGGGCCATTGTCCTGGCCCACGGTTTCTATAACTTCCCCCTGGTGATACGCCTGGTTGGAGACGGCATGGCCCGGGCCCGGAAAGCCTATGCCCCGGCAGCGGAAACCATGGGGGCAACACCTTTTTTGACCGGCTTAACAATACTGTTTCCCCTGGTGCTTCCATCAATACTATCCGCGGCTTTGCTGGTGTTCCTTTACAGCTTTACCAGTTTCGCTGTGGTATTGGTCCTGGGGGGCGGCCCCGGGGCAACAACCCTGGCGGTGGAAATTTACCGCTATGCCCGCTTATCCCTGGATTACTCAAATGCCGGGGCCCTTGCGTTAATAGAAACCCTTATTGCCAGCGCAGTATTTATGCTGTACCTTCGTATTGAAAGGCGTACCGGGAACACCCTTGAAATCCGGGACCGCTTCCCCGATGAGCGCCGAAGCGCCGGCGGGCATATCGCCCTGATTGTCTACGGGGTCTTACTATTCCTGTTTGTACTGGGTCCCCTTCTTTCAGTACCCCTGGAATCCTTTCTGTATAAACCATCCCGGGCCGCCCTGCCCCAAGTTTCGGCACGGTGGTGGCTCTCCCTGGGGGAACGCATACTCCCCGCCCTGCTCCGGTCCCTGCTCCTGGCGGGGCTTTCTGCAACCCTGGCAAGCGTCCTGGCAATACTCGCCGCCGGGGCAGCATCGAATCTTCGCTTTGTAAGCCAAAGCCCAGGCAAAGCCCACGGAAAATCCCCCCTGGCAGCACTGATCCGTATCTTTGCCACCGCGCCCCTGGCCTCATCCGGGATAGTCCTGGGTTTCGGCTGGCTCAGTCTTTACGGCAGGGATCATTCCCGGTCACTCTGGGCGGCGGTGGTACTCCATGCGGTTACCGCCCTGCCCTTTGCTTTTAATTCAATTTCCCGGGGACTGGAAAGCATACCGCCGAATACCTCTAACGCAGCATCGGTGTTCGGGGCAAACCCTCTGAAGCGCATCATTACTGTGGAGATACCACTGAGCATGGGACGCCTCCGGTCAGCCTGGGGCTTCTCAGCCGCCATCAGCCTGGGCGAACTGAATGCCGTCATGATGCTGGGCCTGGAGGACTGGGAAACCCTGCCCCTGCTTATCTACCGGGCGGCAAATTCCTACCGCTACGGAACTGCCTGCGCAGCGGGAACCATGCTGATCCTCGCCTGCGCCGGCGCTTTTCTTTTGTCGGAATTTGGGGTAAAACAGAAGGGGGGAAGCCATGGCTATTGAAATACGGGGACTGCGTAAATCCTATGAAGATTTTTCGGTTACCCTGGACCTTTCCGTTAAGGAAGGGGAAACCCTGGTATTGGCCGGGCCCTCAGGATGCGGCAAAACCACTGCCCTCAGTCTTATTGCGGGGATCATTCAGGCCGAGGCGGGGGATATACTGATAGACGGAGAGGACATAGGGGAACTTCCTCCCTGGAAACGCAGTATTTCTGTGGTTTTTCAGGACCTGGCCCTTTTCCCCCATCTAAGCGCGGGAAAGAACATCGCCTACGGCCCCTTTATCCACGGCATTTCCCGGGCAGAACGGCGGCGTATTGTCACCGAAGTACTGGGAATAGTAAAACTATCCGGGTATGAAAATCGGCGCATAGATACCCTTTCCGGGGGCGAACGGCAGCGGGTCGCCATTGCCCGCGCCCTGGCAGCCAGGCCCCGGGCACTGCTGCTGGACGAACCTTTCTCCAGCCTGGACGCCCCCCTGCGCCGTTCCCTGCGGGAAGAATTCCGCCTGATTCCTTCCCGTACCGCTGTGCCCTGTATTTTTGTTACCCATGACCGGGAGGAAGCTGCCGCCCTGGGGGACCGTATCGCCCTCATGTCTTCAGGCAGGATCGTCGAAACCGGCACCCCCCGGGAACTCTTCCTCTCCCCCAAAACCGAATTTGGCGCCCGCTTCTTCGGGGCAGGCCTGGTCCTGGACTGCACCATCCTTGAAACCGGGCAGAATGGGACCCTGGTCAGCTCCCCCTTAGGAAAACTGCGTGTCCCTGCTGCAGATGATATGCCAACCTGGGACCCCGCAGGGTCCCTGCTCTTTGTACCCCGGGATGCATTAACCGTTCACCCGCCTGCCGCCGCCCAGCCGGCTTCCGGGGAAGCTGCTTGTACCGCCGTTTACCGGGGAAGCGGATTCACCGGGGACCGGCTTAGCCTGGAACTGGAACTTCCCGGGGGTACGCTCTGCACCGTGGAAACCGGCCCTCGCGCCGGTCTGCCCCAAAAGGACAGCACTGTGATCCTTCGTATTGATGAGGGGCTTATCAGGTTTGTCCGATAAAAAAGGGATACACCCCGGAACAGATTGAAGCCAAATTATCCCTTGAAACAAAATAACAGACAGATAAATGTTAATAACTGAACTACCCTGCTGATTTTTAGCTAAAGCATAATGGAGCCGGGAGCCGTCGCGGGAAGTCTGCTTTTATGTTTGTCGTTGCCAGAAACATAGGAGTATCATAGTCAATACAGGAAATTTATTCAATAAGCAAATATATTGCTTATTTGCCATTTCTTTGACCGAACTTCCGGTAACATTTCTAATCAAAACGAAGAACCCCACCAAACAGCGGGATTCTTCGTTTAAAAATTACGGGCCGGAAGTTTGCCTCCGGCACCATAATCTATTATGCTTATCTGGAAAGTGATTGAGAGAACATCCAATTTAGGAACTGCGGATCTTCCATACAAATAATTTCCACATCATGGGGTTTTATTGAAGGCGATAAGCCGTCTTTTGTCAAATTGTCCCTGGTAAGATTTTCTGCGGAATATTCCTGATATTTAAAAGTACCCGGAGCGGTTCCTCCATTGGCAGCAATTATAGCGTCTCTCAAGGCACGGGATTGGGTAGTTTTTCCGCCGTTAGGAGTAGTGTCGGAACTGTTTATGGGATCTCCGACTGCGCATATAATGTAGAAAGGCTTGTTTTTCAACACATCTACAAAACCGGGAACCGTCACATCAGCGGCGGTAGCGTTAGTTGTATCAGGATCTCCTTTGACAAATTCCTGGGCGATGCTGCCGGACAGAGAAATAGTCGCGGCAAAAAAATCAGGATACCTGACATAGGTACGCTGAACATTTTTACCCCCCATTGATTTACCAATAAGGTATACCCGCTTACTGTCAACCAAACCAATATCAATCATACGTTTAATCAGATCAATGGACTGCCCTGTTGTAACCCATTGGTTTGCCACAGAGTCTTCGGTTTTTCCGGAGACACTATTCTGATTCACATATATTGGCGTAAGGACATAAGCTTCCGGATGGGATTCTGCGATGGCAATAGCCATTCTGTTTGCCAAAAGGGTACCCTGATCTCCGGAACCATGCATAACGAGGACAAGCGGCGCAGGATGTTCCGCTTTAACATCGTTTATGGAACCGGTAACCACGCCATCGGGAGCGTAAAGATTATAATCAAAAGACGCAGTATGCTTTGAACTGAATTGGGCGAATTTGTCCGCAGTTTCGGTGGTAATATCATTAACCGCCAGTCCGCCGGTGTTTTCCTCAATACGGCGATCCCTGGTAAAACTCAGGGCATTATTTGCCGTACAGGTAAGAGTAATATCTTTTGCGTAATAAAACTTTTTGAACCCTCCAACGCCGTTGTCGATGCCCCGTGAAAGATCATCCCCGATATACCCTTTAATAGGATCCAGGGTAAGTGTTACTTTATTCCCGGAAACGACTACGTTATTGATCTTCGCTTCATAGGGGACCAGCGTATTAGTCCGATATTCTCCGTTGGGCAGACTGCGACTGCTGTAATTGTAGGTGTTACCGGTTATTTTCCCGCCGAAATCCGCAGGGCTGCGGATGTTTGACAATACCGCCGGATTATTTACATAAATATCAATGGTTTTGATAGTGTGTCCCCGGGGTGCAGACCATGTATTGAGTCTGATGTAATCAATAGCATCGGTTTGTTTATTTACCTTCCTCTGGGCAAACAACCAGTCGGAATACCGGGAATCTTCCAGACTGATAATTTCATTATCATGGGCTTTGAATATACCCCGGGCAAGCATTTGTTCAGGGGTGTACATCAATAGTTTCGCCTTATAACTTCCAGCCGCCGTCAAGGCATTGTAATAACCCTGACTATGAGGGGAAAGGGCATCGTTTCTACCGACAACAAACCATATGGGCAGGTCCTTGAGGATGGTTCCTATTTTTTTATAGTCATCCGCATATTCTGCCTGGGAAGATGAATTGGGAAGAATACTGGCCGGACAAAGGGGCAGGGCGGCGGCAAAAAAATCCGGATAGAGCGAAGCAATTTTGACCGTATTTTTCCCTCCCATGGATTTCCCTTCGATGTATATTCTTGCAGGATCAACTTTTCCCTGGGCTATTAATTGTTCAATAAGGGCGATAGTTCTAACGATGGTCGTCACCTGGGTATTTTCGTAATCCCCCTGAGGATAAACCGGCGCAAGTACATAGGACGGGTTTTCCGCCTGAACTCCCGGTTCCGCCCAGGCAAGGGTAACCCGGTTAGCAACCAGAGTCATCTGATCCCCCGAACCATGATTCGAAAGAACCAGGGGCAGGGGTTTGCTGCCTGCTCCCCGGGGAGTAAACAGGAAGTAATTATAGTCCGTCGGCTCCGAGCCGCTTTTGGAAACCTTGATATAAGCAAATTCGTCCGCCGTGGGAGTAACCACTGTTACTTTTGAGTTGGAATTACCAAACCTGCCGCTATTATCAAGTACAGGCAGAATCCGGTTGGAAAAGCTTAAATCCTTATTGGTACACTCTATGGTAAAATCCTTTACATAATAAAGCTTTGGAGAAAAATTTGACACCCTAAGGGTAATTTTATTTCCATCAACTGCGATGCCGCTTATATCCGGCGTAAAGGGTTCAATAACCGGAGTCCGTTCAGGGCTGGCCTGATTCGCTCCGTACAGGGTTACATAGGCCATCGGGTCCGCGGGATCGCTGCCTACGGGGAAATTACTGCCCCAGCCGCCGGTATTACCGGTGAATTTAAAATCTCCAGCGGTAAGTCCCTGCAAAACCCTTTGGTTTTCTGCAATAATAGTGATACTTTCAATCTTTTGCCCGTCTCCGTGTACGGTTGTATTAACCGTTATACCGGTGATTGCACTGCCAGATCGACTTTCGTTGTCCTTAGCAGGGCCAGCAAACACAGCAATAGCTGCCGACAACAATGCTAAAACGATACAAATTCTTTTCATTTCTTTCCTCCAATAAATTTGATTAAAACCAGTTAAATTATACCACGGATTACATTTATTGGAAAGGAAAAACTGTCCTTTCGCACCGAATGTTACCAAAGTACTGTTTTCTGATAAATATCTAGTACTTTAGTACTAGAATCGATTTTAAAATTACCTCAAGAATGCCATCAGGGAGCGGCTTATCGTGCTATTCTGCGTCAGAAACGATTTACTCGAATAGGACCCTCCACCCAAGGTGGCAAGTGCCCGGACGCATTAACCGTTCACCCGCCTGCCGCCGCCCTGCCGGCTTCCGGGGAAGCTGCTTGTACCGCAGTTTACCGGGGCAGCGGATTCACCGGGGACCGGCTTAGCCTGGAACTGGAACTTCCCGGAGGCCTGCCCTGCACCGTGGAAACCGGACCCCGGGCCAGCCTGTCCCCAAAGGACAGCACTGTGACCCTTCGTATTGATGAGGGGTTTATCAGGTTTGTACGGTGAAAAACAGATCGCCCAATACAACAGGCTATTGACATTTTCCGCCGTTCTGTTATAACGTATCCCTGAAAGGAAAAATATTGAAAAGTTCCGCGTCTTTCCGAACAGATAAAAC
The DNA here is from genome assembly GCF_000214375.1 of Treponema primitia ZAS-2. Taxonomy (NCBI): domain Bacteria; kingdom Pseudomonadati; phylum Spirochaetota; class Spirochaetia; order Treponematales; family Treponemataceae; genus Treponema; species Treponema primitia. The sequence goes on along the minus strand of NC_015578.1, from coordinate 929,889 downwards.
CGCCTCCCTTATCCAGGCCTACCTCTACTATTATTATCTGTCCTCAAACCCCGCGGAGCCTGGGGTGTTTAGCTGATCTAAACACCCATAACCTGTAAACCAGGGAGACTCCAGGGCAATAAGAGTATTGCCAAGGGGCCTCCCTTTTTTTGCGCCCTGGCGGTTGTATGGCCGCCGGAAAATTATTGCCAAGGAGCAGATCATGATCATTGCCATTAAACCGGGAACCGCCCAGGAGGACATCAAAAACTTTACCGCCCTGCTGGAAAGGCGGGGGGTCAAGGTTCACTATTCGGCAGGAACCTCCCAGACTGTCCTGGGCCTGGTGGGGGACACCACGGGGATCAGCGAAGAAAGCCTTCAGGCCCACCACCTGGTGGAAAAGGTTGTCCGGGTGCAGGAGCCCTACAAGCGGGCTAACCGGGCTTTTCACCCCCTGGATACCCGGATCGATATTCCGGTTGCCGGGGGCCAGGTGCGGAGCATAGGGGCGGGAAGCCTGGGGATCATGGCCGGCCCCTGTTCCGTGGAGACCCGGGAGCAGATAGTGGGCATAGCCAATTCGGTAAAACAGTCAGGGGCCACTTTTCTCCGGGGGGGCGCCTTCAAGCCCCGGTCCAGCCCCTACAGTTTCCAGGGCCTGGGCTGCGAAGGGATGGACCTGCTTCTGGAGGCGAAGAAAGAAACCGGGCTTCCCATTGTGACGGAACTCATGGCCATCCACCAACTGGAACTTTTTGACGAAGTTGACATTGTCCAAGTAGGGGCCCGGAACATGCAGAACTTCACCCTGCTCAAAGAACTGGGCCGCTGCCACAAACCCATACTCCTCAAGCGGGGCTATGCGTGTACTATCACTGAACTGCTCATGGCTGCGGAATACATCATGGCCGGGGGTAACGATCAGATAATCCTCTGCGAGCGGGGCATACGGTCCTTTGATAACTTTACCCGGAACACCTTGGACCTCAGCGCCATTCCGGCCTTAAAACGGAAGAGCCACCTCCCGGTGATCGTGGACCCCAGCCATGCCACAGGGCTTGCCTGGATGGTTCCCACCATGGCAAAGGCGGCCATTGCGGCAGGGGCGGACGGGCTCATCATCGAGGTGCACAACAACCCTGAGGAGGCGCTTTGTGATGGGGAGCAGTCCATTACCCCGGACGCTTTCGATTCGCTCATGACAGTTCTGCGGAAATATGCAGCCCTGGAAGAAAAAATAATATAAAAAGGAACGATAATGAAACTTATCGAAGACTGTACTGTGGGTATCGTGGGATTAGGCCTCATGGGCGGCGCAATAGCTCTCGCGCTCAGGCCCTTGGGGCCCCGGCGCATCCTGGCACTGGAGGCGGACGGCGAAACCCTGGAGGCGGCTAAAGCTCAGGGGGTCATCAACCAGGGGCTGCTCATGGGGAAAGACGACCCCACAATAATACTGGGGCAGTGCGATCTGGTCTTCCTCTGCCTCAATCCCTCCACCCTGCTCAGGTTCCTGGAAACCTGGATGGCAGCCTTCCGCCCAGGCGCCCTCATCACGGATATTGCGGGTATTAAGGGCAACATCGTCAAAGCGGTGGAAAGGACCTTGCGGCCGGACCTGGACTTTATCCCCGGTCACCCCATGGCGGGCAGCGAGAAAGGGGGCTTTGCCAACGCGAAACACTGTAACTTTCAGGGGAAAAACTACATCCTCACCCCCCTGGCGCAGAACAAACCGGAAAACCTGGAATTCCTGAAAGCCCTGATTCACCGCATGGGTTTCGGCAGGATTACTGAGACTACGCCGGAGGAACACGACCGGAAGATAGCCTTTACCTCCCAGCTTTGCCATGTTATCGCCGCAGCCCTGATAGACTGCGAGGCTGACACGGAAATCACCCGCTTCGGGGGCGGCAGTTTTGAGGACCTCACCCGGATCGCCATGCTCAACGCACCCATGTGGGCAGAACTATTCCTGGAAAATAAAACAGAATTACTGCAGCGCATAGAGCAGTTTGAAGGGAGCCTGGACTCCCTGAAGGCGCTTATCACTGGCGGGCAGGGAGAAGGGCTGGAACAAAGGCTGGCTGCGGTGAGGGACAGGCGAAGCGCCATGAACGGGTAGAGTTTATCAGGGTGGAATAACTGCGCGGGGAACTGCGTTGCAAGTAGCGCGGGGAACTGCGTTGCAAGTAGCGCGGGGAACTTGCCGACTAAAGTCGGTGTTGCAAGTAGCGCGGGGAACTACGTTGCAAGTAGCGCGGGGAACTGCGTTGCACGTAGCGTATACTCAGTCCCAAAAAAATACTGGATTGTAGTCCTCTGATCTTTTCCTATTCACCTTTGTGTCCCTTCGTGGTGAAATTCTTCTTACTGCTTATTGTGGGTCAAGTTTATTTGCCAGTTTCCCCTGTTTTTCCAGCACCCCGATAAACGCAGTACTTCCCGCCAGCACGGCCAGGTAGATCACGAACAGAAAGGGGTAGAGCCCCATGCTGATCCGGGAGATGATCAAACCGGTGAGCATGGGAGTACAGGAAGCGCCGATGTAGGACAGGGCGAACTGCCAGCCCATGATGGCCTGGGAAACGGCAGGGCCGAAACGCCGGGGGGTTTCGTGGAGCATGGAGGGGAAAACCGGCGCATAACCGAAGCCGATGAGCAGAAAGGCAAGGAGCAAAAAGACCGGCGGCAGGGGCAGGGCAAGAAAGATTACCCCCAGGGCAATAAAGAGGCAGCCCAGGTAGATCAGTTTTATATTATTGAGGAAGGCGCTCACAAATCCTGATAAAAACCGGCCTATGGTGAGGCTCAGAAAGTACAGGGACAGCCATTGGGCTGCGGTATTGGGGTTTATCCCCCGGCGCATAACCAGATACGTGGGCCCCCAAACGCCGATGATCCCCTCCATGGACACGTAGGAAAAGAAACCCAGAAGCGCGGCCTTAACTCCAGGTATACGGAAAATGTTTTTTTGCCCCGGCGCCCCCGGGCCTTCCGTTGTTGCCTGATGTTTTGCTTCAAAGGGCTTCCAGAGGAAAAGGGTGGCGCTCAATACCAGGGCTATTCCCATCAGGACGAAGGAAACCGTCCGGTACCCGTGACGCCACTGTTCCCCCTCAGAAATGAACCAGGACATGATCACCGGGCTCAAGCCCGCCCCTATGCCCCAGAAGCAGTGGAGCCAGTTCATGTGCCGGGCTTTGTAATTGAGGGCCACAAAATTGTTCAGCCCCGTGTCTATGGCCCCGGCACCCAATCCCAGGGGCAGGGCAAAAACGACAAACCAGTAAAAAGACGGCATGAGGCTGAACCCCAAAAGCCCAATGGCGGTCAAGGCTACGGACAGCGCCGTTACCCGGCCGGTCCCGAAACGGCGTATCACCCGGCTGCTGAGCAGGCTGGATATAACGGTCCCCCCGGTGACCGCAGCGGAAACCATCCCCGCAAAGTAGAGGGGGACCGCGAAATCCCGGTGCATCACCGGCCATGCGGACCCCAGAAGCGAATCGGGCAGGCCCAGGCTGATGAAGGCGAGATAGATAATGCACAGTAACAATGTTGCCAATTATGTAACCAATCCTGAGGGTATTATTTCACCACGATATTAACAAGCTTATCCTGCACAGCGATTACCTTTACTACGGTCTGCCCGTCCAGCCACTTGAGCACCCCCGGCAGGGCCAGAGCGATCTTTTCAAGCTCTTCCTTTGACGTCCCCGCTGCCGCAGTAAACTTGTCCCGGATCTTGCCGTTGACCTGGGCCACCACGGTTACTTCGTTATCCGCGGTGAGCTTTTCTTCCCAGACCGGCCAGGCCGCCTTGGATACGGAACCGCTGTGGCCCAATTTCTCCCAAAGCTCCTCACCCAGGTGGGGGGCGTAGGCGCTGACCATCAGTACCAGGGGTTCCCAGAGGCTCCGGGGGAGCTCGGCAAGTTTGGCCAGCTCGTTGGAATAGACCATCATCTGGCTGATTGCGGTGTTGAAGTCCAGGGACCCAGTATCCCTGCTCACCTTCTTGATAGTCTTGTGTTGTAAGCGTACCAGTTCTTCGGCCTGCTCCGCGCCCAGGGCTTCTGTGGGGGATTTTTCAGTAAGCGGCTTTTCGGCAATGGCCCAGAGCCGTTCCAGAAACCGGGACACCCCAACGAGCCCTGCGGTGAGCCAGGGCTTGGTAACCTCCAGGGGGCCCATGAACATCTCGTAGACCCGCATGGAATCGGCGCCAAAGCTCTTTACAATATCGTCGGGGTTGATCACGTTGCCCCGGCTCTTGCTCATCTTCAGGTTATCTTCCCCAAGGATCATCCCCTGGTTAACCAGGCGCTGGAAGGGCTCCTTGGTATTGACCAGGCCCAGGTCGTAGAGGACCTTGTGCCAGAAGCGGCTGTAGAGAAGGTGCAGCACCGCATGTTCAACACCGCCCACATAGAGGTCCACCGGCGCCCAGTAGTCGATCTTGTCCTTTGCGGCAAAGGCAGTATCGTTGTCAGGGTCCAGATAGCGCAGGTAATACCAACAGGAACCCGCCCATTGGGGCATGGTGTTGGTCTCCCGCTTGGCCGGACCGCCGCAGACGGGACAGGTGGTGTTCACCCAATCGGTGATCCCCGCCAGGGGGGATTCCCCGGTGCCCGTGGGAGTATAGGACTGGACATCGGGCAGCCGCAGGGGCAGTTCAGTTTCAGGCAAGGGTACTATACCGCAATGCTCGCAGTGGACTAACGGAATCGGCTCCCCCCAGTAACGCTGGCGGCTGAAAATCCAGTCCCGCAGCTTGTAGTTCACGGTCTTTTTTCCAAAGCCCTGGGCTTCAACCCAGGCAGTTACTTTTTCTTTCGCCTCTGTTGTGGGAAGCCCGGTAAAGTCCCCAGAGTTTACCGACCACCCATCAGCAACCGTACACGTGGAAATACCTTCGGTATTTCCATCGGAGAATCCTGCGGATTCTCCACCAGGCGGAACTGGGGAAACAACCTGAATAATGGGCAAGTTAAAGGCTTTGGCAAAGTCCCAGTCCCGTTCATCGTGGGCAGGGACCGCCATGATGGCCCCGGTTCCGTAGGAGATGAGCACGTAATCGGCGATCCAGATGGGTATCTTGGCGCCGTTCACCGGATTGACGGCATAGGCCCCGGAGAAAACCCCGGTCTTTTCCTTTGCCAAGTCAGTCCGTTCCAGATCGCTCTTCTTAGCCGCCGCATCCAGGTAGGCGCCTACTGCGGCCTTCTGATCCGGCGTAGTGATCTTCTCCACCAGGGAATGTTCCGGGGAAAGGACCATGTAGGTCGCCCCAAACAGGGTGTCCGGCCTGGTGGTATAAATTTCCAGGGCTTCGCTATGCCCATCGATCTTAAAGATGACATTCGCCCCTTCCGATCGGCCTATCCAGTTCCGCTGCATCAGCTTTACCGGCTCAGGCCAGTCCAGGCCGTCCAGATCATCCAGGAGCCGCTCGGCGTAAGCGGTGATCTTCAGTATCCACTGGCGGATCCGCTTCCGGGACACCTTGGTCCCGCAGCGATCGCAGCAGCCGTCCTTCACCTCTTCGTTGGCCAGCCCGGTCTTGCAGGAGGGGCACCAGTTGATGGGACTTTCCGCCTCGTAGGCCAGTCCCTTTTCAAAGAGCTTGAGGAAGATCCACTGGGTCCAGCGGTAGTACTTTTCATTGGAGGTGTCCACTTCCCGGTCCCAGTCGTAGGAAAAGCCCAGGGACTTAATCTGGGTGCGGAAGTGATTGATATTCGCCGCAGTGGTCACCGAGGGGTGGGTCCCGGTCTTGATGGCGTAGTTCTCCGCAGGCAGCCCAAAGGCGTCAAAGCCCATGGGGTGGAGCACATTGTAGCCGTTCATGCGCAGGTAACGGCAGTAGATATCCGTGGCGGTATAGCCTTCGGGATGCCCCACATGGAGCCCCTGGGCCGATGGGTAGGGGAACATATCCAGCACATACCGGCGCTTATCCTTGGGGAAAGACGGATCTTCAACGGCCTTAAAGGTCTGATGATCCGCCCAATACTTCTGCCATTTGGGTTCGATTGTCTCAAAGGGGTATTTGACCCCGGCTTTTTTTGCCATGATTCTCAGGCTCCTTGTCGTATGAGGGTATCATATACGGCGGGAGGGGTCTTTTTCAAGGGTTAAAGGCCACGGTGGATGTACCGAAAAAAACAGCGGTTCCAAAATGATGATTTGGAACCGCTGCCTCAATTCAGCAAACAAAGAAGGAACTACTTAATACTTAACGAAAGAACCGGACCTGCCGTCGTATAACGATACCTTCAGGATACCCCCTGAAATGATAGCGGAACCGATCGTATCGCCGCTTTCTTCTAATTCTGCAGTGCCTTCATCTGTCATGGTATAGGTACCGGACCTGCCACTCATACTCCAACCATCAGATGTAAACGTAAATGTAACAATCGCTATTCCTAAATAACCATGCCAAGTCCCTACAATAAAATTAGTGGAAGTACCGCCATGGTCACCACTGGAACCTGTTATTTTAGTATATGTACCGGGGACAATACCTGAGGTTCCTGCATTTGACAATGTCAGCACATCACCGGAAACGGACCATGTGACCGTTCCTCGTGTATAACCGGAAGATTTTACTGTTATGGTATTATTGGTAGCCACCGTATAAGTCGTTGATATATCAATACCAGCTATCAGTATCTTTCCATTCGATGTAAATTCATAAAACGGAGTACCGTATAAGGCCCATTGCCCAACAAGTGCGATTGCTCCGCCACTGCCACCTTGGTTGTCGTTACCGTCCTGGTTTTCATTACTGTTTTGGTTTTCATTACTGTTTTGGTTTTCATTGCTGTCTTGGTTTTCATTGCTGTCTTGGTTATTGTTAACGTCCCAGTTAACAGTAATCGTATAGACCTGCGTAGTTCCATTTTCCGCAGTGACCACAATAGTGATGGTGGATATATTTCCATCTGGTTTATTGATAGGGTTTGGAAGATTAACACTAAAGCTTGATTTAGTGTTGCTCGGTATGGGATTTATCTGAATGGCATTTGTACCAATAGGAACGTTTAATGTGTAAGATAGGTTACCCTTGGCAAATGCACTCGTAAAAGGAAGGGCCACCTCCCCTGTTCCGGTTACCGAAATCGCACTAAGGGCTGCGTTAAAATCTTTTACCGTTTCGCCTGATTCCTCGCACCCCGCCATAGCCAAAATCATGACTACAGCCCCAAGGACAGCGGAAAGCCTGAACCTTTTTTTCATAATTACCTCTATAATTTCTGTTAAAAAGCATATGGATGTAACTTTCATTTGTAGAATAAACAGAACCTAACCTTATAAAAATGTAAATAATACAAATGTCAAGAGTTTGTTCTGTCTACCAAAGCCCCCCCCAAGCCCCCTCCCTTCCAGAATTTGTAGGCATACCGCCCTTTGTTCAGTATACTTAAGCAACCATGAAAACCCTGAGCCCCCAAACCATCCTCCTCCTCTGCGTGTTTGCCCTTTTTTGCCTGCTCTTCCTCCTCATTGGCCGGCGCATGGGGCTCAGCCAGGGGCGGCGGCAGGAACGGGCGGACTGGGAGTCGGGCAAACTTGCGGGGATAGTCAAGGCTCGGCTCAAGGCGTCCCGGGCGGTGCTGGGGGGGCTGGTCTCGGAACAGATAGCGCCCATGCTGCCGGATTTCCCCTTCGACCCCGGGGATTGCCGCTTTGTGGGGAAGCCTGTGGACTTCATTGTGTTCCGGGGGATGAATGAAAAGAACATTACCGAAGTTATCTTTCTGGAAGTGAAAAGCGGGACCGGGAAAAACCTGAACGAGCAGGAAAGGCGGCTCCGGGACGCGGTTCAGGCGGGCCGGGTCAGGTGGGCGGAATTCGACATTGAGTGAGGGAAACAAGCTTAGTCGTCATAGTAAAAGCGGCATTGGGCTATTTCGATTGAGCCATCTACGATACGGTATACTAGGCGATTGGCATCATCAATCCTGCGGCTCCAAAAACCGGGTTTGTATTTTAGCGGTTCCGGCTTGCCGATGCCCTCATTTTCGTTTCTTTCGATATCCTTGAGGAGCTGGTTAATTCGTTTTATAGTCTTTCGGTCCTGGTTTTGCCAGTCTTGGTATTCTTCCCATGCGGCGGCCTGAAAAATTACTCTTTTACTCACCCTCCATGGCCTCCAACTCTTCCCAGGTTTTTTCGATCAGCCCCCGCCCCGCTTCTAGGTCTTCGATGGATTTTGCAAGGATCCCCTGATTTTTGGCGCCGTAGAAGGGGTCGTCATTGCCGGTAATCTCGAAGGGGATGCGCTTTTCCCGCAACACTGCCCGGGCAAACATATTGACCGCCACAGTGGCGTTCATCCCTGCATCGGCGCAAAAAAAATCAAAACGCCGTTTAATATCTTCGTCCATACGAATACTAAGCACTGCCTGGCTCATAACTAGCTCCTGTCATATAATATACCTATATTGTAATGCTATAGGCATGAAAAGTCAAGATTCCCCAGATCCCGGTTTTTCTTTTCTTTCGACTGTTTCTTTTTGACCTAGCTAAAATGCCAATATAACCCATATGGGTAATAATGACACATTCATAAAATACGATGGTTCCCAGAATATCCCTCTTGGCAAAAATTGAGTTTTTGCATATTTAGCTTTCACTCTTAATTCCTTGTGCTGTATGAAAATATAAAAATTGCTAAAATATTTGTTTTTTATTGAACGATTTGGCACGGGCCTTGCTTATATATAAATGTAAAAGCAAAACAAGCTTTTATAATTAGGAGTTTTGCGAAACGTTGTTTCGCTTCGATTTAACCGTACGAGAGGAGTAAAAAAATGAAAGCTGTTACCATGTATCGCCCTGTTACCATTGAAAAGGCCCTGAACGACTTTGATCGCTATATGGAATCCTTCTTTGGGGAATCCCCCCTGACCCCGGCCTATACCAGGGAACTGGCGGTGGATATCCGGGAAAATGCCGATGCCTACCTGCTGGAAGCGGAACTTCCAGGCTATGATGAGAAAAATATCGAAGTCCAGGTGGACGGCGGCGTGCTGACCATTGCAAGCAAAACAGAAGAGAAAAAAGAGCGGGATGTTTCCCCCGCCAAAGAAGACGAACATTTTATAATCCGGGAACGCCGGAGCGCTTCCTTCAGCCGCTCCTTCAAGCTGCCGGAAAACGCCGACCTGGAAGCCATCAGCGCCAATTTCAAAAACGGGGTCCTCAGCCTGGACATTAAGAAACGGGCAGAGACCAAAAAGCGGCTCATCCAAATCGGAGGGAAGTAATCCCAAACCTGCCGGGAGGGGCAGGGAGGGGCTCGAGGGCTAACATGTTGAGTCCGCCTCCGTCAGCCCGCTACGCGGTCTGCTACGGCGGGGAATTCCATAGACGCCCCCGAGCCCCTCCCTGCCCCTCCCGGCGCCTTGGTTTACAATTACTGGGGGCTTTGGTCTATGTTATAACCCCAGGTCTTGGCCAATGAGGATTACCTTGATCCGGCCCGGGGGATTGCAGAGCCTGGTGGCTACAATGTGGGTACAGATTGAATCCGGACTAGTGCAGTTGGCACAGCTCCCTGTTTCGTTACAGGGAGTTTTTTTTGCGGAAAAACGCTGGGTGTTCCGGGGGGCGGCAACAGTTCTGGCGCGGGTGTAGGCGTCTTCCAGGGTTTTAGTTACTTTGTTCATACCCGCCACTACTATCACCTGTTTGGGGCCGAAGATCAGGGCCCCTACCCGGTTGCCCAGGCCATCGATGTTCACCAGTTGGCCGTCTTCGCTGATGGCATTGGCACTGCAAAGGAAGGTGTCCGAAAGCAGGGCCTGGCGCATGGTATCATTCCGCTGCTCCGGAGGCACGGCGTCCCGGTCTATGACAGGGTAGCCCTTTTCTTTCGCAAGCCTGGTCAGGCCCAGGCTTGTCACGGTCATGGAGCCGCCCCAGGCAATGGTACTGCCCGCTTCTATAAGGGAGAACACCTTCTCTACCGCTTCATCAGGGGTCGCCACATACCATGCTTCAAAGCGCCGGTTTTGCAGAGCCTTAACCAGCTTGGGGCCCCGTTTTGAATTTTGGATATCCACAGGTGAATTGTCCATAACAAACTCCTTACAAAATATCTACACGCTTCCATTTGTCTGCTGTGTAGGTGTATACACCGGCTTCCAGGGATTGCCAAATATATTCCAGGCGAAACTCTTTAGTATATTTTCCAAACACATTTCCGGATTCTTCTGAAGGTAACATAGTATTAACACTTCGTAAAGTGATCACCCTCAGGGGAGCTCCGGAGAAAAGCCAACGGCCTATACCGCTATCTTTCAGCGTCCCGGGAAGATCAACTTCGGTCAGAGCGGCGCAGCCGTAGAAGGCATAGTCTCCCAGGCTTGTTACCCCTTCGGGGATGATAAGCTTATTGGAGTCGCTGCCCAGGGTGTAATCCGCCTCAAAGGTGGAATATTTTATTTCGGTAATACCGCTCTTACCGTTACTATCCAGTTCAAAAGTAACGGTTTTCAAACTAGTGTTAGAGGCAAAGGCTCCGCTTCCTATGTTTTTAATTGTGGCAGGAATAGTAAGGGTGACAATTTGGTTGCGTCGGAAGGCATCGTCGCCTATATCTTCAAGGCTCGAATTGAAGTTAAGAGCGATTAAATCATTCAAATAAAACGCCCCGCTGCCGATTTTCTTTACCTTCACGGGAACTGTCAGCTCGGTTAATTTGTTTGAGTAAAAAGCACCGCCTCCGATTTTCGTAAGTCTGCTATTGCTGCCCCAGCTTACCGAGTTGATATTGTTTTTAGCAAAGGCCATGTTGCCGATCTCTTCCACCGTGTCAGGGATAGTGATACTCTCCAATAGATTGTTCTGAAATACCCCTATCGAGGGGGGAATAGCGGCGCCAACCCCGGAAAAGGCAGCCGAGGAATCCCCGATTTTCACAACACTGGGCGGAATGGTCACCGATGACAGCCTATTGTTCCTGAAAGCCCCGTCGCCCAGGGTTTTTACCCCCCTTAGCCCGGCAGGAGAGACCGGGGCAGTTTTTATATCCAGGGCCGTCAATGAATTGCCCGCAAAGGCGTTGGCCCCTATACCCGGAAAACTATATACCTGGGCAGAATCGCTGCTGTCTACTATCTCGTGATCCGCCACCCAGTCAGGGATACTGAGCTTTGTCAACCCGAGAGCAGTACCGCTGACGGCACTGATCGAGAATGCCCCTTCTCCAATGACGGTGGAAGGAAGGCCCGCAGCGTGGGTGCCAAAGTTCAGGGTGGTTCCCGCAATATTGTTTCCCGCAAAGGCTTCCTTCCCTATACCGGGAAAAAAGGTATACTCCTGTTTGTTAAGGACCAGGGTAATACCCCGGACCCCCGGTGAAGGAAGGCCGGTATCCCCCTTCATGATAACCCTGTCCTGGATATTGTTGCCCCCGGCGCCCCCGGCAAATTCAATCTTCGGAATAGCATTGCCCGCAAAGGCACGCTCCCCTATGGTTTTCAGGCTGGCCGGCAGGATCAGTTCCTTGGTAAGGCCGCATTCGGCAAAGGCTTCGTCCCCGATGCTTATAAGCCTGCTGGTATTGAAGCGCAGGGTTGCTATGTTTTTTTTCTGACGGAACGCCCCTGATCCTATGGCAAATACCGGAAGTCCGATAATTTCATCAGGAATTGTAATAGTAGAAACAGTACCTGCTCCAAATCCGCTTATCATGAAGCCCGGTTCACCATCAATGGTCAAGGGGCTGATGGTGAACCCGCCCTCAGGCGGATTGCTTACGGACCCGCCGGTTTCGCCGGGCAATACCCGCAGACACCGGTACTTTACCAAGGAACCGTACTCTGTAAATAACATGGAGTCCCTGTTGGTAGCCGCATCCTTGCCAATCTCAAAAACCATGATCCTCTGATTAGGAACAAGCTCCTTTCCGGCATAGATATCCTTCCCTGTGGTAACATAATATTCCGAGGGGGCAGCGTTTTTATCGGCCACGGGCATAGTACCTTTACTGTCAACCGAGTACTTTTCCCCATTAAATATGAAAAACATGGCTGAGCTGACGGAAACGCCGTTTTTTTGCACCACCTTCCATATCCCCGCCAATTTTCCCGGATCGTCATTCGGCTTCCAGGCGGCGTACAGAGTCATATCGCCGCTTACGGTCACCATAGGAGCCGGGGACTTTTCCAGGGCATCCTTTGTAAATACCGCATCCCCTGTTGATGAATAGGCCCATCCATCAAACACATATCCTGACTTCCCGAACCCCTCCTTGGGGGACTCCACATACACCCGCTGCCCTCTGGCCAGGTAACTCAGAGATGGGGGAACCGAACCGTCAGTATTGCCGTTCCCACTATAGCTCAGGGTAAACCCTCCCCGCTGAAAGCTATTAATTGGTTCTTCACACCGGATAAAGAGGCCGAGTGAACCGATTAAACCGAAAAATAATACTAGGGTATTATTTTTTCCTCTCCTAAGCATAAAAACATCCTCATTATCACGAAATAATATTTTGTTCTAAAAGAAACTTCTTTGTCTTAAATTATAGTACAGCTCCGTATTGTCAACAAGTTTTTAGGAAAAAACCTGAGAAGGCTTTAACATCCAGGGGGTTTTATTATATAGTAAGGTTATGCGAAACTTCGTTTCGTTTCGATTATACCGTGCGGCAGCCGCCGCACTGAAGGTAAGGTTATGCGTATATTACGACAATTGGGAATTATCCTTGGCTTTGGGTTTTTGGGGGAAATTATCTCCTTTTACCTCCCCATGGGACTGCCCGCCAGTGTTCTGGGCCTGGCATTGATGTTGAGCGCCCTGGGGTTCAGGCTGCTCAAGCCGGAACAACTAGGGGAGACCGCTGATTTTATCAGCACTAATATGGCTTTTTTCTTTCTACCTGCAGCAGTAACCGTACTGGAAAACTACGGGGTCATAAAACCGATACTGTTACAGCTGCTTCTGATTGCCATCATTAGTACTGTGACGACCTTCTTCATCACCTATTTTACCGTACGGGTTTCCCGTATGCTATTGGGTAAGAGGGTTTAATCATGGAAAATCTGGTTTCTCTTCCGATTTTTGGGATTATCTTAACTATTCTTTGCTATTTTATCGGGTTCAGCGTCCGGAAGCTTATCAACTCACCCCTGACTAACCCCATGCTGGTGGCCAACGTCCTGGTGGTGCTCATTATCTGCGTGACCCCCCTGACCCTGGAACAGTACATGAAGGGCGGGAGCATAATCACCATGTTCATAGTCCCGGCTACCACGATACTATCTTTACGCATCTATCGGCAGCGGAAGCTGCTGAAGGAGAACCTGATCCCCATACTCCTGGGCTGCCTGGCAGGATCCTTAAGCTCCCTGGGGGTCATTGCCCTGCTCTGTCGGCTCTTTTCCATTGACAAAACGGTCACCATCTCCTTGCTGCCCAAATCGGTTACCACCGCCATAGCCATGGAGCTTTCGGTGAAACACCAGGGCCTTGGAGGGCTTACAGTATCGGCGGTGATCATCACCGGTATATTTGCCGCCGCCTTTAATCCCTTTTTTGCCAGGTCCCTGAAATTGAAGGATCCGGTGGCCGCAGGAGTCGCCATGGGGGCTTCCGGTCACGCCATCGGAACCGCAGCAGCCCTGGAAATGGGGGAAGTTCAGGGCGCCATGTCGGGCATTGCTATAGGAATTATGGGGATTATCACCAGTCTTCTCTTCATTTTTATATAGGGTAGCCTTAAAAACTAATCAGGAAGGGCCCTCTCCCTCATCTCCGCCAGTATTCCGGAGTGAACAGTATCAGTACGGTCCAAAGTTCCAGCCGGCCGGCGATCATGGCGAAGGAGTAGAGCCACTTGAGCTGGTCCGGAAAGGCGCCGAAGTTATGACCCGGGCCGATGGCGCCGAATCCTACGCCGATGTTGCTGATTACCGAAAGGGCGGTGCTGAAGGAGGAGAAGATATCTACCCCCGAGGCGGCGGTGATCAGGGCGACGATTGTTACCACTGCGGCATAGAGGAAAACAAAGGCCGATACGCCGTAGACCACGTCTTTGCGACCCACTTTTTTATTTAGTTGGATGCTGAATACCCCCTGGGGGAAGAGGATACGCCGCAGTTCATTGCCGGTTTGTTTCCAGAGAACCACATGGCGTATCACCTTGATGCCCCCGGCGGTGGAGGAGGAACAGCCCCCCACGAACATGAGGGCAAAGAGAATGGCCTGGGCAAAGGCGGGCCAGACTGAATAGTCGGCTATCACCGCGCCGGTGGTGGAGAGGATCGAGGCAGCATGGAAAGCGCCGAAACGCCAGGAGGCGGAAAGCGAACCGTAGACCGGAATCAGGGTGAAGGTGATAGCTGCGGCAGAGATAAGAAAGATACCCAGGTAGACCCGAGCTTCAGTATTGGTGATGATGTCCTTAAATTTGCCCCGGGCCAGCCTGAAGTACAGGTTAAAGTTGAGCCCTGCCAAAAGCATAAATACCATAGTGACATGGTCAATAAAGGCGGAATTGTACCAGGACAGGCCTGAATTTTTCGTGCTGATACCCCCGGAAGCCATGGTAGTAAAACTGTGGCAGAAGGCATCCAGCCATTCCATACCCCCTATACGGAACAGGATCACCAATACTGCGGTGAGAATGCAGTAGGTAAACCACATAACCTTTGCAGTGGCGGTTATCTTGGGGGTGATCCGCTCTTTTTCCGGCCCCGAAACTTCTGCCTTGATAAGCTGGAACCCGCCGACCCCCAGGAGGGGCATTAGGGCCACGGTGAGTAATACTATCCCCATGCCTCCTACCCAGTGGCTGATTGATCGCCAGAGCAGCAGTGATTTTGGCAGAGCCTCTACGTCAGTAATAGTAGTAGCCCCGGTGGTGGCAAAACCGCAGGCGCTTTCAAAAAAAGCGTTGGTAAAGCTGAATTCCCGGGCGGAAAGGTAAAAGGGCATGGCTCCCAGAAGGCTCATCCCTACCCAGGTCAGGAACACCAGAAGGAACCCGTCCCGCGCCCTGAACCGGAGGGGATTTTTTCGGTAGGAAAAAAAGGCCGGCAGCGCCGCTGCAATAATTATACCCGCCGGCAGGCCCAGGGCCCAAATCATCCGCTGTTCCCCCAGGATTAGCGCCAGGGCCAGGGGGATCAACATGATCAAAGCACCCACTCCCAGGAGTATCACCAGGATTCGCAGCAGTGTTAGTGTTCTCACGACCGATCCTGAAAGGAGCCGAAGAACCGTTCTATTTCCGCTTCACTCCCGTTTTTGGCGATCAGGATGATACGGTCGCCGCTTTTGAAAATATAATCCCCCCGGGGGATAAAAGAACGGTCACCCCGGTTGACCAGCATCACCAGGCCGCCCCCGGGAAGATCCAGCTCGGCGATACCCTTGTCCGCAGCAGGGGTGTCCGGGCCCAGTTCCAGTTCAACCACATTAATACTGCCGTCCCCAAGCCGGTGGACCCTGGTGATCCCTTCCCCCATAAGGTGGGACAGGATGGAGTCCACCACCACGGACTTCATGGGGATCACCACATCCACCCCAAGCTGCCGGGCAATGGCAGCGTAGCCGGACCCGGTGACCATGGCAATAGCCCGGTGGACCCCCCGGGATTTCAGGTATATCGCAGCAATCATGTTGAGCTCCTGGTCCTCTGTGGCGGTAACTATCAGGTCCAGGTCGTCGATACGCTCTTCGCTGACAAAGCTTTCATCGGAGATATCTTCATTCAGGACCAGCGCTTCCGGATAGCGGGCAGACAGGTCTTTGCAGAGATTGTAATCCTTTTCAATGATGGTCACCCGTCGGCCGGACCGCGAGATAAAGGGCTTGAGGCGGGAGAAGATAGATTTGGCGTGTCGGTTCTCTCCCGGCTTATCCATGCCCAGCAGTCCTTCTGCAATAAGGGCGCCCACCCGGCTGCCCCCGACTATGCCGATCTTCCGCAGCACCCGCTCGGAACGGCCCGCCAGCTTAAAGATGCGGTCCAGGTCCTGCTCCTTGGCAAGGATGTGCAGACGGTCCCCGGGCGCCAACACCGTGGAGCCCCGGGGTAACAAGGTTTCCTCCCGGCGTTCCACCAGGGTCACCAGGCTGTCTTCCTTCACCAGGGTGCGGAAGTCCTTCATGACCAGGCCGTCAAATTTGCTCCCTTCGTTGATATCCACCGCCCCAAGCTCGTAAGGGGTATCCGCAAAAACCAGGATATCCCCCATGGCGCCATGTTCGATGGAGCTGATCGCCGAACGGGCGGCCTCCACGTCGGGATGCACAAAGTAATCTATCCCCAGGATGGCCCGGTTCTCCAGGAACCGGTTTTCCCCGGCGTTGAGCTTGATGTAGTCGTCATTCCGCACCCGGGCTATCTTGAGCAGTTCCGGGTACCGGGACGCCGCCAGGCCGCAGGTGATCATGTTCACCTCGTCAGAATCGGTAACGCAGACCAGGGCGTCTGCCTTGGCAATTCCCGCTTCTTCCAGCGCAGAAATACTGTTTCCCCCGTCATGGATGACCAGGCAGTCCAGCCGGTTGGAAGCGTGCCGGGCCCGCTCCTCATTCGCCTCAATGAGGGAAACATCGTGTTTTTCATGGATAAGGTGCCGGGCAAGCAGGGTTCCTACCATGCCCCCACCGACGATAACGATTCGCATGTATGGTCCTTTACATTATCATAGAATACAAGAATTTTATGACAATGTAAAGGACAGGTACCCGGCGCCCCGGATGATCGGCGCCCGGCGCTTTACACGCTAAATGAAGCGGCATTGTCCCCGGACGTAAATGTCAGTTTTTTGATATTGAGGGTATCTTTCAATAAAGTGTAGAAAACTTCGATCAAGTTCTCTACGGTTGCAACCTTCTTCACAACCACCAGGC
This sequence comes from Treponema primitia ZAS-2, assembly GCF_000214375.1. NCBI lineage: Bacteria > Pseudomonadati > Spirochaetota > Spirochaetia > Treponematales > Treponemataceae > Treponema > Treponema primitia. Next base: position 913,023 of record NC_015578.1, on the reverse strand, counting down.
GGCATTCCGGATAGGCTTTTGCAAGATCCGTATCAAAGGCCCTGCCGGTGCTGGTATTCCATGGGGATCCGCCCTTGATTCCCTGGGCCTCATAGACCTTGAGAAGTTCAGGAAGAATCGGGTCTTCTTTTTGTAAAATAATCGCATGGTCAAAATTTACTAAATATTCCCAGGCATGATTTTTGATACTATTGCACGCCACAACAAAACCGTTTGAAGTGTTTACCTCCCCTTCCACTTCCAGGGTCAATGTTCCGGTATGCCCATGAAGATACTGGGCCTCACCAATGTATCCCAAAAACCGATGCGCATACTGGATGTTGAGTTTGGTAATTGAAGTCAACACTCTTTTTTCCCCGCCCAGCGCTTTTTCTTTGAACGCCGAAGAAGGAACATGGCATACCGGACATTGAGCCGGAGCGCTTTCCCCTGTGTAAACATACCCGCATTTTGAACAAACCCATTGTTTCATTTTTATAACTCCCATGGCGCTTAAAGTCCGCCGACTTTTATTACTCTATTCAGAATAGATACCGATAGTAACAGTATAGTATGAATATTTCACCTGTCAAGAATTAATGAAAAAACCCGCCGCAAGCAGCGGGGTATGTACCCCTCGGACGGAATCAAAGGACCGCATGGGTATATTCAGGGTTATAACGGCATTGCCATAGTTGATTCAGCCCATCAAGTCATTGTTTCGGCGGAGGCCTTTGGAAGCAGCAGTGAAAGCGAACATTTCCCGGCAATATCGACAGTCTGGTTATACGAAGTACCCCTGTACTTTTTCAAACTAATTTTTCAAAATCTATATTTTTATAATATTTGCTTTCTTTACTTATTTTTAATTCTTCAATATCAAATATTTTATTCTCAATATTTTTATTTATTATATTTTCAAATTGTGGTTTTAATAATTTCAAGTCTTTTGTTATAATTTCAAATACTATTACTAAGTCAATTCCAACGTAGTCATGTATAATTCTATTCCGAAAGTCTTTAATTTGCTGCTATTCTATATTGGGAAATTCTTGTTTTAATGTATTGCTTATTTTTGAAACATTTTCACCGATATTTGCCAATAATGTCAATGAAGCATTTAAATTTAACTGTTCATTGAGTTCAAATAATTCCTCGGCATCTTTTACCGTTTCTGTATATTTCCATATTTTTCCAATGTATTCCAGAATATTTAAAAGATACAATAAATCATTTTTTTCATTGGGTAACATATTTCATGTCCTTCTGCGCCCGGTACAAAACGATTGGATTTGCGTATTTTTTTATCATAATGTCAACTTCTTTTTCAGTAATTTTTTCCAGATCTTTTTTTAAATTGATTAAATTATTGATATTGTAATTTTCTAAATCAATGTAAAAATCTATATCATTGGCTTTTTCACCACGAGCAAAAGAGCCAAAAATGCCAATTTTTTCTAAATTGTATTTTTTAAGTATGTTTTCGTCTTTTAAAGCCTTTTCTAAGGCAGTTATAGTCTGTATATTCATGTTAGTTATTATACGATATTTTAAAGTATTTTGCAAGCCTTTTTTGTTTAAATTTTCGACCAATTTAGGGGGTATTTCGTCTAGCGAAGTTCAAGCGAATTTTATCTATGGGATACTGTCGACCTATATTATGATTAAATCGACAGTCTGGTTGAGGTTGCTGAAAAAGTCATTTTTAGTCCGGTATATTCCTTCCAATATATTCTTAATAATACTATTACTACTAATATTTCATTGAATATACTGGTTTTGTCGAAATAATTCTGAATTCCCTTCCTATAACAACTATTTCTTCCTTAATATCGCCCCTATACCGCATGTTTCACCTTCGCCGCCATAAAACATTTCCCTATGTTATGCATGATACAGTATAATAACCGTTGTATATCGTTTTTTGCCTTTGACCGCATGGTGAATCGACTAATGCCTTTGCAATACGTGATATTTGCAAATACCGGCTCTATTATTTGCATCCGGCGGCTGTATATTTTCTTGTACTTTGGATTATCTATTTTGGCACGCATCTTTTCAGCCAGGTTTTCAGCATAATCTGAGACCGGTATATATAATGTCCGGTAATTTTTCTTTTTGCTTTTTGAGCTGATACATTTTTCAAAATAAGAACAGCCTCGGCAATCCAATATCTTACTTTCATATTTCATCCCATGATTCCGGTTTAAGACTACATGCCGTTTGAATAATAGTTTCTTCCCATTTGTGCCGTTCTTTATATTAACTTTATTCCAAGTACAAATAGTATACTATTTTCTATTTCTCTCATTACTTCTTTATTGATTTTTGATATTTTTTCTATAAGACGTTCTTTATCAATAACACCTATTTGCGATAATAGTATTACAGAATTTTTCTTTAATTTTGAATCGTCTTTTTTAAGAATTATATTCCCAGGAACATCAGCCAATAATAAATTTGTTGATAATGGTATGACAACAGTTGTATTGATTTTACTGGCGTTAAAAAGATCATTTTGTATTATTATAACAGGCCGTCTGTATCCAGGTTCGTTGCCATAGGGAATACCATAATCAATCCACCATATTTCACCACGTATCATTTTTGGTTAAATCCCTTTGAGCTTCAAGTGTTGCATTTAAATATGGTTCGAATTCTTTTTGATCAATTTTGTCATAAACTTCATTGATTTTTTCCGTTATCATTTTTCCATTATGCCTGACAACAAATTCTTCCAAAGCCATCGCAAATAATTTGCTTCGAGGAACACCCATGTATGAAGCCGTTTCTTCGGCCCGTTTATATAACACATCCGGAAGAGATATTGCTGTTTTCATATTTATAGTATAACAGAGGTATAACCTTTTGCCAATATTATTTTTATATTTTGATAAGAAATTTCAAAAATTCTTAAATGTATGAATTTTCATACAGTGTTTAGGCCCAATTGCACATAACGAAGTTTAAACGAATTTCATCTATTTCCCTATACCCGCTGTGTAAACGATACCTTGTTTTTCTGTGCATAAAAACCTCCGGCAAGATAAGGCTTTTATATAGATTTTGCTTTACTAGTGAAAAATATTTTTTTGTATTAGTACGATGATTGAAAAAAAGCCCGGGGTTACCGGGCTTTTTATTACTTTGTTTTGCACAGAAAAAGTGTTTACTGCGCTACATGTAGTGTCCCTCGTGGGAAGGACACTGGGCTAGACTGGTGACAGTCACCATTTTGTTTTCCCGTTTCCAAACCCAGCCCCCGGAGGGGGTGGGTTTGGGGTTCTCTTGGTGTCTGCCTGTTACTCTATCGATCCCGGGCTGCCACCGTGTATCGTGGTCTCCACATTACCTACTGTGGATTCATCGCCCTTGATAAAGGCCAATAGACTTTCGGGAGTGCCCCACTTTGCTATACCGGCAGTATTCTTAAACAAGGCTTTGCCGTTGGTGGCACTGTTGTCGGCGGTAATGGTTCCCCCGCTCATATAGAACTTGGAAGTAGCGGCGTTGTAAACATACACGCCGCCGCCATTGTTGGGGGCCCCGGTGGTTTTGTTGGTTTTGATGACGCCGCCTTCCATGGAGAAGGTGCTGCTGCCGCCGACATACACGCCGCCGCCGTTGGTGCCGGCTTCGTTGTCGCTGATAGTGCCGCTGAGCATCTTAAACTCGCCGCCGTCAACATTCACGCCGCCGCCTGTTTTGACGCCGTTTGTGGCGTGGTTGTGGCTAATTACGCTGTTACCGGACAGATTAAACTTGCCCTTGTTGTCAATAAACACGCCGCCGCCGCGGGCGGCTGTGTTGTAGCTGATTTCGCCGCCGGTCATATTAAAGGTGGTGACGTTGGGGTTGTCGGTGTTGCCGTTAACATACACGCCGCCGCCGTTGGCGGCGGTAGTGCTCTCGTTGTAGCTGATTTCGCCGCCTTCCATGTTAAATGTACCGCCGCTGGCAACAAGCACGCCACCACCACTGGCGCTGGTGGTGTTGCCGGTTATTTTTGATCCGGCTTTCATGGTAAATACAGCCCCATTGACATTAGCGTTTACAAGGCTTCCAGTATTATCGCTTTTGCCCTGGAGGGTAACATAGGTGTCCAGCGTAAGGCTGCTGGTTCCGTCAATACGGAACATCCTGCCGTTACTGACAAGTGTAATCGTCCGTTCCTCGCCCACGCCTTGCAGGGTAATGGTTTTGTTGACGATGTTGAACTCGCCACTCCCGATCCCGGCAAAGTCGCTTTCATCGCTGTACAGGTAGATGGTGGTGTTGGTCGTAGCGGCGCTTACACGGGCGGCTAGGCCCAAGGCGCCGGGGGTTGCGCTTGACTTAGCCGAGGAAACGGCGCTGGTGAAGGTGGTGGTCGCCGAGGCAAGGGTTTCTTCTGCCGTGGTGGTCTCTGCTGCTGTCTTGGCGGCGCTGGTATGGACGGCCTGGGCGGTCTCAATAGCGCTTTGATAGGCTGTGCGTGGGTCGGTTACGGTCAGACGTTTTAAGCCTTTCGGGATGTCGGAGGCGCTTCCGGTGGTAAACACGGCCCCGGCGGCATACTCTGTACCTTCCACAAAGGCGGTGTCAACCAGACCGGCGGTGTTCTTTGTCGTGGTCGCCTCAGTAATGGCGGCTTGTAGCAGCGCTTTGGCGGCTACCACGGCATTGAAGACAGTTGTTGCATTGTTGAGGGTAGTTGTCGCCCCAGTCACCAGTTCCAGGGTTGCTCCGGCGTTGTTCTGGACCGACAGTGCGGCAGCAATCGCCGCTTGATAGATGTCGTTTGTCATAGTGAGGGACAACACCTGGGCGTCGGTAATCTTCCCACTCAGGATGGCTTTGGCGTCCGCCACCTTTTTCGCAGCGACTTCCGCTTCGGAGAGCCATTTGGCGTACACGGTGGTGTTGCTGTTCACGGCGGCGAAGGTGTACAGGGTGTCAGAGTCCTTTGCGGTGTACCAGTTGTCAAAAACATAGCCTGGTTTGGCTGGGTCCGTCGGGCGTACTATGGTCTCTCCTGCGCTTACCGTCTTGGCGTCAATCACGGTCTCGTCAACGTCACGAAAGGTAAGGGTTGCGGTCCATCGGGCATACAGGGTGATGTTGCCTGTTACGGCGGCAGTAAAGGTGTACTTGGTGGTTAATCCTGCTGTGGTGTACCAGTCGTCAAAGGTGACGCCGTCTTTGGTTGGGTCCGCCGGGCGCTCTACAGTCCCGCCTGTGCTTACCGTTTTAGCGGCAACCACGGGTCCGTCTGCACCAGTATTGAAGGTAACGGTGTGGGTAACGATGGAGACATCGGCCTTGGCTCCGTCCTTCTTCGCATCGTTAAAGGTGTCTTTGGCGGCATTCAGGGTCGTGACTGCGCTGTCTACTACCGCCTGGGTTGCCGAATTATTTGCGGCTACCCCATCGGCAGTAGCAATAGCGGTGGTAAAGGTGTCCAGTGCCCCTTGGGTCACCCACTTGGTCCCGGGGGCGACAGTGGCGGCGTCGGTGGCAACCACCACACCAACCTTGGCGGCATTCGCCGTGGTAATGGCGGTATTGAGGGCGGTTTTATTTATTGTTACCCCGCCGGTCTTGGTTCCGTCCTTCTTCGCATTGTTAAAGGTGGTGACTGCGGTGTTCAGGGCAGTAACGGCGCTGCTCACTTGAGCCTGGGTCGCCCCGTTGTTGGCGGACACGGTTTCGGCATTGGTAATCGCCGTGGCAAGGGCATCCCAGGCCCCTTGGGTCACCCACTTGGTCCCGGTGGCCACATTCGCCGCGGCGGTATCAACCACCACACCGGACTTGGCGCTATTCGCCGTGGTAATAGCCGTGGTGAGGGCGGGCTTATCTACGGATACTTCGTTGGCCTTGGTCCCGTCCTTCTTCGCGGCATTAAAGGTGTCTTTGGCGCTGTTCAGGGTAGTAACGGCGCTGTCTACTTCCGCCTGGGTTGCCCTGTTTTTGAAGGATACCCCTTCGGCGGCACTTATTGCGGCGTTAAACGTACTCAGTGCCCCTTGGGTCACCCACTTGGTCCCGGTGGCCACATTGGCGGCGGCGCTATCAACCACCACACCGGTTTTGGCGGCGCTTGCCCCAGCAATAGCGGTATTGAGTGCAGCCTTGTTGGCGTTTACGATATCGGTCCCGGTTCCGGTCTTCTTTGCCGTTTTAAAGGTGGCAATTGCGGCATTCAGGGCCGTTACCGCGTCGGTAATCTGGTCTGCGCTTGCTTCGCTGTCGGTGGCTACCCCTTCGGCAGTGGCAATGGCGGTGTTAAAGGCGGCCAAAACCTCCTGGGTTACCCACTCGGTCCCGATGGCCACATTGGCGGCATCGGTATCAACCACCACATCAACCTTGGCGGTGTTCGCCGCAGCAATGGCGGTATTGAAGGCGGCCTTGTCGGTGGTTGTGCTGCTTAGGGTGATGGTGTATTCCTCTGTCTTACTGCCCACCGTCACGGTGATGGTCTGGTCCCCGGTTTCGTCGGGGTTGTACCCGGAAATAATTATGGTGATACCCCCTGCGGTATAGGTGAGGTCCCCTGCCTCATCAAGGACACCAACGGTTCCCTCAGGAAGGGTTACGGAGCTGGCTAGTCCATTGGAATAGGTCAGGGTTACAGTCAGCCCGCCTACATTCAGGTCGGCGCCCGCAGCATAGGTTTCCGGCGCTCCCTCTATGGTAATAGATACCAGGAATGGCACTTTGGTACCGCCATCTCCGTTCTCGCACCCTGCCAGGGCTAATGCCCCGAGCAGCGCGAACAACGCCACAAGACGAATACTTACCAGTAATGTCTTTTTCATACAAAAATCCTCGCTTTTTTGCAGGTGAATACCCGCAGTATACAAATTGAACGAACCCAACGGATTCGGAATCTCCTTTTTGGTGCCGGTGTTGAGCCTCTGGAAAAAAAGAAAGCCCGTGCCTCCATGCATGAGGGTACGGGCTTTTGCCAGGGGTGAGAAAAGAACTGCCCGAAAATGGGCTGGTTTATATATCCTAGTAAATCTATCGGAAATGGGGGGGGGGGGGGGGTAGTGTTAGTTATTTTAGTTACTATAAAAGCAACAGGTGCCAGGCACCGTTCTGGAATCCACATATATTGCAATGTATCGTGTTTTTGAAAGAAAACCCCTATCTTTTGTCCAGACTTTGAGGGACTTTTCTAAACTTTTAGCTAGTATTAAGGGTATATTTCTAGACTTTTTTCCAGTTAATGCAGATCATTGGTAAGAGCCAGGGCTTGATCGCCCTGGACGCCGACCAGTTTCCGTTTCGTTTAGTAGATCATCCCCACAGGTTCGTCACCGTGGACGCCGACCAGTTGCAGCCGTTTCGGGTCCACCATAAGGTCCATGTTTTCTAAAGGGATAGCGCCAAGGAGCACTTCCGGCGCCTCGGGAAGTACCCAGGGTTCACAGGCCATGGAACGGTTCTTCCATAGCACCTCTACGGCTTCGGCTATCTTGCAGACCACCTTTTTCCCCATTTGCCAGGGTAGACTCGCGCACATGCTTCGTCCGCAGACCCAGCTCTTTCTGCATCGCTTCGCTGATTACCAGGGTCGCCGCGCCAGTATCAACGATGCACCGGACCGTCACCTGCCGGACTTCCGCTTCCTTGATATAGCCGCGCCCAACATTAATTACATCACCCACGTTTTTCAGAGTGATTTCTTCAAATACTGTACCCACCATTCTGCCTCGCTCTCCATAAAATTTAGTATACCATACCGGGGGGACCACAGGCCAAAAAAAAGGTGACAGTCACCATACCGCGCCCAGCAGTTCCAGGAAGCCCGGATAGGTCACGGCGGCGCTTTCAGCGGCTTCGATTTCTACCGGCCCTGCTGCGCCCAGGGCTCCGGCGGCCAGGGCCATCACGATGCGGTGGTCGCCTCGGCTGTCCACCCTCCCCCCCTTGAGGCCGCCGCCTTTGCCGTGGATGACCATGCCGTCGGGGCGTTCGGTGATGGATACTCCCAGTTTGCCCAGTTCTTCCGCCATTACGGCGATGCGGTCCGTCTCTTTTATCCGGGCGTGGGCTACGTTTACCAGGGCTGTGTCCCCTTCGGCGTAGGCGGCGGTCACTGCCAGCATGGGCAGGATGTCCGGGGTGGCGTTCAAGTCGAACTCGGCGCCCTTCAGGGGGCGTGTTCGGGATACTTTCAGGGACCATTCCTGGACGGCGCCGGGTGGGGCTTCCAGTTTTTTCCATTCAATATCACAGCCCATGCGGGCGATCATGTCAAAGAAGGCTTTGTCCCCCTGGGTTTCTTCCGGATCAAGCCCCAGGATGGTGAGGGGAAAGCCGGTAATGGCGGCGACGCCACCAGGGAAGGCGGCGGAGGAAAAATCCCCCGGGGTCGGGCCGTTCATGGGTTTGTAGGAAGCGCCCCCGGGTATCCGGAAACGGGAAAAGTCTGCCGGGGCTTCCCAGCCGGCGCCCTGGGCTTTGAGGTAGGAGAGGGTCATTTCAATGTAAGGTATTTCGTTAATCAGGGGCACATCAATGTCCGTGATAAGCCCCGCCGGGGCCAGGGGGGCAGCCAGGAGCAGGGCTGAAAGGTACTGGCTGGTGGGGCAGGAAATGCTGACCCGCCCCCCCTTCCAGGGGCCCTGTACGGTAATGGGCACACAGCCATTGGCGGATTCTACCCCTACGCCCAGGCCGGAAAGGGCATCCAGCAAAGGGCCGGCGCTGCGCCGGGCTATCTGCTCGTCCCCGGTAAAGCGTACCGGGACATTTCCCAGGGACGCCGCCGTCAGGGCGAGGAATAGGGTGGTGCCCGAATTGCCCACATCCAGATCCGTTGCCGGGGCCTTGAAGCTGCCGTTTTTCCCGGAAAGGCCTATGCCCCGAACGATCCAGGCGACGAGCTTTTTCCCATCAGAGCCTAGGGGGTTGGGGCAGGCGGGATCTAGGGCATAACGCTCCTCGATTTCCGCGCCCAGGGCACGGCAGACCTTCATGCAGGACCTTGCATCCAGGGAGTCCAGGGGGTAGCGAATTTCCGAAACCCCTTCCCCCAGCCAGGCCAGGAGCAGCCGCCTGATGGTGTGGGATTTGGAAGCCGGAATACGGACAGGGCCCAGAGGGGCGCCGGCGCTAAGCCGGGGGTATATGGTGGCGCGCATGGTATTACTATAGTATAAAATCCCCGGAATATGAAAGTCGTAGGCCGAACGGAGGAAAATTTATACTGCCTATAATATGCGGTGTAAAGGGTTTGCCATCCTATCAAAAAGCAGGATCCCGCAAAATACCCAGGATTTGCCATCTTAATACGCTTAATTGACTTTTCCGCCAAACTACTATACCATACATGGAAAGTATACATTTTTAGAAATGCCAAGGAGTACACGTGGCGAAAGAAGAAGCGATAGAGGTCGAAGGGGTAGTCAGGGAAGCCCTTCCCAATACCATGTTCAGGGTGGAGCTTGATAACCAGAACGGACACCTTATACTGGCCCATCTTTCAGGCAAGATGCGTAAACACTATATCAGGATTGTCCCCGGCGACCGGGTGAAGTGCGCCCTTTCCCCCTACGATCTGAGCCGGGGCCGTATTATCTACCGCGAGCGGTAAAACCTAAATCACCCCTCATCCTTTAATATCACCCAGGTAGAACCGGTCCCCCCATCGACAGCCGGGCTGTAGCCGCTTTCCCCGGCATAGTGGCAGCGTTCTATAAAATCCCTGACCGAGCGTTTCAACACCGCTTCCCCGTCAGTGTGGTTCCCCTTTCCATGGATTATGAGCAGTTTCTCAAAGCCTTGCTGCTGGCTGACGCGGAAAAAACTTTCCAGGGCAAGCCAAGCTTCATCCCGGGTAAGGCCGTGAAGGTCGATAGTGGCGTCCGGTTTTTTGGCGAGCAGCCGGCGGCGGCGTTCTCCCGGGGGCTGGGCATTTTCCGCATCTTCCGCATCCTTGTCGCTTATGCCGTTTACCCGCAGCCAGGCCGTAAGGGGATCAACCCTTTGCGCGGGGAACTCTCCGGCTAAAGCCGGCGTTGCAAGTGGCGCGGGGAACTCTCCGGCTAAAGCCGGCGTTGCACGTTGCGCGGGAAACTTCGTTGCACGTTGTTCGCTCTGCTGATCAGCCCCGGAAACATCGGGGTTTTCGGGGTTTCTTTGCAAGGCTTTCTTCAGGGCCTTCTTTCCCGCGGGCTTGCCGGTTTGCCGGTCCCATTCATCGAGGATCTCTCCAAAATCCATGGCTTAGTCCCCATTAATAAAAAATTATATTATCCTGATGTACCCATCCGGCGTCCCCGCCGGGACTTTCCGCATAGGCCCACAAGTTGGCGGCAGGGGAAGGCTGAAGCTTTCCCACAGTACGGACCTTTACAGGCTGCCCCTCCCGCCAGCGGGCGCTGACCGCGCCATTGGTATCCGGCACCCGGTAGGCTTCACAGGCATGGAGCACCGCGCTTTGCAGGGCGCCGTTCCGGCTTATCCCCCCAATTTTTCCCAGGTCCATGATGCCCCAGCCAAGTATGGCCAGCAGAGTCAGAAGTACAATTCTAAAACCCCATAAAGAAAGGGAGGTTACTTTATTTCTTTTTCTGTTCCGGTAAAAAAAACGCCAAATAACCAGGATTAAAAGGAAAAAACTGATCACCACCAGGCCAAGGGAAAAGCCCAGGGGCTGCCATTTTTCATCCTCCGTTTCCGTAAGCCCCAGAGCTGTTTCCGCAGCCCTGCGGAGTACCACCAATGCGGGGCCTGCCAGGAGATCCCGCTCCCCCCGGCGGAGTTCTCCCAGGGCGCCTGAGTATTCCCCCCGGAGCCACTGAGTACGGGCTTTGTCCAGGGTTTCCCCATAGGCTTTCCTGAACAGGGGGAACACCTTAAGGGGTGTTTCCGGGAAGGCCAGATTAGCCGGGGCCGGGCCCGATGCCAAGGGAGCCGGTTCTTCAGTTCCCGACCGGTCTACAGGGGCAGGCCCCGGGGCAGCAGCAGCCCCCGGCGGGTTCAGGCGTATGGAGATGGCCGGGGCTTCCAGGCTGAGGGTATTAAAACGCAGGGAAAAAGGGTCCAGGGAAACCCTGGTTCCCTCCAGGGGGGTCAGCCGGAGCCGCAGTACCAGGCCCTGATCCAAGTCGGCCTTGCTTAAGGGCAGCTCCTCCAGCAGGGCATCCGCCGGGGCGGTTTCCTGGAAAGCCGGGTGGGCCAGGGTTTTATCCGGGTCCCAGTCAATGATCCGGAGGGTCAGCTCCACACTTTCCCCTATTTTAATAGAAGGAGGATAGCTTTCCCAACTAAGTCGGGGGTGGTATTCCTCCCGCCCCCCTTCCTGGGTTACCACATAGGTCCGCAGAGCCCTGGTAAAGACCCTTTTCCCGGGAATGGAAACCTCAAAGGCCCCCAGGGATATGGTTCCTGTCCGCTGGGGGACAAAGAGGAATTCCACCAGGGTCCAGCGGGTCCCCTCTTCAGGGGTGGTGCGGATCAGCCGGGTTTCCTTGCGGACCTGGGCAAAGGTAATGGAGGATGGCAAATCCGGAGGGCTGACATTGACCTCATCAGGGTTGGGGTGATCCACCAGGATGGATACCCGCCAGGAACCGTCCAGCAGGGGCCGCTCCGGGGATGTTTCCACCACAACTGCCGGATCTTCCCCGGATTGGGGAAAAAGCCCTGGAATCAGGGGAGAGAACAATGTTGCGTATACAATTAGGCCGAGCAGCCAGTTGCGCTTGTAGGTTTTTTTCGCTTGAAGCCGAAAAAAACCTCGATTTATGGGCTGCTTATGGAGTTTGAGGGGTTGAAAAATGGCCAAATAGGCAATTTTTCTCGATTTATTGCGCGGGGAACTACGTTGCAAGTAGCGCAAAGCGCTACAAACTCCTAGTAATCCGGCCCGGTTGAAGGGGTATCTTCCTCCCATTCCCGGCTTTTCCATTGGTCGCTCTCCTTACGGCGTATATAATCAAAAAGGACCTGGGAGCCCTTGAGTTCGTCCTGAAAATTTAACGAAGGTGATGAGCTGGCCCCGGAACTTTGACGGGTCAGGGAAAGGAGGCTTAGCTCCAGGTTCCGCTTTGCCTCAATACGGCTCCCATCGGTTTCCAGGGCGGCCCGGAACTGATCCGCCGCAGTCCCGTAGTCCCCGGCGTGAAAGCGGACCACCCCGCTATTGTAGCGGATCCGGTAGATCAGTTCCCGGTGGTCCTCCCGAAACAGGGGGGTCAGCCCTTCCTCGGCGGCGGCAAAGTGCTGCAATGCGGCGGGACCTTCGTCCAGGGCCAGGTACACCGAGCCCAGGCCAAATTCGGCGTAGGGGGCGGTTTCGGGAAATTCCAGGGCTTCCAGATAGGCCAGGATGGCCTCGGTATAGAGCCCCTGGGTATTGAAAAAATTGCCCCGCAGGAGCATGAGTCTTCCCGAAACCGGGCCCCCGCAGGAAGCCAGGAAAACAAGAAGCAAGGCCAAGGGGAGAAGCCTTATCAAAACCTTATCCAGGGAACTTTGTTGCAAGTGGCGTTTACCCATGTTTCCGCCTCCCCTTTTCAGGGATCTTCGAAAGTCCCAGGAAGATCAGGGCGGCGATGATAAAGAGATAGCCCAGGGGCCGGGTTTCCCGGCGGAAACCCTTTACCGCAGCGCCGGCATTCTCATTCCGGCTGCCTGATACACCCAGAGTTGCCAGGTGATCCGCCAACAATGCGGCGGCGTTAAGGCGGTTTCCGTCCACATAGATACCTCCGGTCTGTTCCGCCGCATCCCGCAGGGTTTCAGACTGTAGGAAACTGGTTACCGGGTACCCGTCATCACCTTTCAGGGTATCCCTTCCCAGGGGGACCACCCCCCCGGTTTCAGAACCGAAGCCCGCAGCAATAATGGTAATTTCAGCGTCAGCGGCCCGTTCCAGGGCTGTCTTAAGGGAACCGGACAGGGTTTCCCCGTCGGAAAAAAGGATAATCCGGCGGCGGCTGGGGAAGGCATCCTGAAATGCCCCGGTCGCGGCAACAATGAGGGATTCCAGGTTAGTCCCGCTGCCGGTGAGGGCATCCCCGGAAAGGCTGGACAGGAAAGCCTGTATCGCCTCGGCATCTTCAGTCAGCGGAAGGGCCAGAATACCCTGCCCTTTCCCAATGGCTGCGCCGAAACGCAGCCCCGGGGCCCCTGTAGCCGAGACAGCGCCGCTGAACCAGGGGTTGGACACTAGTTCCATGGCCACCGATACGGCCTTGCCCAGCCGGGATGGGCCGCCGGGGCTTATATCCCGGACATCCATACTCCGGGACAGGTCAAAGGCCAGGATCACGTCCACCCCCCGGCGGGTCTCGCTCACCAGCCGGGTTCCACCCCGGGGCCTTCCCAGGGCAATGATGATGCAGGCCAGGAAAAGGCAAAAGGCCACCGCTGAGAGGAAGTACCGGGACTTGAGGTTCCGCCCTGGGTCTTCCACGGAGGAGCCTGCCGAGGATCCCGCCAGCTCCTCTGAGGAGTTACCAAGAAACTTCAGCACCCCCCGGCGTTTACGGTAATGGATAAAAGAAATGAATATCGCCGGGATCAGCAAAAAGAGTGCCAGGAGCGCCTGGGGATTATCAAAGCTCACAGGAAGGCCCCCAGTATATACCGCCGTATAAACCGGGCGGCGCAGATCATGATCAGGGCGGCAGCTATAACCGGTGTCTCAAAACTCCGGGTCCGGTTTATGGTGCCTGAACGGCGTATGGTCATCTCCCCCTCATCGATCCGGAAAAAGGCCAGGGAAAAGGCCTCCGCCGACGGCGCCGCAATGTACTGGCCCCCGCCTCTCTCAGCGATGGATCTGAGGCTTTCGGAATTGAACCGTGAATCAAAGGTGCCGGTACGGCGTATCCTGGTGACCGGGTCTACATAGTCGATGGGCACCTCCCCACCGCTCCCTACCCCGATAACCCAGAGGGAGACCCCGGCGTTTTGCAGGGCCGCCGCTGCGGTTTCCGGATGTATGGCCCCGGCATTATTTTCCCCATCGGTGATCAGCGCCACCACCTTTCGCGGGGCCCCGGAATTCCGTATGTGCAGGGCGGCAATTCCCAAGCCCAGGCCCAGGGCGGTGCCATCCCCCAGTTCGCCGATACGCAGGGATTCCAGCCGGGAAAACAGGGCGCCCCGGTCCACCGTGGGGGGCACCAGAAGGCTTGCGTCATTCCCCACCGCCACCAGCCCAATGGCGTCCGAAGGCCGGGACTGGGCAAAATCCCGGACCAGGTCCCGGGCGGTATCAAAGCGGCTGCGGCCGTTCATATCGATTCCCGCCATACTGGGGCTTACGTCCACCACAAAAAGTATATCCGCCCCCCGGTTAAGCCACACCAATTCTGTGTTGATTAAAATAGGCCCCGCAGCGGCGACAAACAGGGCCAGGGTACCGAACAAATCCAGGGCCCGGATTATCCGCACCAGAAATTCCACGTTAAAGGGGGGCTTGAAGGGGCTGCCCCCCGGGGGGCCTAAGGAAATGCTCAGGGTAAAGGCGCCTTTTAAAAAACGGGAAATGATAAAGCACAGTAATACTATTATTACCCCGGCGATCAGAAGCCAGGGGCGTTCAAAACCAAAATTCACCGGGTGCCTCCGCGGGGAGCTTTCCGACTAAAGTCGGCGCTGGAACTTGCACCAGCGGGAGGAGTTTTTTTACTGTGGTAGCGTTCCTTCTCGGCATCCGCCAGGGCGGCGATCAAGTTTTTAAAATCATCCAGCAGGGCAGACACGAGCTCCCGTTCTATCCCCGCCCCGCTGAACCGCAGGGTATCACAGCGACGGAACAGCGCCGACAGGGCTGGCCCGGACAGGGCGTCCCCGGGGCCCAGTGCGGGAAGGTCCAGGAATTCCCGGGGAACCATGGCCCGGCAGTTGGTCCCGGTGATAATTCCCAGGAAACTGCGGAATTCAGTGGAAAGAGCTTCCAGGGTTTCAGTTTCCTGGCCGCCGTTGTTCCAGCCCCGCAGCCGCCTGAGAGTCCTTCCCATGGCACGGATAACCCGCCGCCGCCTGAGCATGTCCGCAAGGGCGCCCAGCCTGGTTTTCCCCCAAAAACTTCCCAGGGTCAGGGCCAGAAGAAACAGGACAATCCCGATGATGGTTCCGTAGATCAGCGTGGCCGTACCCGGCGCAGCCATAGGATCCTCAGGGCCTGAAAGTACCATACCCTGCTGCTCGACCGAAAGGATAGAATTAATGTTCACCTCAAGGCCCGTAAAGGTATAGGAGGCAATGGTAATGGGGGGAAGCTCGATGATCCCCGGCACATAGGCCTGAAAATCAATGAGCAGCCGGGCTGCAGTTCCCCGGCGCTCCAGTTCCACCCGGCTGATCACCAGCTCCCGGGACCGGGGCAAATCCGCCCCCTGGAGGACCCTGCCCTCGATCCCCGCAAAGGCGGAACCCAGGGGAAACACCAGCCTGCCTTTATCCCCCACAAAGATCGTCTGGGGGATGATGTAGGGGGCGTCTCCCCGGGGCCGATTTGAGTTTCGGTTAGCTTCCCGGCTAAAGTCGCCGCCGGAATTGCCCGATGGCTCCTGGGAAAAGCAGGGAAGCCCAATAAATAGCAGGGCAAGCAGGAGGAAACTTTTCACGAACGCCGCCCCCCGAAAAACCGGGTCAGCACCGTGGGGGCGTCATCGGTGGTGGAAAGCTCCAGATATGATGCGCCGCAGCGCCGGCAAAGGGCCTTCCGCAGCTTGGCCCGGTCCCCATGCCATTCTGTCCAGGCGGACCTGAATGACGAAAATCCCGTGGGAGCATGGAGCAAAGCCCCGGTCTCAGGATCCGCCATAGAAAGGAGCCCCAGGTTGGGGATCCCATTGTCCAGGGGGTCGGTGATCCCTATGGCGATCACATCATGCTTGGCGCAGAGGGCCCCCAATTCCTGTTCCCAGTTGACGCAAAGAAAATCCGAAAGGATCACCACCAGGCTCCGGCGCTTGAGCATACGCCCGGTTCCCTCCAGGGCCATGCCCAGGTTGCTCCCCCGGCCCCCGTCCTTGGCGGAAAGGAGGCCGCTGATAATGCTCATAATATGGGAGCGCCCTTTGCGGGGATTAAAGACCCGGGTAATTTCCTCGTCAAAGCAGAGGGCTCCGATACGCTGCCCCGCCCGTTCCGCAGAAAAAGCAACCAGTGCAGCAGCCAGCACCGCCTGATCGCAGCGGCGCATTTTGTAACGAAGTTCCTCGTGCATACCCGCAGTATTGTTACCATCCCCAGCGGCAAACATGGAAGCCGATTCATCCAGGACCAGGCAAACCGTCAGCTCCCGCTCTTCCCGGTACATCTTTACATAGGTGGCGCCGAACCGGGCGCTCACATTCCAGTCTATAGAACGGACATCATCTCCCGGCTCATAGCGGCGGACCTCATCAAACTCTATACCCTGGCCCTTAAACACCGAGCGGAAATCCCCGGACAGGAGATCCTCCGAAAGGCCCCGGGCCACCAGGGGAAAGGTAGTGATCCTCCGCAAAAGCTCATAGCGATCCAAGGGGCTTCCTCAAGGTACCGGGACAAAGGCCAAAATACGGGAAACCACCGCATCCGGGTCAAGCCCATCCGCTTCAGCTTCGTAGGAAAGGACAATCCGGTGCCGCAGCACCGGCAAAGCCGCAGCCTTCACGTCCTCAGGGGTAACAAAGGGCCGCCCCTCAAAAAGGGCAAGGATACGGCAGCAGCGGTACAGGGCAATGGAAGCCCGGGGGGATGCGCCAAAGGAAATATACCGGTACAAGCCCTCCTTTCCGACCCTGCCGGTGCCCGCAGTGGATTCCCCGGCCCGGGATGCCGCACTGGGCCTGGTCCCCGACGGCCTGGTAGCGGAAACCACGGAGACAATATATTCGGCGATCTTGTCGTCAATGCGGACCGAATCTGCGGCGGCCCGCAGGCTTTCCAATTGGGAAGGGCCCAGCAGAGGCGCCAATGCAGGCCCCCGGTTCCGGCTGCCCCGGCGATTACCCGCCCCGGCGCCAGCGGGAGAGCCCCCTGCGGAAAAGGAATTCCCGGGGGTCAAAATACGGAGCTCTTCCTCAGGACTGGGGTATCGAACCAACAGTTTGAGAAGGAACCGGTCCAACTCCGCCTCAGGCAGGGTATAGGTCCCCTCATGCTCAATAGGATTCTGGGTAGCCAGGACAAAAAAAGGATCCGGCAAGGGGTAAGTCTCCTCCCCGATGGTAACCTGGTACTCCTCCATAGCCTCAAGCAAGGCGGACTGCACCTTAGCAGGCGCCCGGTTAATCTCGTCCGCCAGGATCACATTGGCAAAAACCGGACCCCGGCGCACGGAAAATTTCCCCGAAGACTGCTCCCAAATCAGGGTGCCCGTCACATCCGCAGGGAGCAGATCCGGGGTAAACTGTATCCGCTTAAAGTCCAGCCCGGTAATTTCCGCCAGGCTCTTCACCGCCAAGGTCTTAGCCAGCCCTGGCACCCCTTCCAGGAGTATATGCCCCCGGGCAATCAAGGCCATAAGCAGCCCGTCAATCATTTCCCGCTGGCCGATAACCCGTTTCGCCAGCTCTTCCCTACAGGAATCCAGCAATGTCTGCGCCCCGGCCAGTAGGGCTTCGGTATCCGTGTTTGTTTGCGCCATGGTTCTATTGTAACCTGCGGGGCGCACCGGGGGCAATATGGCGAATTATGCCCCCAAAACCCCTGACATCTCATCCTCCCATTATTGACGAAGCTCCCTCCTCCAGATACTCTTACCCTATGAACCCACTTGCAAGCGAACTCAATGCCGTATTGGACGGCTCTGTCGCGGGCCGCCTTCTGTCTTCTCTCGGCCGCCGCCTTTTTTTCCCAAAAGGGATCATCGCCCAGTCCAGCGAAGCGAAACAGCTTGCGCCGGTGAAAAACGCCACCATCGGCATGGCCTTCCACAAGGGGCAGCCCCTGATCCTGTCGGCTATCAGGGACAGCATGCCCACCCTGACGGCGAAAGAAGCGGTCACCTACGCCGCTACCGCCGGGGTCGAGGAGGTTCGCAAAGCCTGGAAGGAATCCATGGCGAAGAAAAACCCGTCCCTAAAGCCGGAGGATGTTTCCCTACCCGCGGCGGTACCCGGAATAACCGCAGGTATCTCCTTTGTGGCGGACCTTTTCCTGGATGAAAACAACACAATCATCGCCAGCGATCCCTGTTGGGACAATTACAGCCTCATCTTCACCGAACGCCGGGGCGCGGAGCTCCGGGGGGTCCCCTTTTTCGGAACAGGCCCGGGCCTGGACCTGGAAGCCATCCGCAGGGTGATCCTTGAGGAGGCCAAAACCGGGCAAGTGCGGATAATTTTCAATTTTCCAAATAATCCTTCGGGCTACTCCCCCACTCAAGCCGAAGCGGATGCTTTGATAGAAATCATTCGGGAAACTGCCGAAGCCGGCGCGGATGTCCTGGTGATCTGCGATGACGCCTATTTTGGCCTCTATTATGAGGATGGCATCTACCGGGAATCCCTTTTCGGTCGCCTGGCCTCCCTCCATGAACGGGTTTTGGCGGTAAAAATTGATGGCCCCACCAAGGAAGACTATGTCTGGGGCCTGCGGGTAGCCTTCGTCACCTTTGGCAGCCCCAGCCTTAAAACGGAACACCAGGAAGCCCTGGGCAAAAAACTTATGGGGGGGATCCGCTCCTCAGTTTCATGCGCCAACACCCCGGCCCAGTACCTGATCCTCAAGGTCCTTTCGGATCCCCGCACCCCGGGTGAAAAAAAGGCCAACCACGAATTGCTCCGGAGCCGCTACCAGGCGGTTAAAGACTTCATCCGGAATCAGCCGGAGCAGCCCAAACTCAAGCCCCTGCCCTTTAACTCGGGCTACTTCATGAGTTTCCGCTGCATTGGCATTGACGCCGAAGCCCTGCGGAAACAGCTCCTGGCGGATCATGGCATCGGTACCATCGCCTTAGGCGCCGGCATACTCAGAGTCGCTTTTGCGGCCCTGGAGAAAGAGCAAATTCCGGGAATATACAGCCTTATCTACGAGACTGCGGGAAAACTTTAGGCACCTGGAGTTATTCGGGTTATAACCAGAAAAACTTACTTTTTCGTAGTATTTTTCTGCCTATAACCTATAATGGGTGGAGCCTTCGCCCTTCATAATGCCCCCATTTACGGATAAATTTCAGTTCTCGACACTCTTCAAATCCTCAAACTTCAGTATCCGTGAACAAATCTTCTCCGCCAAATGCGGGTTGTGGGTGATCACCAAAAGTCCCAGGCCCCGCTCCGCAGTTATAGCTAACAGGGCCTGCCAAATCTGGGCCTGGGTAATCACATCCAGCATGGTGCTTATCTCATCCGCCAGGATAATTCGGGTCCGGGGCCCCAATGCCCTGGCTAAACAGAAACGCTGTATCTCGCCGCCGGACAGTTCCGCCGGGTAGCGCTCAAACCATTCCCTTTCAATACCCATGGTTCTGAGCAAAGCCTCATCAGGCTGCGTGGGAAACTTCGTTGCAAGTTGCCATGCTTCGGTGAGGGTCCGCCCCATTTTCCACCGGGGATTCACCGCCCGTTCCGGGTGCTGGTAGACAAGCTGCACCGGGCAGTACCCTTCCCGGGCCAGAGGTTTCCCTTCAAAGAGTATCTCCCCGGTATACCCTGCGCTGTTTCCTGGGGACTGGGACGCGATATAGCCCCCCATGATACGGGCCAGGGTACTCTTGCCGCAGCCTGAAGGCCCTATAATGCCCACCCGTTCCCCTTCCCCAATAGTAATACTAACCCTGTCAAGCACCAATTTTTTTGGATCATAGCCAAAGGAAATATTCCGGGCCTCAAACAGCGTGGACACAGCGCACCTCCCCTCCCCGCAGTTTCCGCATGGAAACCGGTTCTTCACAGGCCTCAGTCCGCAGAGGACAGCGGGGCGCAAAGGCACAGCCCTCAGGCAGGGCTCCCGCATAGGGCTGGGAACCCGGCGTCGGGGTAAAGCCGTTCTGGGGTATGGCCTGCCACAGGGCCTTTGAATAGGGGTGGCGAAGAACTTCTACCCCCGTCTTAAAGTCCCCCGCCGGGGCGATCTCCACAGTGGACCCGGCATAGAAAACCGCCACCCGGTCGGCGAATTCCACCGCCAGATCAATGTCGTGGGTGATGAGCAGCGTTCCTGTTCCCTCATCGGCAAGTTCCCGGAAGTGGCTGAATACCCGGCGGGCCATATCGACGCTCATCCCCGGTGTGGGCTCATCAGCGACTATCAGCTTGGCATCGCCGATGATGGCGGTGGAAAGCAGGATACGCCGGGTCATGCCCCCGGAAAGCTGGAAGGGGAACAGCCGTGCCACTGATTCCTCCAAGTTGTATCGCCGAAAAATAGCCTCCCGCTTTTCATCACTGCCCCTAATGCCGATAATCTGTTTGCCCACCCGCATCAGGGGGTCCAGGTAGGCGGTTGACTGGGGTATCAGGGCCAGCTCCCGGCCACGGATCTGTTCCTGTAGTTTTTCTGTCAGGGGCTGGCCGTAAAAAGACATTTCCCCGCTTACAGAAGCATTGGCGGGCAGTATCCCCAGGATGGCCCCGGCTAAAAGGCTTTTTCCCGAACCGGAAGCGCCGGCTACCGCCACAATTTCCCCTTCAGCGACAGACACACTTAAATTGTGGATCACCCGGAGATTACTTTGATCCAGTCCGAGCAGTTTTGCTGCACTATTATACCGGCGGAATTCTACGGTAAGTTCCTTCACACCAAGAATAGTCTGACTCATATTCCTACTCCTGGGCACTGGCGGGATCAAACAGGAGCTTTAACTGCTCCCCCAACTTGTTAAAGAGCATCACGATAATTACCAGGGATACGCCGGGAAAAAACACCAGGTACCACTTGCCTGTAGCAATATGGTTTAAGGATTCCGAAAGGATAATGCCGATAGCCGGGGTATCCACCGAAAGGCCAAAGCCCAGAAAGGTAATGCTCGCCTCATGGAGTATCGCATGGGGGAAGAGCAGGATGAGCCCGATGATAAACTGGGGCAGCACGTGGGGCAATATGTGCTGAAAAGCCACCATGGCCTGGGTTTTCCCGAGCTTCCGGGCGATTTTAACATACTGGGCTTCCCGCACCTGAAGCACCTCAGCCCGGATGACCCGGCTCAGGGAAGCCCAGTGGGTCAGGGCCACCGCAAGGGTAACCCCCCGGAAACCCTTGCCCATCATATAGGCTATCAGCATCAGTAATACTAAGTGGGGCACCCCCATAAAGAGATCCACAAAATAGGCAATGATCTTATCCACGGCACCCCCCGCGCTTGCCGCGACAAGCCCCAGGGTCAGGGCGATAATGGCGCTCACCGTGGCAGCCAAAGTTCCGATAAGAATGCTGGTGGAAAGGCCCTTTACGGTGCGGAAAAACATATCCCGCCCCAAATAATCGGTGCCGAAAGGGTGGCTAAGGGAAGGGCCAAAGAGCTTGACCGAATAGTCCGGGCTGTAACGGGCGCTATTCATGGTAAGCCCCGCCAGGGCTATTACCAAAAGCAGTAAAAGTATCGAACTAGTCAGCAACAGTGTTTTTATCCGGCGGTTAAAAGGAAAAGCTTGTATCATGGGTGCTTGCCCCCTTCCCTGATCCGGGGATCAAAGACTCCGTAGAGCAAGTTGGCTGTGAGGTTCCCGATGAACACAAAGAATACCGAAAAAAGGGCCACCCCCAGGAGGAGCTGAGCATCTCCCCTGATACCGGCCAGGCTGGCGGCGCTCCCCAGCCCGGGGTAGGAAAAGACATTTTCCGCCAGCACAGAACCGCCGAAAAGTTCGCTAAAAGAAGCAAATTGCAGGGTCAGCGCAGGCAGGGCTATATTCCGTAAGCCATGCCGCCGCACCGCAGTCCACAGGCTTTCACCCCGTGCCCTGGCGAAGATGATGTACTCGCTGTTAAGCACGTCCATAAGTTTCTGCCGGGTGTGGAGGACTATCCCTGAAATGCCGGTGATGCTCAGGGTTAGTGCCGGGAGTATCAGGTGGTAGATACGATCCCCCAGGGTCACATCAGCGGCAGCCTTGCCAATGGGCGTGGCAAAACCGATGGGGAACCAGCCCAGGTTGACCGCAAAGACAATGAGCAGCAGCAGTCCTACCCAAAACACAGGGGTTGATGAAAGGATAAAGCAGAAGGTGCGCATACATTTATCAAAAACACTGTTAGGTTTTGCCCCGCAGATAACCCCCAGGGTAAAGCCCAGGATGCCGGAGAATACCCAGGCAGTCAGCATTAGTGCCAGAGAAGCCAGGGCCCGCTCCGCCAGCACCGATCTTACAGGCCGCCGGAAAAGCATGGAAGTACCCAGGTTGCCGTGAAGTACATTTTTCAGCCAGATACCATAGCGTTCCACCGGCCCCTGGTCCAGCCCCCAATAGGCAGCCACCAGGGCCCGCTGCTCATCGGACACCCCATTTTCGATGCCCACAAAGGAACTGACCGGGTCTACGGGGGATGAAACCACCAGGATAAAGCTGAAAAGGCTCACCCCAAAAAGCAGCAATACTAAGCGGAAACTTGAACCAGCCAGGTACTTCAAAAATTGCTTCATTATGCTATTGGTACTTCCATTCGTTCAGGTTCTGGATCACCGGCATCCCGTGACCATGGGGGTGTATCCGCTGCACCCCCAGGCTGAGGCCATCCCGTACAAAGTAAGTATGGTCAATGGTCACCAGCCACAGGTAGGGCAAGTCCACATTAGGCCCGCCCTTCCCGTCATATTGGGCCTGTTTCGCAAAGCCAAAGGCTTCAGCCTCAGTTTTCGCCCCCAGCATAGCATCAATATACCAATCAACAGCGGGGTTTGTATACATGGGGGAATTGCCCAGGCTCACCGTATCAATCCCCGCTAAGGAAGAATGGAAGGCCGTAAACACGTCGTAAAAACTGTAGCTCCCGGTGCCTATGCAAGTAGGAATTCCCCGGGCAGAACGCTGAGCCTGAGGCCAGTCTGTGGACTCAGCAATGATGTTGATCCCCAGCTTCCGGGCGTTCTCGCTCAGGGCCACCGCAAGATTGTAACGCTGAAGGTCATCCGCCCGTCCGGTAATGCGGAATTCGCAGCGCACCCCGTTTTTCTCCCGAATGCCGTCACCATCGCCGTCCACCCAGCCCGCCTGCTGCAGAATTCGCCGGGCCTCATCAACCTGGCTGTCCTTCAGCCCTGGTTCCTCGTTGGCCCAGGGCAGCCCCTCAAAGCGTATCCAACTGGGGGTCCCGATGCCGTTCAGGGCATTGTTGATGATCTCCTGCCGGCTTATGCCGATGTTCAGGGCCCGGCGCACAATCGGATCGCTGGTAACATTGCTGCCCACCACCTGCCCCGCAGCATTGGTAGTTTGGGGAATTACCGGCAGGTTAAAGCCCCGGTTATCAGAAGTTTTGATAGTTTCCAGGCGCATACCCCGCACAGTTTCCCTAGCGTACTCAGGATTCACCATCACCACATCGATCTGACCGGACCGGGCCGTCGCCAAAGCGGTTTGCTCGTCAATATTGAGGAAAGTAATCTGCTTAAAGGGCGACTTTATTCCATAATAATAAGGATTCGGCTCCACTATAAGCTGCTGGCTGACATCAATTTGTTTGAGCTTAAAGGGCCCTGTACCCACAGGGTTCCGGGAATAGCCGGGACCGTAGCCTTTTTTAGGGATAATACCCACCAGGGCAGTAGTCCTGATAAAGGGCGAAAAAACCTTGTTCAGGGTAAAGCGCACCGTATCGCCGTCAAGGACTTCAATACTTTTCAGCATGGTAAGGTCCACGCTGCCTCCGGCGTTTTTTGCGGTCTCATAGGTAAAGGCTACATCCTCCGCCGTCAGGGACGTCCCGTCGGAAAATTTCACATCTCTGCGAAGGGTATAGGTATACACCAGCCCATCATCACTAATGGTGAAGCCCGTGGCAAGATCCGGTTCGGTCTCAACATTAACATTAATTTTGAGCAGCGCAGTATGAAAGATTGACATCCCCTCAAATCCATAATCCCAGCCCCAGGGCTCATAGTCCCCGCTGGTAATGCCCCCGCCCACAGAAACCACCAGGGTATCCTTGGCCCGTGGCGCTTCCTGCTTTGCCCCGGCACTCAGCTGCTGGGTTGAAACTAAAACCAAAAGGCCCGCAAGCAATCCGCCGACTGTTGACTTTTTCATGTTATTTCTCCTGTAAAAATGATAGGCCCGGCAAAACGCCGTAGGCTTTTTATTGATCATGCTTCTGCACCGGCACTACAAAACGGATTTTTTCCAACTCGATCACACTAACCGGTATACCATAAACAGCTTCGATTTTTTCACCTGAAAGGATTTCCTCGCCTCCTGTATCGAATATTTTTGAATCCTTTATAAGTAAAAATTTATTACAAAAACGCAGCGCCAAATTAATATCATGAATAACCATGATAACAGCAATTTTATGTTCAATACTTATTTCTTTTATTAAACTGAGGACCTCATATTGGTTGCGCATGTCAAGATTACTGGTAGGTTCATCAAGCAGCAATATCCTGGGCTGCTGGGCAAGGGCGCGGGCAAGCATAACCTTTTGGCGCTCACCGCCCGAAAGCTCGTCCACAAAACAGGTTACCAGGTTTTCAAGATCCAAGCGGCGAATTACATCACATACAGTCGCTGTGTCTTCGTCTTGTATACCCCACTTTATGTATGGCTTCCTGCCAAGCATAATCATATCATAAACCGTAATATGCACAGCAGGGGAATCCTGCGCGACAAAGGCCAGGCATTTAGCCAAAGAAACCCGGTTTGTTTTCAGCAAATCCTGGCCTTCAAATGTCATTTCCCCTTTTTGCGGTAAAATTATCCTGGTAAGGCATTTTAAAAGCGTACTTTTTCCCACCCCGTTGTTTCCCAAAATCGCCAAGCGATCACCTGCATCCAGCCTGAAATTAAAATTCTGCAGAATAGGTTTTGTTTTTTTGTAATGATAATACAAATTCTTAATATCGATCATCTTTTTGACGAACTCCTAAACAGCATATACATAAACAAAGGGCCTCCTAAAAAGGATGTTATAGCGCCAATAGGAAGAATAACAGGCGTAATAATCATCCGTGCGGCAATATCACCGAGTAAAAGCAAAATTGCACCCATAATGGCGGAACCCGGCAGCAAAAAACAGTAATTGGTACCGGTAAAACGTCGTACTATATGCGGTGCAATCAGGCCGATAAAATTAACAATACCGAGAAAAGACACAATTACCGAAGCCGTTATAGCGCAAAAAATCATATTGACAATGCGCAGGGC
The DNA here is from genome assembly GCF_000214375.1 of Treponema primitia ZAS-2. Taxonomy (NCBI): domain Bacteria; kingdom Pseudomonadati; phylum Spirochaetota; class Spirochaetia; order Treponematales; family Treponemataceae; genus Treponema; species Treponema primitia. The sequence continues at coordinate 887,797 of NC_015578.1, read as the reverse complement.
ATTTACGTCAACACCAAGGCTAATTGCAGTTTGTTCGCCGCTTTCAATGGCATTATAATCCCATCGTTTATATATAAAGTACAACAAAAACGATATAACCACAACCCCTATTATACAAATTTCTCTCCAACCAGTTCTCCCAAGATCGCCGAATGTCCAGAATACAACCGAGGAAAGCTGAACATCATTTGCAAAATACTGCAAAAGTGTTGTTGCCCCCGAAAAAACTGCACTTAAGGCGACCCCGGAAAGTATCATTGACTCGGGGCTTATTTTCACAAAACGGGAAAGGGCCAAAATAATCAAAGAAACAACCATGCTGAAAAAAAAGGCGCATACCGAAACCAGGACAGGGTTGGTAAAGCTGACTCCACTTGAAGCGCTTGAACCCTGCAGCCCCGCTCCTAAAACAATTATTGCAAAAGCGGCGCCAAATGCCGCGCCCTGAGAGATACCCAGGGTGGATGCTGAAGCCAGGGGGTTCCGCAGTATTGCCTGCAACACGCAGCCTGAAATGCCCAGCCCCGCGCCTCCCAAAAACGCTGTAAGCACACGGGGCAGACGCATATTCCATATCACAATGTTTATTTTATTATCTATTGATTTGCCAAATATCGCCTTTGCAATATCAATTATAGGAATAAAATACGAACCGAGCGCAATCGCAGTTATGGAAACAATAAACAGCATTATCAACATAATAAAAATCACTATAATATTTTTTGCGCGGTATTTTTCATATTCCTGTAACCCGAGTGAATTATTCATTGATTCCAATTTGCCTAAACGCATAACCTGCTTTTTCAAGCATTTCATAACATTTAACACCCAACAATTTTTCAAATATTTCATCTGCTTTTACAGCAGGGTCAATATCCGCAAATTGCTCGGGGTATATTACTTTTGCCGCATAATAGGCATCGGCAAATGCAAGCTCAATATTCACCGCATTAAAACGGAAAGAAATTTGCGAATATACCCTGTTATTTTTTACGGCATTAAAGGAATTATAAAAAGCCGGCCTTTTTGCATAATCTTCCTTAATAAGCGCAAGTCCGTTGAAATCAAGAAAAATAATATCCGGGTCCCACTTCAATACCTGTTCCACATCAATATTAAATGCACCGTTTTGGCCTGTCCGGTCAGCAACATTATCGGCGTCTATAATATAAAAAGGCGAATACCTTGCCTCGGTTCCCTCAAAGCCATGAGCGCCTTTAAATGAAATGCCGCCTGCATAAACCGAGGGTTTGTTCTGAGGCTTTATATCCTTAATACGGGTTTTGAAATCCACATTAAGGGTTTTTATATATGCGATAAGTTCCTCCGCCCTTGCTTTTTTATCATAAACCTCACCCATTAAACGCAGTGTATCAAAACAAGCTTCGTCGAAAGCATCGTCAATTAAGGGTATTGTCACAACAGGTATGCCTGTTTTTGCCTGAAGTGCATCGGCACTTTCCCGGTCAAATGCCGCCATAATTACTTCCGGAGATATCTTTATTATCTCTTCGTCAAATGTTTTTCCGTTATCTCCAATTGCGGGTAAAGCAGAAAGCCTTTCCCTGTTTATATAGCTAAAAAGCTTATTAATACTGGGCTGAAATTCATTTTGTTCAACACCTGCTACAAGATCCAATGCCTGCATATAGGTAGTAAATCGTAATGTTCCGACATTCACACATATAATTGATGTAACATGCAGTGGTATAGTTACTTCACGGCCTGTAAGATCGGTTATTGTCCGTATTGCGGCGGAAGGAACCACCTCGGCTATTTGTTTTTTTGAACAGGATGAAAAAATAAATAGGATTATGCATAATACAATAAGTATTCTTTTCATTTTATACTCCTATAAAACCCTTGAATATTCAAGATAACAATCAAGACAGACTTCTTTGCCCTGTTGTATACGTATCCTGTGTTCACCGGCGCTTTCGCCACATACTTCGCATATCAACGACGGAAACTTTCTCGCTAACTCCGGCGCCTGGACATTTACATCCTTAAAATCAAAAAGTTCATCCACAGGGGCGTTTAAAATGTACTCCTGGAACTGTTCCCTGCCCTGCCCTTCCCCTTTTGCCTTAAAATAGAATCGCATTGTCTTACCTGAGCTGCGATTTATAAAAGTGTACGCATGTTTCCCCGTATCCCGGAAAATAAGATTACCTTTACCAAAGGTGCAGCTCATAAGAGCCTGTATCGCATCTACGCCGCATGCGTCATTTTCCGTTATACAGACAAGCTCCTCGTCAGAAGATTCCCTGACACCCATTTTTTCAATAACCGCATCACATACCCTGAACCCTATCGCAAGCCCGGGACAGGCATGACCGTGAAAAGCTTTTGCTTTTTCCCACTTTGTTTGATCCATATTAAATTTCTCCTTTCGTGCTGAACCCGGCAAAAACCATGCCGGGTGCCGTATTGCCAATTCTAAACAAATAAACTTGGACTTTCAGAACTTATCTCCCATTACACCGCCTTCAAGGGTATCATGAAGGGTTTCTCCATATATTGCTGAAGGTGTGCTTCAACACCGTATACCTGCAAAATAACTTCTTCCGTCAAAATGCCCGTATTTCCCATGCTGACAATCCCGCCATCTTTTAATATCGCCAGGCGATCTGAAAATTGCATGGCCATATTTAAGTCATGGGTGGTTATCAGGGCGCAGATATGCTTTTCATCAATCAGATCCCGAATGAATTGCATTATCTTTAACTGGTATTTCAGATCCAGATAGGTGGTCGGCTCATCAAGGAGCAAGACCTTTGGTTCCTGCACAATCGCCTTTGCCACAATCACCTTCTGTCGTTCCCCACCTGAAATTTCCCCCAGATCCCGCATGGCAAGAGAGCCAAGATCCATCCGGTCTATAATATCGGACACCATATCCAGATCCCTTTCCCCTGGCCGCCAGTTAAGGTAGGGCCTACGGCCGAGAAGGATTGTGTCGAATACGGTAATGGGGAAGGTTGGCGTCGCCGCCTGGGGAACATAGGCGGCCAGTTTCGCAAGTTCAGACCTTTTTAAGCCCGCCACATCCTGATTATGGATAGTAACTCTCCCTGCGGTAGGAACCAGAAGACGGTTGATACACTTAAGGAAAGTTGTTTTGCCCGCCCCATTGGGACCTACCAGACTGAGAATTTCCCCTTCACAGGCGTCCAGGCTTATATCCATGAAAACCTTATGAGTTTTATAACTAAATGACAGTTTTTCTGTTTTTAAAGTTACCAATGTTCTTTCCGCCTTTTCATAATAAGGTAAATAAGCAGGGGAACTCCAATAGCGGAGGTAACTATCCCCACAGGGATCACCACCGGAGAAAAGATGGTCCTGGCCAATGTGTCAGCCAGGGTCAGTAAAACCATACCAAGGAGACAGGAGATGGGTATAAGAAAGCGGTGATCTCCGCCCACCAGAATTCTCCCCAGGTGGGGAGCCGCAAGGCCGATAAATCCAATAGGACCCAGCATACTCACAATTACTGCGGTAATAAAGGACGCCAGCAGCAGCCCCATTACCCTGAGCCGTTCTACATTGATGCCCATGCTTTTGGCATCCTCATCCCCCAGCATAAGAAGGTTGAAATCCCAGGCCTTGCGGTAACTCAGGATAAATATCCCCAGGACTATCAGGCAGGATATTTTCAGTTTGCTCCAGTTTGCCTTGGAAAGGCTCCCAAACATCCAATAAGCCAGGGCAGCTAATTCTTCTGATTTTCCGATATATTGCAGCAGGGAAACTCCGGCGGAAAAAATATAGGACACCGCCACTCCAAAAAGCACGATGGTCTCGGGGGTAACTTTCTGACTTTTGGAAAGGAAGTAAATTGCGAGAGTTGATAACAGGGTAAAACAAAAGGCGTTAGCTCCGATAAGGTAATCGTAGGGAACATAAAAGGGTAATAAATCTGTTACTCCCTTTTTTAGGATGATAGCGAGGGCTGCCCCAAAAGAGGCGGCGGAAGAAATCCCCAGGGTATAGGGGCTTGCCAGGGGGTTACGCAGGATGGTCTGCATCATAAGCCCCGCCAGGGCAAGGCCGCTTCCGCATACCGCTGCCATAAACACCCGGGGAACCCGAAGCTGCCATAAAATCTGATGGCTCAACTCCATGTCCTCCCGGGACCTGCCTATACCGGAAATAAGAGCCCGCCAGCTTTCGGCAATGTTATAGGAAGCTCCGCCCACGGAAAGCCCCGAAAGGCAGAGGAAAACCAGCAAGCCCAGGAGCAGCACAATAATAAAGACCTTATGCCGTAAATGTTCCTGCCAGGTATGCCGTAGGGCGTCCCTGGCGGAAACGCCGGCGCCCGGCTCACTCATTATAAGTCCACAAGCCCCGGAATTCTCTGCCGGGATGGAACAGAGTCATATATTCACGGTGCACCTGTTCAGGGTTAAAATCGCTAAAAAGATCCGGGTAAAACCATTTGGCCAGATAACTTACCCCCACGATATAACCCGGGCGTGAATAAATATCAATGCTGACCAGATAAAGCTGGTTATTGACTATGGCATTAGTCCTGCGCAGAGCTTCACGGTTTTTTATTTCTCCATAAATGGATTTTGCACTATCAGTGTTTTCCACCGTATATCCAAAACCAGAAGCCTCCCGGATAAAGAAATCCGGATTCATCCGGGCAACCCATTCACCATCTACTTGGGGTTCCTCTACAAGGTCAACAGCAATATTGTTAGCCCCGGCAAGTACCACCTGTTGATAAAACCGGGAATTTGGCGCTCCGGTCTTAAAATCGCCGGCATGGTATTCCACAAATACCTGGGGCCTCTTTTCGGCTGGAATATTCCGGACCTTGCCGGTAATAAAGGATTCATACTGGTCATAGAAGGCGGCAATTTCTCTGGCTTTTTCTTCCCGGTCAAAGACTTTTCCTAAAAGCAGGATTTCTTCTTTCATTAGATCCGGATTCCGAAGATTAAGTTTAATATCAACGATATTGAAACCCGAAAGAGCTTCCTCATCGGTAACAACCCCATGAGCCCGGACTGAAGAAATAACTACCTGGGGTTGAAGCTGGGCTAATAGCTCGAAGTTGACCTCTGAATTAGTAGCAACCACCGGAACCCCCGCCAGTTCCGGATATAGGGGACTACCTTCCAGGCTTTTATGGTTCCCCACCACCCGGTCAAGAACCCCTAAGGCAGCCAAAACTTCAAAAGGGCCGGTATCCAGGATTACCACCCGTTCTACCGGCTGGCTTATGGTGAGCTGCCGGCCCGCCGCATCAGTTATGGTGACCGTATTCGCTGCTGTTGACGGGTCGGATTCCCGTTTTCCCCCGGCATACACCATGCCACCCGCAAGGGTAACTAACAGCACCATTGCCACTACTCCAATAATTTTTCTGTGTTTCATAAAACTTCCCCTTAAAAATATTTACTTTGTACCGGTGAATATGAAAATATTCGATCTGTGTACATGATCCTCATGATTAATTTCCCGTTCCTGGGCAGTAAATGAAACGTCGTTGAAACCCGCTTCACTAAACAGTGCGGAAACTTCCACCGCCTGTACATCCCGGTTTAAAGGAAGTTTCCTTTCAATCTCTTCGCTGTAATGCTTCCCGGCATGATCCCCCTTGCGGGGGGAATAATCGGCGTATACTCTACCGCCGGGTTTTAGAACCCGCCGCCATTCGGAAAAAATTTTTACCGGTTCAACAAGGGTCCACACCACATGCCGGGCGGTCAGTATATCAAAGCAGTCATCCGGAAAGGGTAGGGTTTCGGTAAGTCCCAGAACCCAGTTCACCACAAGACCTGAAGCGGCGGCTTTATCCTTGGCCTGGGAAAGCATGGTCTGTGACCAGTCCACGCCGGTGACATCAAGGCCGCATTTTGCCGCAGCTATTGCCACAAAGCCGGTCCCGGTTCCCACATCAAGGATCCTGGCCTCCTTGGGGTACCGTGAAAATATTTCACCCCATTGCAAACGATCCTTTTCACTGTCAGTCCCGTGGGCAGGAGCTTCATCATACCGCCACCCCTCGGAATTCCACCGGGCTTGCATTTCTTCACGCATTTGATCCATAGGGATTCCCTCCTTACTATTTTGAGTACATAAAAATATGTTCCGGAAGGTTTATCGCGTTGAATGCGCAAAAAAAAGCCACTCCGGCCAATAAACACCGTCTTCTGCGGTTTTATTAACCTTCATGGTTAATGGTTCAAAAGGAATAGGCCATGCCGCAATGGGCATGAATTTATAGAAAAAACCAATAAAGTCCATTAATGCCGGTTTTCATAACCGGCGAGCCCTATGGAAAACGGCCTTCAGACCGCCTCTGGCTCAAACCTTATGGATATTATTTTATCTATAAGGTTTGGGTTTGTCAAGCAGAATATTTGTATATTTTTAGAATTTTCCTATCAATCAAACCTCCTGACCGTAGCCTGGGCCATAGGCCAGGACAGCCGCATACCTACATCGGTGGTAAAGAGCATCCGCTTCCCGTCAGCCTGGTAGAGCTTGTCCTTCAGGTACTTCTCCAGAACCCGGCGTTTTTCCGGGTCCTTTGCGTCATACCGGCCGGCATAGGCCTCAAGGGCCGCTTCAAAAGAATTATACACGATTTTGCGATTATGCCGCAGAACCTTAATATCCGGGTATATACCCATGGAATACAACAGGTTAAAAATAATATTGCTTTCCGGAACCGGGTAGTAGGGCTTTCCATGCAGCAGGGGCCAGAGTTCCATGGATTCACGATCCCAGGACTGAATTCCCGCATGCCAGAAAATCACGATGGTTCCCAGGGTTACTTCCATCATTTTTTCAATACTGGCTTTCAGATCGATCATTCCCATGGAGAAAGACGCGAAGCTTAGGTCATAGGACGGCCGCAGTTCTTCTGTATCCACATCGTCCCACTTCTTGTTGATAAGCTGAATATTATCGATGTTTTCCATTGAAAGCTGATCCTGAAAAATCGCCGCCATCCCCGGGGCGGGTTCCACCGCAGTAAGCTGTTTGGCTATTCGGGCAATGGGAATAGCGATATTACCGGGACCTGCGCCTATGTCCAGCACCCTGGATTCAGGCCGGACCTGGGAGCAGAGATCGGCGATGCGTTCCTTTGCAGCGTAGCTGTGCAGGGAATGCTGAAAATATTCCTTTGCAGCTTCCTTGTTTTCCCAGGAATGCCAACATTCACCCCCATGGCCGGAATCAATATTCAGACGCTGGGCATCCATCCAGGCATCGTTCCAGTCCAGGTTTTTTGTTTCATTACCGGTCATAGTTTCCCCCTAGGTTTGAATCAGGCGTTTTCCAGAATAGCAGCGCGGGGCTCAGATCGGTTTCATCCTCAAGATATCCGTCCTTCTGGTTATCCGCAATGTAGGCCCGTATTATTTCTGCGGTCTTTTCACCGGTGAACCCGAAAATTTCATAGTACATGGTATAAAGTTCCAAGGCCTCATCCACAGTCATGGTATCGGTGGAATGTTCCACCGGATAATTAAATACCCCGGGCCGGCGTCCCATGGCGTAAAGCAGATCGTAGAGCAAGCGTACTTCGGCGGAAAGCCCGGGCAGGGGTTTCTCGGAAAGGAGCAGCCGCAGGGCATGGCGGTTCTTTGAACGGGAACCCCGGGAGGGAGCGATCATCCCGCAGTATCCCCGGGACAGGGATTCCATTTTGAGCAGCTCCTCCCGGTTGCAGATCACCGGGCACAGGGCGGCGAAGACAAACCCGTATTTAGACGGGTCGGCATATTCCTCCCATACCCCATTCCGGGTTTCGGTATTGCCCAGCCCTTCAGCGGCGGCGTTTTCCTTCAATATATCTAGGGCTTCCCCGCATATATCCAGGGCAGTAAGGCTTTTCACCTTACGGGCAAAGGGGAGGGCAAAGCGGCCGGTACCGGCGCCTATATCCAGAATCGTGGTTTCGGCTTTCAGTATGCCCCGTTCCGTAAGGAGGCTGAGCGCATCCAATGCCAGGGGGCTGTCCCGGTATTCCAGGCTATCCCGGCGGAGAAGGATTTTTCGAAAGTAGCGGCTCCACAGGGGGTTGCGTTTAATACGCTCTTCCCGGGACCCGGCATTGACGGCGGCTTCCAGAATGGCAGCTGCGGTTTCTTCATCACTCATATATTCCCTCCGGTTAAAAAAGCGCCCTGGTCAAAGGGCGCTTTAATTAATTTTGTAATAATTTTTAAATAAGAGGAGAGGAGGCCTCTACTAAAGGAGCCCCTCGAACCATTGAACGGACAAGGTCCGGTAGACGGTTAAATCTCAGGTTTTGGGAGGGCCTCCTATTCGCCAATCAACATACCCCGTACAGAGCAACGGGGTATGTTGTTCTGTAAGGTATGGATTGTATGCGGGTTTAATACCCCTACAATCCAAGTTATTACCGGGTCAGAACCGCCCTAACGGGCGGGGTATTAAACCCGCTTGCGAATAAAAAAACCCGACACTTCTCCCCCCAAGGGGGTACAAGAAGAATCGGGCTTCATGCCTTCTATAGGCGGAATCCATGTTCCGCCGTATTCAACAGTAATTTACTTACAAACGCTCAAGGTTAAACTAAATGCAAGGAACTTCATGTCCCACTCGAAATGTTCTAGCATTTCGGTATTTCTTTATTTATATCATCCATGAGCCTTAAAAAAACACAACCGTATATCAAAACATCTTGGCTTATGGGCTCTGGTTACTCACCGGACATTTCCATCGGCCTTCCCAGTCGGATTTTAGTCTGACCAGTGACCGTTAGTGATGGAAAACCCACTCACAGTTACGGGATAGCGGAGGAATCCCAGTCACCTCACTTCCTTTGAAATATATTAACTGAAATTTACACTAGCCCAGCCATTCTGTCAAGGGAAATATTTTATGTTTTGATAGATTTCTGAATTGGTTCTTATTTTTGGTACGATATATACGTTATCATATAATTAAATGCCCCTGGTTCAAACCAAAAAACCGGATAACATCCGTTCATCTTTACAGACCGGTTTGAACTCAGGGACTCCCATATAATATGCTTAAACCTCGGTAATACCTCCTTAAAAAAATTATTAACCTGCGGTGCTTCCGGAAGCTTTACGCAAGGTAAATTTAAAAAAATCGCAATTCCACTTCCTTAATGTATTTTGCCTCCAGGACGCGGGCAAGGCGGCGGACCACATTCCGCCGTATTTCCAACTCCACGGGCATTGAAGGATCGTAGTTTGCATCATTTATTTTTGTGCCTACCACGAAATGCAGCCTATCACAGCTTAAAAACAGTTCCACCATTCTAAGGGCCGTCTTATTTTTTTTATCTGCCTTAGTACTGTCCTCCAAAATATCTGCAACGGCGGCTAGGGTGAGTATTCCTTCGGTAACCATATCGGCGCCTTCCATTTTTGATTCTGCGGGGAAGTCGTAATTATGCTCATTATCTTTATAGTTTATTTCCAGGTTAAGTTCTCGTTCCAGTATTTTTGCGGTGGTTCCCCCGGAAATTATTTTTTTGCCGGAGAAATTTTTCCATATTTCGGCAAACACCTTGTCATTTTCCGCCTGCCAGGGTGGACCGGTAATAATCAGCAGATCCCGGGGTCGCCGGAAATACACTACCGCACAGGAAGCGTCATCCTTTGCCTTGAAGTTGTGATAGCGCAGAGCTTCTTGAATCAGGGCGCAGGAAAGATCCCGGGCGCTTATATCGGGATCATTGTAGACCGTTTCAAGGATAAAGCGCTGCGCGGCGGCCCGGCCCCAGCCGCCGGGGGTGTTTGCTTCACCAAGGCCTGCCTGGGTAACCCCATCGGAAAAAAACACGATTCTGTCCTTGGGTTTTGCGGTAAAACTTGAATAGGACAGGATAGTTGGAATCTCTGGCCCTGTTTCCTTGTTTTCCCGTTCAAAGGGGATTATCTGTTTCTCCGGTTCGTAAACATGATCCTCCCGCAGCAATATGTACGGGGGGTTATCATATTCCACGATGTTTATCGTGGAATCTTTGTTTATTTCTACTGCGGTAAAGGTTGCATAACTAATGCCCAGTTCTTTTGAAACCGGCAGGGTGTTCATTATGATTTCTGCTGACTTTTTTATATGGATATTGTTCATTATAAACTTGGTTATCATGGTAGAGGTAAGGGTCGCAAGCACCCCGGCCTTTATGCCGGACCCCAGACCATCGGACAGGGCTGTTATTATTCTGCCGGTCTGGGCGTCCTTTTGGGAATAAAAAACGTCCCCTGGCGCATTTTGATTGTATTTCGATACCTGATAATGATCCACCTCAATAAATGTTTCCGAAAAGGCAGGCTCCGTCATGATTCGGTTTCCTCTCCGGTATTAAATGTCTGTATCATTGATTGTAGGATTGATTCGGTTTCAGCAGCATGTTCTCCCAGGAGAAATGCTATTTGCTGTACAACATGTATATTTTTTTCGATAATGTCCTTTGCATTTGCTATGGTTTTGTTTTTTTTAATTTGGGGCATCGTAATATCATCAAAAACTCCAGCAGCAATCTCTCCTTTCTCTACCGCAAATATAGTAAGATGAAGTATCCGTTTGTTTTCATTAAAATCAAGCTCTATGGGGTCGGAATTGCTGAGCCTGAAAAATGTGGAAAAATACTCCGATGCTTTGGTGATTTTTTCCAGACTGGCGCCTATAAGCCCGGGAATCGACTCAAACAGGTCCTCTATTTCAGTTCCAAAAAGAAGAGCGAAATTTTTGTTACTTTCGATTATTTTCATGTTGTTATCAACAATAACAAGACCGCTCGGTATTGCCTGAAATATTCCGTGGGTCTGTTTTTCGGACAAAATCCGCATATAGGTTGCACACATTGTTTTTTCCGCATGGTTTTCAAGCATGGCATCAACAAAATTACGGCAACTGTCATAGCCGCAACTACCACAGTCTATTTCATCCCGCTTGGTATATTTTAGTATTTTTTCAAAGGCGGCGCGGATTTCCTCTTCCCTGTGTCTTTTTTTTACTACTGGGGGAAAATAAATGGGATAGCTCATGTTTATATTCATTGAAAGGGTTTCTTCGCTGGTCTTGTCCAGGGCGTTTTTCGCGTATTGTAAAAGCCGCAAGCTGCGGTCCGCGCCGGAACTTGAAGAGCCGCTCATACCCGGCCCGTTGACGCACCCCCCAGGGCAGGCAAGGAGAGAAAAAAACACCGGCTGCTTAAGCGTCGCAGGATCAAAGCCCCGCAACAAAATTTTTATGGTATCAAACCCTGAATGGGCTATGGAAATAACATTGGAAAGATCAGCGTATTTTTTATAAGCGGCCACAATGCCGTCATCTTCGATAGAATAAAGCGATCCTTTGGCCGCAGGATAGGGGAGAAACTGTTCTTCCCGGTTTTTTATAAAGGCCGGGGCCGTTGATTTGCGGGACAGCCATGCCCGTAGTTCGTTAAAGGTGATTGCTGCGTCAATTTCCTCAAACTGATCGGCTTCCAGTTTTTTTGCGATACAGCTTCCGATAAAGACAACGCCGATATCGTCGCCGTACAGCTTCCTTAGCAGCCTTGCGTGTGCCAAAAGCGGAGAAGGTATAGCAGTAATATATGGCGCAAACCTGGTCCGATACAGCTTTATGTATTTAACAACTGACGGGCAGACTGAGGATATGAATAATTTTTGTCCCGATGGAGAAGCCGCTGCTTCCGCTAATGTTTTCGCAATTTCCGCCGACACAACATCCGCTCCCAGGGCAGTTTCTGATACAGCAAAAAACCCTAAGTCTTTTAAAGCTCCTATAAGCTGTTCCTTTGAACAGTCGTCCCATTCGGCTATAAAGGAAGGCGCCAGGGATGCGAATACCCGCTTCTTTTCGCTTAATATTTTTTTTACCTTTTCAATATCGTTGCGATAGAATTTTAATTTTCTGCTGCAATGCTGAATACAACTACCGCAGGCCACACACATGGCGCTTAAAACATCGGTCCTGTTGACTTCTGCTTTTATCGCCTTTACCGGGCAATGCCGTATGCAGTTGTAGCAATGTTGGCAATCTTCCCCTTGATTGTATATGGGTGGTTTTTCTATTGTACTTAACTCGTTCATATATGCCAGTCCTAATTATATTTTTTTAAGGATACTTCATTTTTTGATTCAAAAATCCTGTCTATCAATAATTTTTCCAACGGGGTAAAAGTATATCCCTGAGGATAGATAAGCAGGTCTTTATGTTTGTTATTTTCAAATACACATTTACGCTGAACCAGATCGTAGCGTTTGATAAATCGTTCCGGAATAGGGGAGACCCACATAAACGCAGTGGGCAGACTGCTCAGAATATCAAACTGATTACAGCGTTCGTAAAGGTAAATCCGTTTCTTTGGCGTTGTATCATCGTTCTGCCATCGGCTGTCTGTCTGATTAAGGTAGGGCACCGATGTATCACCATGAATGACTTCGATGTAAGATTTTAATTCTTCAAATTTTACTTCCGGAGAACGGGCAAGGGCATGCTTCTCCGACATAAGGGCTAAATATTCAAATTCCCATATTTGATCGTAACATAAATTTTTATCTGCAAGATAATCAAGGAAATAATTTTCGTATACCGCCTGATATCTAATGATTCCTAAATTAAACCGACCGTCAACGATATTCTCTATTGCTTGTATGGAGTTTGTTTCCTGTAAATTTGCATTGATTTCTTTATCAAAATTAAGTTCTCCGGCAAATTTTATAAACGCCGCCGCAATATAGCTCCCCCTGGGTATGGACATGCTTATGCTCTGGGTCACCGGATATTCCGAATCTGACAGGCGGCTTATCCCGGCAAGTTCCTCCAGAATTTTCCTGGAATAGGCTAAAAAGGTAAGCCCCTTCCTGGTAGGTACTACTCCCTTAGAAGTACGTTCAAAAATCGTAAACCCCAGACTGTCCTCCACTTCCTTGATGGCTTTGCTCAAATTCGGCTGGGCCATATAGAGGTTTTCCGCTGCCTTGGAGATTGAGCGGGTTTTTTCAATTTCTATGGCATACTTAAAAAGCAACGTGTTCACTATGATGATGATTTTACCATTTCAAAAACTTATGTCAACCATCCAATCACGATTTTTTTATTGATATATCAAATAGTATATACAAGCTATATACTATTCTTGCTTGAAAAACCTTTATTACACCCTAAGCGAAAAAACCGTAGGCATTTCATCTCCCGGTATATATAAAAACCAATATAGTGTCATGCAAAATTTATATTTCACAAATAAATTAATTGCTGATAAAATTCTGTAAATCGGGTGGGAAAACCCACCCTGAGAATATTTCACAAGAGAGGTGTGTATGGATTTTGACTATAGTATCATTGATACGGTACTCAAGGAATGGGGGTATGGGGCGAGCAGTATTATTCCTGTTTTACACGCGGTTCAGGAACGATACCACTACATCCCAAGGGCGGCGTTTCCCTATATTGCCAAGCAGGTGGATGTAGGGGAGGCGCGGGTTTACGGGGTCGCTACTTTTTACGAAAATTTTTCTCTGGAAGCCAAGGGGCGTTTTATCATCAGGATCTGTGATGGGACAGCCTGCCATGTGCGGAAATCGACACCGATTCTGGAGGCTCTCCGTACCGAGCTAGGGCTGAGTGTTCAAAAACGGACCAGCGATGACCTCAATTTTACGGTAGAGACCGTATCCTGTCTCGGCGCCTGCGGGCTTGCCCCGGTGCTGATGGTTAATGACGAAGTTCACGCTTCAATGACGGAAGAAAAAGTCCACGCCCTCATTGGGGAACTTAAAACTGAGGTGGCAACGGAGGTTGTACATGCCTGAATTAAAGGACCGGGAAGAACTACAACAAATGCGCGCTAAATACGAGCGCAGTTTCCAGGCGGAGCAGAAGAAAATTATTGTGTGCGCGGGAACGGGCTGCGTTTCTGCGGGGTCTCTTGAAATTTATCAAAGGCTTATCAACTTGTTGGAAGGGCGCAACATGCCCTGCGCAGTGGAATTAAAGAATGAGCCTGAAGCGGGGCTTACGGGCATTAAACGGAGTGGCTGCCACGGTTTCTGTGAAATGGGGCCCCTGGTGCTTATTGAGCCCGAAGGCTGCCTTTACTTAAAAGTCAAGCTTGAAGACTGCGAAGAGATAATCGAAAAAACCATCGTAAAAAACGAAATAATCGACCGGCTGGTGTATACCAAAGATGGCAAGCTGTATTCCAAGCGCCTGGATATTCCTTTTTATAAAAAACAAAAGCGCCTTGCCCTGGAACACTGCGGTCAGATCAATGCGCTTTCTATAAAAGAGTACCTTGCCATTGGCGGTTACCGGGCTTTTGAGAAGGCGCTGTTTGAAATGAGCGCCGATGATATTGTCCAGGTTATAAGCGAATCGAACCTACGCGGCCGGGGAGGCGCAGGTTTTCCTACCGGGCGGAAGTGGGCAGAAGCGAAACGGCAAAGGGCTATACCCAAGTACATCATCTGTAATGGCGACGAAGGCGACCCTGGGGCGTTTATGGACAGAAGCGTTATGGAAGGGGATCCCCACCGCATGATCGAAGGCATGATGATCGGCGCCCTGGCCTGCGGGGCCTCCGAGGGCTACATCTATGTGAGGGCAGAATATCCCCTGGCGGTGAGCCGCCTTGGCATCGCCATTGAACAGGCGAAAAAACTGGGACTTTTAGGGGAGCATATCCTGGGCAGTGATTTTAACTTTAACTTGACCATTAGCCGGGGTGCAGGCGCCTTTGTCTGCGGGGAAGGCAGCGCCCTTATCTCATCTATCGAAGGAAAACGCGGAATGCCCCGGGTTAAGCCACCCCGTACTGCGGAGCATGGGCTGTTCAACCAGCCCACGGTTCTTAACAATGTTGAAACCTTCGCGGCGGTGCCCCTGATCATAGAACAGGGCGCAGCATGGTATAAGTCCATAGGACCTGAAACAAGCCCGGGCACCAAGGCTTTTGCCCTGACCGGGAATATCGCAAACACCGGGCTTATTGAAGTGCCCATGGGAATAAAACTGCGGGACATAGTCTTTGACGTGGGCGGCGGTATCCCCGGGGGTGGGGAATTCAAGGCGGTACAGGTCGGCGGCCCCTCCGGTGGCTGCCTGACTGCGGAGCATTTGGACCTGCCCATGGACTTTGACTCCCTCAAAAAAGCAGGGGCCATGATCGGATCAGGCGGGCTTGTGGTTATGGATGAAAAAACCTGCATGGTGGAAATCGCCCGGTACTTTATGAACTTTACCCAAAATGAATCCTGCGGAAAGTGTATTCCCTGCCGGGAAGGCACCAAACTGATGTTGGGTATTCTGGAGCGTATTGTTGCCGGTGAGGGAAGGGCTGGGGACATAGAACGGCTTTTGGAACTGGCGGATACTATCAGCTCTACTGCCCTTTGCGGCCTGGGAAAAACCGCCCCAAGCCCTGTTATCAGCACGATTAGGTACTTCCGTGCAGAATATGAGGCGCATATTAACGAAAAGCATTGCCCGGCCGGGGCTTGCCAAAAACTCAAAAAACTTTTTGTTGATGACCAGTTGTGCATAGGCTGTACAAAATGTGTCAAAGCCTGCCCGGTGGGCGCTATTAGCGGCGAAAAAAAAGTAGCCCACACAATCGACAGTGCAAAATGTATCAAATGCGGCGCCTGTGTAGGCGGCTGTCCCAAAAAAGCGATAAAAACTGCGGCTTAAAGCGCTAAGGAGCTTACTATGTCTGAAAAGTCTTATATGAAAGTTGACGGTATCAGGGTCGAAATAGCAGGTGAACGGAACCTGCTGGAGGTAGCGCGGAAAGCCGGGGTAGAGATGCCGACTTTTTGCTATCATTCGGAATTGTCGATTTATGGCGCCTGCCGCATGTGCGTGGTGGAGATAGAGGGAGCCGGGCTGGAAGCTTCCTGTTCCGCGCAGCCCCGGGCTGGTATGTCCATACACACCAACACGGTGCGTCTGCGCCGTTACCGGAAGAATATTTTGGAGATGCTTCTGGCAAACCATTGCCGGGACTGTACTACCTGTGAAAAAAGCAGGCAGTGTAAGCTACAGGAATTGGCCCTGCGATTTAACCTTGATGATGTACGTTTCCCGAATAAAGCAATGGATCACAAAATTGATGATCAGTCCCTGTGCCTGACCCGGGACAGCAGCAAGTGTATACTTTGCGGGGACTGCATCAGGATGTGCAACGAAATTCAGGGAGTCGGCGCGATCGACTTTGCAGGAAGGGGCGCCTCAATGCGGGTGAGCGCGATCTTTGACAAGCCCCTGGCAGAATCGGGCTGTGTGGGCTGCGGCCAGTGCGCCCGGGTTTGCCCCACCGGGGCAATTGTGGTAAAGAACGACAGCGCCGCTGTGTGGCGGGCTCTGGAAGACAAAAACTCTGTGGTGAGCGTTCAGATCGCCCCTGCCGTGCGGGTTGCCCTGGGCGATGCCTTCGGCCTTGAAGGGGACTGCTCCGGCTTGATTGTGGCGGCTCTGCGGCGCATAGGTTTTGATGTGGTGTATGATACGGCGACAGGCGCCGACCTGACAGTGATAGAAGAGGCCTCCGAGCTTATGCAGCGGGTTAAAGAAAAAAAAGCCTTGCCTCTTTTTAGTTCTTGCTGCCCCGCATGGGTTACTTTTTGTGAGCAACGCTACCCTGAGCTTCTTAACTGTGTGTCAAGCTGTCGTTCGCCCATGCAGATGCTTGCTTCGCTCATCAGGGAAACGGAAAAAAACGCGAAAGGGGACGATGAAATAAAATACGTCCATGTCGCCATCATGCCCTGTACGGCAAAAAAAGCGGAAGCTGCCCGTAGCGAATTCAGGGCCGCTGATGCGCAGGATGTGGACCATGTGCTGACCACACTGGAGCTAATCAGGATGATTCGTGAAGCGGGCATCGTGTTTTCTGAGCTTGAAAGCGAAGCCCTGGATTATCCCCTGGGTTTGTTTTCCGGCGCAGGGGTCATTTTCGGCGCCGCAGGAGGAGTAACCGAGGCGGTATTGCGGTATATCACGGGGTCTGGAAATTTAAGCTTTATTAATTACGAACCATTGGCCGGCCTGGAGGGGGTAAAAACCTTAAGCCTGGCTTTGCCCGAAGAAGGCGAGGCAGGAAACGCGGCGGCTCATACTATACGCATAGCCGTGGTAAGCGGACTGCACAATGCAGATGAACTGATCAAACACATTAAAGCGGGAAAGGAGCAATTTGACTTTGTCGAGGTAATGTCCTGCCCATCGGGTTGTATAAACGGCGGTGGCCAGCCTGCCGCTTCCCCCGCTGCGTGTAAAGAACGGGGACACAGCCTCTACGCAGCGGATAAGAGGAACAGCATCAAACGTTCGGACCTGAACCCGGTTACCATGGAGTTATATAAGACAGTACTCAAGGGCGAGCGGGCCCATGAGTTGCTGCATGTCCGGTATGGAAGTATTGACAAAAAATTACAGAGATGATGTAAAAAAATCGAAATGATGTACATTATGGTTTGGTATATGAAGCCCGATTATTTTCTTTTAACATACCAAGAAGAAGTGTTGGGCTTTTTTATAGACAAATAGGAGACCCTCCTAAAACCATGTCTTTAACAATCTACTGAACCTAGTCCGTTCAATGGTATGAAGGGCGCTCTTAGTAAAGATTCCTCTCCTCATATTTAAAAATGATTACAAAATTAATTAGAGCGCCCTTTGGCCAGGGCGCTTTTTAACCGGAGGGGATATATGAGTGATGAAGAAACCGCAGCTGCCAGATTCAAGCCAAGGAGGAAACTATGGCCGTTAACGATATAATTAAATACCCTTGGTTAAAACCTAAGAACCAGATACTATCCAATCGTCTTTACAAACAGGTTTGAACTCAGGGACTCCATATAGCATACGTTTAACCCAGTAATACCCTTTTAAAGATGACTTATGACCCAGATTAAGCAATTACTTTTTTCTAATTTCTCTCACTTAATAATTCAATTCGTGTCACCTCTAGCGACACTGCCCCATTATCCTCAGTAACCCGCCCATACACCAAAAAAGGCCGCTGATCAAATAACAGCCGGTTGTACTGGTCATACACCTTCGGAAAAATTACTGTTTCGTATATCGCCGTCTCATCTTCAAAGGTTAAAAAGCTCATGGTTAAACCATCTTTGGCCCAAACTTCTTTTTGCGTTACTTGCCAACCGACCAGGCAGACGTAGCGCCCCAGGTATCCCCCAATATGCACTGCCTTAATACGTTGGACTACCACAACTTTATCTTTCCATAATGCCAAAGGATGTAATTTGCGCAGAAAGCCCAAAGCCTGATTGCTTAAAACCGCCACCATGAATTCCGCAGGGTGATGGACACGTAGATATGCTGACTGGAAAGACACCATTGCATAAGAAGCTGAGTGAGGTTTACAAAAACTGTACCTGTCAAAGGATAACATCATATCCCATATTTTTTGTATCACATCATCGGTTACACCATTGCGACGGCAACCATCAAAAAATTGTTTTTCATAGGCCACAAGTTTAATCCCTGCTTTCTTAGCAATCACCTTTCGTAACTTGTCAGCTTCAATTTCTTCAAACCCTGCAAGGACAGCCGCAGTTTTACTCACATCCTCCTGGTAACACAGAATTCCGTAAGTTCCGGCCCGGAAACAGGAACCAGGTGCATAAGCGCAAATCCGGCAGCCCAGAGAACCAAGGCGCCGCCGATAAACCGTTTTTTAGGCAGCGGGTATTTATCTCTGATATGGTCCTGAGATACCCCATGGGCCGTACAGCAACAGCAATCGCTGCTACCGTGATGGTGACCATCATGATCATGGCGATGGTCGTGATGATCTGTATGATCGTGATCATGCCTTGTATGGCCGTGGGTACTTACTTTTTCATCTGTAATACTCATAGAAAACTCCTTGTTTTAATAAGCGCTGCCTCTCTGGTTTTGGGCGGGTTTTCTATTGGCCAATAAAAAAGCCCGACACTGCTCCCTTGAAAATTGGAGAGAAAATCGGGCTTCATGCCTTCTAAAGGCGGAATCCATGTTCCGCTGTATTCGATATTTTTTTATTTATATCATTGCCAAGGGTTTCCCGTCAAGGGAAATTTTAAACTATTTTCTCTTTTATCCCCGGCAACCCGGAAAACCCGTCTTTTTGCAGGGCAATTGGGTGTACCGCTATTTCATGCAAGGGAACCTTCTCCAGAGGCATTATACCTTCCAGATGAAGCGCCCACCCTATTGACTTTCACCGGGATTTCACCCCATGCTTACTAATCGTCATGAAGGCGATTAACCGCAATGAATGCGGAATGTTCTGTACCGAGAACCCGGCTAATTCCGAAACACAGATACCATGAAGGTATTATACCCTGCCATGAAGGCGGAAACTACTGGGGCATGACTATGCCCAGTGGTACTGTCTGCATGCATATCCCGCCTTTTGGCGAGTTCATTTTTTTGGAGGTATTTTATGCACATGGCTGACGTGCTTATTTCCCCCGCCGTGGGGGGCGTACTTTGGGCCGCGAGCGCCGCTTCTGCGACTTACGCGACGGTGAAGATCAAAAACGAGTTGGGCGATAAAAAGATCCCTATCATGGCGGTATCCGGGGCCTTTGTGTTCGCCGCCCAGATGATCAACTTTACTATCCCCGGCACCGGTTCCAGCGGGCATATCGGGGGCGGTATTTTGCTGGCAGGGCTCCTGGGGCCATTTCCGGCGCTGCTGACCATTGCGGCGGTGCTGGCTATCCAGTGCCTGTTCTTTGCGGACGGCGGCCTTCTGGCCCTGGGCTGCAATATTTTTAACATGGGGGTTATCCCGACCCTGATTATCTATCCCCTGCTTTTTAAACCCCTCCTTACAAAGGGCATCAAGCTTTCTAGGCTCTCCCTGGCCTCAATCGTTTCGGTGGTGGTGGGGCTCCAGCTTGGCGCCTTTGGGGTGGTCCTGGAAACTTTGGCATCCGGAATCACTGCCCTGCCCTTCTCGGTTTTTGTGCTCCTTATGCAGCCCATCCATCTGGCCATCGGCATTGTGGAAGGTATCATTACTGCAGCGGTCCTGGGCTTTGTCTACCAGATGCGCCCAGAAATACTGGAAACCAGTGAACAGCGTGTCCCCCTGGGGACAGGCGTTTCCATAAAGAAGCCCCTCATTGCCCTGGGGATAATTACCCTTTTGGTGGGGGGGCTCCTGTCGATCTTTGCTTCTGCCTATCCTGATGGGCTGGAATGGGCCATGGAAAAAACTGCGGGGACCACGGAGCTTGAAGCGGAGGGGCCAGCATTCCGCCAGGCCGAAGCCATTCAGGAAGCCACTGCATTCATGCCGGACTACAATTTCCGGGATGCCGGTGAAGACGGTTCCGCCATAGGGACCACCGTGGCGGGCATAGTCGGCGCGGCCTTTACCGCCCTTCTGGCAGGCGCCGCAGGTTTTGTGATCTATAAGGTCAAACGGAGTAAAGCCGCCTGATGATGAAGAGCCGGGCGGAGGCAGCCTGTGTTTGACATGGATCATACCACCCAAACACTGTATACCCTGGAACAGCTTTCGGCGGGGCGGAGCGCTCTCCACCGCCTGCATCCGGGGGTAAAGATACTTGCCGCCCTGTTCTTTATGGTTACCGTTATTTCCTTTAACCGCTATTCCCTGGGGAGGATCGTACCTTTTCTGTTCTACCCCTGTATCCTCATCGCCTGGGGGGATATTCCCCTGGGCCTGCTGCTGGGCCGTACCGCCCTGGCCTTGCCCTTCTGCCTCTTCGCGGGGATTTCAAATCTTATCTTTGAACGCAGTATCGCAGTAACACTGTTGAATATTCCGATAAGCTACGGCCTCCTGTCTTTGCTTACCTTGCTGTTGAGGACCCTGCTCTGTGTGGCGGCGGTGCTGATCCTGATGGCGGTCACCCCCCTTACCCGGATCACCGCCCAATTGCGGCGCTTCCGCTGCCCCGCACTTTTTGTAACCCTCCTGGAAATCAGCTACCGGTATATCGCGGTCCTGATCGCCGAGGCATCCTCCATGTATACCGCATATATACTCAGGAGCGGTGGCGCGAAGGGAATCGAATTGAAACACATGGGAAGTTTTATCGGTCACCTGTTCCTGCGCAGCGCCGACCGGGCCGAGCGGGTCTACGCCGCCATGAAGTGCCGGGGCTATGATCTGGATAAGGCCCCCAGGTATCCCCTGGCTTTGTGCGCCGTGGATATCCGTTTTCTGGCGCTGGTTTGCGGTTTCTGTATCCTTTTCCGGGTGGTGGATGTTTCCGCCCTCCTGGGATCCTTGATAAGGATGGTAGTATGGCAGCTATGAACAAACAGGAGGGTCCTGTCATTGAGGCCTGTTCCCTTTCCGCCGCCTACGACGGGCAGGCGGCCAATGGCTCCGGTATGGTCCTGCGAGAGATAGCCTTTGCAATACAGGCTGGGGAACGGGTTGCCCTGGTGGGGGCCAACGGCGCTGGCAAAACCAGCCTGCTGCTTACCATGGTAGGAATACTGCCCATCGCCTCAGGCAGCCTGGAAATGGGGGGCGTTGAGCTTGGGGCTGGTCCCCAGGATAAACGGAAACTGCAGGAACTGCGAAGCCGGGTTTCCTTAGTGTTCCAGGACCCAGAGGACCAGCTCTTTATGCCCAGCATCTACGAGGACCTGGCTTTTGGCCCCCGGAATATGGGGCTGTCCGAAACAGAAGTCCGTGACCGGGTAGATGAAGTCCTGGACCGGCTGGGAATCAGCTTCCTCAGGGACCGATCCCCCCTCAGGCTGTCCGGGGGCGAAAAACGGCTGGCAGCGATTGCCGCGAGCCTCACTATGAACCCGTCCATCCTGCTCTTTGACGAGCCAACAGCTTTTCTGGACCCCAAGGCCCGGCGTAAGCTGATGGGCATATTACAATCACTGCCCCATACCCAGCTTATTGCTACCCATGATTTGGACTTTGCCGCCTCCCTCTGCCCCCGGGTAATTCTCCTGCAAGAAGGCGCCGTTTTTGCCCAGGGTCCGGCAGAAGAACTGCTGCGGAATGGAGCTTTGATGGATCAATGCGGGCTTGAAGCTGTTGAACTTGCCTGAAAAAAGCGCCCCGTCAACTTTTTATGCCGATTACAGGCGCCTATAACAGGCTGATTTTTCTATCCGTAATTTCGCTGATAACCTTCTCATCATGGGAAACCAACAGTATTGCGGTATGGTACAGTTCCCGGACCCGGGCAAGAAGTTCCAGAATCCCTGTCTGGTTTTTTGTATCCAATGCGGTGGTTGGTTCATCGGCAATCAGGAGCGTAGGCCTGTGTATCAGGGCCAGGGCGATCATCACCCGCTGGCACATGCCTCCGGAAAGCTCGAAGGGATAGCTGTTCAGGATTTTTCCCGACTCACTGAGCATGGCGTCTTCAAGCGCCGTTTCCGCCAGGGCTATACATTCCCGTTTACCCGCATGGCGATGGTGAGCGCGAATCGCTTCAATAAACTGACTGCGGATAGTCCGGGAATGGTTCAAGGCCTGTACGGGGTTCTGGAAGATCATGGATATCTCCCTTCCCCGTATATGCCGCCATTCCTTTTCCTCCAGGGAACCCAACTCCAGGACCGGCGAGTCAGCGGCCTCTGCGGAAAAGCCGGCCTTCCAGGAGCCGGCGCTCAGTGTCCATGCTATGCTTCCGCTTTTGATATACCCCGGATGTTCCAGCATACCCAGAAGGGCGGCACAAAAAACCGTCTTGCCGCACCACAGAGCCTTGCTTTTACCGCCCCTTGGTGCTATAAATTCCCTATGCGCGTGACTAAACTATTTGCCATCATCCTGCTTCTTTCTCCGGTCCTGTCCTGCGGTTCAAGGCCTATCGCCATTTCTGAAACCGCAACCCCTGCGGAAATGACCCAGCGGGCCCAGGAGGCCTCAGACCGGAACCGCTACGGCCTTTCCCTGCAATACTACCAGGCCATACTGGAACGGTTCCCCCGGGACATTAACAATGTCTGCGCTGCGGAATATGAAATTGCCTTTATTCATTATAAGCAAAAAAAATACGACCAGGCCCGCTCCGAGTTCGAGTCCCTCCTGGACCGGTACAATACCCCGGATGCGGAACTCCTCCCCTCACAATTCCGTACCCTGGCCAATATAGTCCTGGCAAAAATGAACGAACGGCGAAAATAGCTTCAAGGAAGCTCTGAAAACCGCATTTTTCAAAGATTCCTTTCATTTATTTAAAATTAACTTATAAAGCCTTGCCGGATACTCTTTAATCGATATAATTATATTTATATATAAGAACTGACCAGTAAAGTTCGGTCAAAAGGATGGAAAAATGGCTGTAGTCAAGGCCGGCGAAAAAACGCCCGGCGAAGTTCCGGAGCCGGAGAGCCTGGAGAATATCCTGGCCCGGGTGCGGAAAGCCCAGAAAGCCTATTCGGCTTTTACCCAGGAACAGGTGGACAAGATATTTTTTGCCGCCGCCCGGGCCGCGGATAGGGCACGTATCCCCCTGGCAAAGCTTGCGGTGGAAGAAACCGGCATGGGTATTGTAGAAGATAAGGTTATCAAAAACCATTATGCCGCTGAGTATATCTACAATGCCTATAAGAACACTAAGACCTGCGGGGTGATCGAGGATGACCCTGCCGCAGGGTATAAACGGATTGCCGAGCCGGTGGGTATACTGGCCGCCATAATCCCCACCACCAACCCCACCTCCACAGCGATTTTCAAAACCCTACTGGCCCTGAAAACCCGGAACGGGATCGTCATCAGCCCCCACCCCCGGGCGAAGAAAAGCACCTGCGCCGCTGCCAAGGTGGTGCTGGATGCGGCAGTTGCCGCAGGGGCCCCTGAGGGGATCATCGGCTGGATTGGGGAGCCCTCGCTTGAGGCTTCCAACGGGGTGATGAAGGGAGCGGACCTGATCCTTGCCACCGGCGGACCCGGTATGGTCAAGGCGGCCTATTCCAGCGGAAAGCCCGCCATCGGGGTCGGATCGGGAAATACCCCGGCCATCATCGACGACAGCGCGGACATACTTCTGGCGGTGAGTTCCATCATCCACTCCAAGACCTTTGACAACGGGATGATCTGCGCCTCCGAACAGTCGGTGATCATCCTGGACAGTATCTATGACAAGGTTAAGCAGGAATTTGCCGACCGGGGTTGTTATATCCTCAACAAGGCGGAAACCGAGAAGGTACGGAAGACCATTATCGTCAACGGCGCCCTGAACGCCGGCATAGTGGGGCAGAAAGCCTACAAAATCGCAGAAATGGCGGGGCTCAAGGTCCCGGAATCTGCGAAGATCCTCATCGGGGAAGTGACCAGCGTGGAGCTTTCCGAGGAATTCGCCCACGAAAAACTTTCCCCCGTGCTGGGCATGTACCGGGCAAAGAACTTTGCCGAAGCCCTGGACAAGGCGGAACAGCTTGTCCGGGATGGCGGTTACGGCCATACTTCCTCGCTCTACATAAACACGGTCACGGGCCAGGAAAAGCTCAAGGAATACCAGAGCCGGATGAAGACCGGCCGTATCCTGGTGAACACCCCCTCTTCCCACGGCGGCATCGGGGACCTCTACAACTTCAGGCTTACCCCTTCCCTTACCCTGGGCTGCGGTACCTGGGGGGGAAATTCGGTTTCCGAAAACGTCGGGGTCAAACACCTGCTCAACATCAAAACTGTGGCGGAGAGGAGAGAAAATATGCTGTGGTTCAGGGCGCCTGAAAAAGTATACATAAAGAGGGGCTGCCTCCCGGTGGCCCTGGATGAGTTGAAAAACGTGATGGGCAAAAAGCGGGCCCTGATCATTACCGATAATTTCCTCTATTCCAACGGCTACACCAAACCGGTGACCGACAAACTGGATGAGCTGGGCATAGTCCACACCAGCTTCTTCAATGTGGAGCCCGACCCGACTTTGGCCTGCGCCAGGGAAGGGGCCGCCCAAGCTGCTGTTTTCAAGCCCGACGTTATCATCGCCCTGGGAGGCGGTTCCGCCATGGACGCCGGGAAGATCATCTGGGTACTCTACGAACACCCGGACGCTGATTTCCAGGACATGGCCATGCGCTTTGTGGACATACGCAAGCGAATCTATACCTTCCCCAAACTGGGGGAGAAGGCCTACTTTATCGCGGTCCCCACCTCTGCGGGCACCGGTTCCGAGGTAACCCCCTTTGCGGTGATCACCGACGAAACCGTGGGCATGAAGTACCCCCTGGCGGATTATGAGCTTATGCCCGACATGGCCATTGTGGACGCGGACTTCCAGATGGACGCTCCCAAGGGCCTCACCAGCGCTTCGGGCATCGACGCGGTGACCCACGCCCTGGAAGCCTACGCTTCTGTGATGGCCACGGACTATACCGACGGCCTGGCCATCCAGGCCCTGAAACTGATCTTCCAGTACCTCCCCGCCGCCTATAACGAAGGCGCCGGCAATCCTGTGGCCCGTGAAAAAATGGCCAACGCCGCCACCATGGCCGGCATGGCCTTTGCCAACGCCTTCCTGGGGGTCTGCCATTCCATGGCCCACAAACTCGGCGCCTTCCACCACCTGCCCCACGGCATCGCCAACGCCCTGATGATCAACCACGTACTCCGGTTCAACGCCAAAGAGGTCCCCCCAAAGATGGGAACCTTCTCCCAGTACGATCACCCCAAAACCCTCGCCCGGTACGCCGAAGTAGCCGCCGCCCTGGGTCTCAAGGGAAAAACCGATGCAGAAAAACTGGAGAGCCTCATCGCCGGAATAGCCAAGCTGAAGGACGCGATCGGGATCAAGAAAACTATCAAAGAATACAACATCGATGAAAAAGATTTCCTGGCCCGGCTTGACGAAATGAGCGAACAGGCCTTTGACGATCAGTGCACCGGCGCAAATCCCCGGTATCCCCTGATTGCGGAAATCAAACAGATGTACCTTAACGCCTACTACGGTAATGAAGGGGGTGATTTATGAGCGGGAAAAAGATACTGGTTGAGCGGCCCTCCAAGAAAATTTATCTGGAGGACGGCAAGGTTTATAAGGTAATGGGCGATGCCTACCTGGCCTCGGATGTGCTGAACGAAGCCCTGAACCTGGCCGCCGTGGGGGAGACAGAACTCCGGGTCCCGAAACTTCTGGAGGTTACTAAAATTGACGGGGAATGGGCCATAGTCTGGGAGTACATCCAGGGAAACACCCTGGCGGAACTTATGGAAAAAAATCCCGCCCAGGCCGATGCCTACCTTGACCGCTTTGTGGAGATCCAGATGAGGATGCAGCTCTACAACGCCTCCCGGCTGCCTTCCCAGTTTGAAAAACTGCACCGGAAGATCAGCGTGTGCGGCCTGGACGCCACGGTCCGCTATGAGCTCCACACCCGCCTGGAGGGTCTGCCCCGGCATACCAAGCTCTGCCACGGGGACTTCAACCCCAGCAATATCATTATCACCGACAAGGACGAGGACTATATCATCGACTGGTCCCATGCCACCCAGGGAAACGCCTCTGCCGACGCGGCCCAGACTTATCTGCTGTTCTACCTGGCCGGGCAGCAGGACCGGGCTGAAAAGTACCTGAACCTGTTCTGCAAGAAAACTGATACTGCAAAACAGTATGCGCAAAAGTGGATTTCCATTGTTGCCGCTTCCCAACTGGTAAAAGGGAAATTCGAGGAGAAGGAAACATTGCTGCGCTGGGCTAATGTGGCGGAATATCAATAAGACGATTTTTTAACC
Organism: Treponema primitia ZAS-2; assembly: GCF_000214375.1. Lineage (NCBI taxonomy): Bacteria > Pseudomonadati > Spirochaetota > Spirochaetia > Treponematales > Treponemataceae > Treponema > Treponema primitia. The sequence goes on along the minus strand of NC_015578.1, from coordinate 861,114 downwards.
ACAAGGAAGACCGCTTACGCAGTCAATCAGAAAGAAGAAGCCGAATAAGGGCGAAAGGAAAAACAGCGTGAAGAGCAGCCCCGCTTTTCACGCTGTTTTTTTTCTGGGCTTGTAACATTTTAACGGTAAATTCCCCTTTAGTTTTCTTTATTTAAAAGATTTGCAAAAACTTTCTCCGCCCATTAAAGCAAAATCCCACTTTATCCCCCTAACCCTCCTATAAGGAGTATTCTATGAACAATAATGAACCAGACAAGCCCGCCGAAAATCCCGTCCCTAAAAAGCCGATACAGATCAAAGCGGAAGACGACCTCCTGGACATCACCCGGGACCCGGTCTTCAAAGCCGTGCTTATCCGGGACTCCCCCGGCTCCCGCAATGCCCTGCGCTGCCTCGTTTCCGCCGCCATAGACCAGCCGGTCACCGTCCTTTCCGTCACCGCCAACGAGCCCCCGGTCAACAATCTCCGGGATCGGGAGATCCGCTACGACATAGCGGTCAAATTTAACGACGGCAGCCTGGGCGACATCGAAATGACCCTGTACCCGGATACCCATGAGCATCTGAGGCAGGAATACTACCTGGCCCGGCTTTTTACCACCCAGGATATCAAGGGCATTGAGCACCACTATAAAGACCTGCAGCCTGCCTGGCAGATATCCATCCTGGGCAAGAACATCCATAACGACCAAGCCCTGGTCCACCGCTTCCGGTACTATGACCAGGAAAACAACTTGTCCTTTAACGGCCTGACTGCTATAATTAACATTGAGCTAAAAAAGGCGGAGCAGTTTCTGGACAAGCCCATTCCGGCGATGACGCCGATAGAGCGCTGGTCGGTTTTTTTCCAGTATGCCCTGGATCCCGAGCGGCTGGATTTGATTAACGAGATACTAAACTACGATGAAGGAGTAGCCATGGCGACAGCGGAACTCTTAACGGTAAGTGAGGACGAAAGAGAACGGGCGCGGATTGAGCATGAACTCAAAAACCAGCTGGACTGGCAGAGCGGGATGACAAACGCCAGGCTCGAAGGGGAGGACACAGGATATAAACTGGCCAAGATGGAATATGACGGGATAATCCAAACCTTGAAAGCGGAGCGTGAGCAGGCGGAACAGGAGCGTGAGCAAGCGAAGCAGGAACGGCAGCAAGCGGAACAAAAGCGGCGGGAATCTGTCCAAAACCTGCGTGGCTTAGGCCTGGGTGATGGGCAGATTACCCAGGCCCTGGGCCTTTCCCCGGAGGAAGTGTCCGAATACCTGTAAACCGTCAATTTCCTCCGCCCCCGAAAAAATCAGGGGGTGAGGTTCCAGGGCAGCAATTACCCCCAGTCATCGGTGGCGGCCAGGCTGGGGGCTTTTTTAAAAACGGTTTGCCTGCTAGAAAAGAAAGGGCCTCATCAGCGATACTGTTCGCTGATGAGGCCCTTTCTTTTCTAGCGAGCAAAACTATTTGTGACCATGTCCTGCGTAGTGAATGTGCCAGTACTCGTGCTGGGCGTGTTCGTTGCCTACCAAGTCTTCCCATTCCTTCATCACAGGGTTCTTCTCAACGCTGTTGAGGGGATATTCCTTGTCGGCCAGGTAGAGGCCATGGGCCCGTTCAGCCTTAACTTCCCATGACGCGGGAGGCTGGCCGCCGCCGCCTATACAGCCACCAGGGCAGGCCATGACTTCAACAAAGTCAAAGTGTTCCCCGTCCTTTACGCGCTGAATAATCTCGTCGGCATTTGCCAGGCCGGATACTACGGCTACTTTAAGCTCAATGTCCCCCAGCTTGATCGTTGCGGTTTTGACGCCGTCAACTAAGGTACCGGCCTTGGCGTCCGGCCTGGGGAGGCCCCGAATGCCCGATTCCGCCAGGGCAATATAGTTTTCCGGGGTATCCAGCTTCAGCACCGAAAGTGCGTAGCGCAGAGCCGCTTCCATAACACCCCCTGAAACGCCGAATATAACTGCCGCGCCGGTGGTGTTGCCCCATTTGCCTTCCACTGCCTCAGGTTCAATGTTGGCATAATCGATACCCGACTCTTTAATCATGCGGATAACTTCCTGGGAGGTCAGGGCAAACTCTACAAGCTTTTTCCCGTCTTTCTGGAATTCCGGGCGGGAGGACTCAAACTTTTTCGCCGTACAGGGCATGATGGCCCCGCGGTAGAACTGCTGGCCTTCCTTGGTATAGGTGCCGGAGAAAAGCTGCATGGGCGACCTGGTGGTTGATACATGGGGCATAACCTCAGGATGGTGTTTTTCCACAAACTGAATCCACGCGGGGCAGCAGGATGTGAAAAGGGGCCAGGTCTGGGGGGTCTTGAGCCGTTCCAGAAGTTCCGCCGCTTCCTGAATGATGGTCATGTCCGCAGCAACGTTGGTGTCGTAGACTTCGTCAAAGCCGATACGGCGCAGGGCCGCCACAAGCCTACCGAAGGTGTTCTGTTCCGGGGGTATGCCAAAGGCATTGCCCACCGCAACCCGTACCGCCGGGGCTATCTGAACGCTCACCTTGGCGTTTTTGTCGTCCAGGAGCTTCCATACCCGCTTGGTTTCGTTCTTTACCGTCAGAGCGCCGGTGGGGCATACCGCCGCGCATTGGCCGCAGCCTACGCAGACCGAGCTGGCGATGTCTTTTTCACCCACACAGGCGACGGCCATTTCGGAACCCCGGTGGGCAAAGTCAATGGCCCCCACATGCTGGATTTCGTTGCACATACGGATACAGCAGCCGCACTGTATACACTTGCTGGTATCCTTGGTGATGCAGAGGGAGGATTCGTCCAGCTTGGGTTCGGGATTGTGCTGGGGATAGCGCACCCCGGTAATGCCGAACCGAACCGCAAAGGCCTGGAGCTTACAATCAGTGCTGTTGTCGCAGGTGGTACAATCCCGGCAATGGTTTGCCAGGAGCAGTTCCAGGATATTCTTGCGGTAGCCCCGCAGTTTTGCGGTGTTGGTCTTGATGACCATGCCGGCTTTGGGGAGCAGGGAACAGGATGAGTCAAGGGAACTGCGCCCCGTGCGGGGGTCCACAATTTCCACCAGACACATACGGCAAGCGCCGTAAATTGAAAGTTCCGGTGTATAGCAGAAAGCAGGAATCTGAATACCGGCTTTTTTAGCGTGTTCAAGGACGTTCAGTCCCCGTTCCATCTCCACGGGTACGCCGTCGATGGTTATGAATTGTTTGTCAGCCATGATTATGCTTCCTCCTTAACCGCGTCAAACTTACACTTTTCTTTGCAGGCAAAGCACTTGATACACTTTTTCTCGTCAAGGACGTAGTAAGCTTTCTTTTTGCCCTCAAGAACCTTGTCCTGCTGAGAGATGGCTCCCACCGGGCAAGCCTTGGCGCAGGCGCCGCAACCCGCGCAGTTTTGCGGGTCAATGTACAGTGTTTTAAGTTTCTGGCATTCACCGGCAGTACACTTGTGCTTGTAGATGTGGTCTTCGTATTCGTTGCGGAACCGTTTCAGGGTACTCAGAATCGGGTTCGGTGCGGTTTTTCCCAGGCCGCAGAGGGCCGCCTGGGAAATGGTAACCGCAAGCTCGCCCAGGGTTTCAATGTCCCCGTCCTTGCCCGCGCCATTGACGATCCGTTCCAGGATTTCCAGCATACGCAGGGTTCCTTCCCGGCAGGGCGTACACTTTCCGCAGGATTCGCGTTTTGTGAAGTCCACGAAAAACCGGGCGATTTCTATCATACAGTTGGTTTCGTCCATGACCACCAGGCCGCCGGAGCCGATAATCGCCCCCGCCTTGGGAACCGAGTCGAAGTCCAAAGGCATATCCAGGTCCGCTTCGGTTAAACAGCCTCCGGAGGGTCCGCCGATCTGAACGGCTTTGAATTTCTTGCCGTCCCGTATGCCGCCGCCTATGTCGAAAATAATTTCCCGCAGCTTGGTCCCCATGGGCACTTCGATAAGCCCGGTGTTTTCGATCTTTCCGGTAAGGGCAAAGGTCTTGGTTCCCGGGGAAGATGCGGGGCCTATCCCCTTATACCAATTGGCACCCCTGTTGATGATCAGGGGCACGTTAGCATAGGTTTCAACGTTGTTCAGGACTGTCGGCTTTTCGTAGAGCCCCCGCTCGGTTGAACGGTAGCGCTTAACCCGGGGCATACCCCGCCGGCCTTCGATGGAGCCCATGAGGGCTGAACCTTCGCCGCAGACAAAGGCGCCTGCGCCCCGGTAAATAGTCAGGTGGAAGTTAAAGCCCGTGCCCAGGATATTGTCCCCCAGAAGCCCGAATTCCTCCGCCTGTTCAATGGCTTTCCGGAGCCGTGCCACCGCGTTGGGGTATTCGGCGCGGACGTAAATGTAGCCCTGCTCCGCCCCGATAGCCCTGGCAGCGATGAGCATACCTTCGATCATCTGATGGGGTATGCCTTCCATGACCGACTGGTCCATGAACGCCCCGGGGTCCCCTTCGTCGCCGTTACAGACGATGTACTTGGGAGAGCCCTGGGCTTTCAGGGTGTCGCCCCATTTTTGGCCCGCAGGGAAACCCGCGCCGCCCCGCCCACGGAGATTTGAATCGGTTACTTCTTTGCAAACCGCTTCCGGGGTCATGTCGAAGAGCACCTTTTCAAAGGCGCTGTAGCCTTCCACAGCCAGGTATTCTTTAATGGATTCGGCGTTGATCTTGCCGCAATGGTCCAGCACGATACGCTGTTGTTTCTTATAGAAGGGAATCTCATCTTTTTTAAGAATTAATTTGCCATCCGGCGCCTTGTAGGCAAGCCGCTCAACGGGCTTACCGTTCTTTATGGTTTGTTCAACGATATCTTCGGCGTCCTCGGGCTTTACTTTGGTATACAGCCAGCCTTCGGGCTCAACCAAAACCAGAACGCTCTGGTTACAGAAGCCCGGACACCCGCCCTTTTTCAGTCCCGCAGGATGACCCGGCTCTTCTTTGAGTTCCAGGCTGCAGCCCACGTTCTTTGACTTGATAATTTCCGCTAATTTGTCGTACACCTGAATGGAACCGGAGGCGATACACCCGTTTCCTGCGCAGACAAAAATCTTGCGTTTCTCCGCATCGAAAGCCTTTTTATAGCTTTCCCGTACCTTTTTCAAGGCATCCCTGTTTGTAAGTTTCGACATTTCCTACCCCTCTTAAAGTTTTGCCCGCAGCTCATCCAGAACACCGGGAATCTGGTCGGGGGTTACGTTGGCGTACACCTTGTCCGGAATTCCCCCCTGGACCATAAATGCCGGCGCCAGGGAACACGCCCCAAGGCATGCTACCGTCTGAACCGTAAAGCTCAAATCGTCGGTGGTGATCTTTTTCTCGGAAAGCCCCAGTTCCTTGCGGAATTTTTCCAAATTGGGAAGGGACTTGCGGACATGGCAAGCGGTACCGTCGCACACCTTGATGATAAACTTACCCTTGGGTTGGAGGGAAAAGTTCTCATAAAATGTGGCTACACCGTACACCCTTGCTTCACTGACCCCAAGTTTTTGCGCGACACAGGGGAAAGTTTCGGGCGGCAGGTAGTTATATTTCTCCTGAACACCCTGTAAAATCGGAATAATCGAGCCGGATTTGGCTCCCCATACCTTAATGACGTCGTCAACAACGCCCGGATCAAATGCTGGAACGCTCAACTTGTGCCTCCTCTCTCAAATCTAACCCATAAATTGGCCTTTATGGGCGCTCTTTGGCGGTATATGGTCCAAAAAGTATCTAATCAGTATATGCGGTCTTTAAGGTAAAGTCAAGAAAAAACTGGCCCTGGGGAACTTGACGAAAAACGTCATTTACTGCGCGAAAAAGGGGAAATTGCCTAAAAAGAGCAGGTAAGGGGAGGAAATTTGGCAGGGGCCCTCGAATCCCTAAAGCAATCCCTCAATTGCAGAAGACAATTTCTCAGGGCTATAGGTTGGGAAAAACCATGCAGTCACCCTGCCATCACGGCTGACAAGAAATTTGGAAAAATTCCATTTGATGTCTTTAGGACCGGTGAAAGGAGTGCGCCCTTTAAGCCGTTCCTTGAGAGCCGCCGCCCCTTCATCTTCGGTTTCCGCAACCTGCTCTTTGAGATACGTAAAAAGAGGCGCCGCTTTATCGCCATTTACATCAATCTTGGCAAACTGGGGAAAGGTAGCGTGATACTTTATAGTGCAGAACTCGGCAATTTCCTCGGCGCTGCCCGGGGCCTGTTCGCCGAATTGATTACAGGGAAAGTCTAAAATTTCAAATCCCCTGTCGTGATAGGCTTTGTACAGTTTTTGCAAACCCTCATATTGCGGCGTCAACCCGCATTTGGTGGCAGTATTCACAATCAAAAGCGCTTTCCCCTTATAATCGGCAAGAGAAACCGGTTTTCCTTCGCGGTTCGTTACGGTAAAATCATACAAATTCATATTTTAACTCCTTCATGTTAGTCTTCTCTAAATCTATAACTTTTCTGCATTATAGACAAGTGTTATTTCCAAAACCGCTTTTCAAGATGTTTCCGTATCCAATCAGGGAAGGCCGGCAGTTTCTCTTTGAAATTCCTCCTGAGGCTGGGGAAGGCATTAAGCGGTTTTAGTATACGGCGCACTTCCATCGGCAGTTTTAGCTTTTTATCATCCATATCGCCTGAAAAACCAAAGACTGAATGAAACTCCTTTCCCTTTTCAATCAAGGCAGCAATATCCTTCTGAAAGGTTTTGAAGTTAAATATTGATTTTACCGAATGATCAATGTCCACAATGAAGTAAGCTAAAAGCCCTCCGGCGACAAAATGGGAAAGATAGGGTCCCAGAACCATGATCCGGGTAAACACCCGGGGCTGGATAAACAAAACCAGCAGGGCTGCGAAAAAAGCCCAATAAATCGAGAACCGCAGGCATATACGGCCCGAAAGATTAAAACGCCTTTCGTGATAGTCCCATAATTTCATGCCGAATAGTGTTTCCATTAACCATCCACCAAAGTATTCAAGTATGGTGGGGGACAGAAGGGTAATAACCCACGCTGTAACGGCCGGTAACGACTGTACTTCTACGTGAATGGCGGTAATAATTACGGCACCAAAACCATAAATCGGCACAAAGGGACCGGAAAGAAACCCGGCGTTTACAAAACGTTTTTCCTTTGAAGACCGGTAGAGGACTTCGATAATCCAGCCGACAAAAGACATGGCGCCAAAGTATAAAAAGTAACTGAGTAATTTTTGTGGAATCATAGTATACATAATTAATTACCTCTCTTTTCTATTCTTTCAATATTATTTCGTATATCCTGCATTTTCAAATCAAGCCATACGCTTGTTTCCGCGCAATTTTTTAATTCACTGGAAATGTTATTTGCCTTTTCATTATTTATGTCCTTTTTATACGTAAGTCGATGTTCCAAGCTTGCCCAAAAATCCATTGCAATAGTCCTTAATTGCACTTCCACTTTCATTTGCCGTTTTTCGTTATGTAAGAATATCGGGACCTCAATTATTAAGTGAAGGCTTCGATAACCGCTTTCTTTAGGATTAGCAATATAATCTTTCTTTTCAATAAGGGCCACATCATCCTGGGCGAGCAAACAATCCGCCAGTACATAAATATCATCGACAAATTGACATATAATGCGAATACCGGCTATATCATGGATATTTTTTTCCAGAGAATCTACATTTTTTGGAATCTGTAATGTACGCATTTTTTTTCTGATACTTTCAGGCGTTTTTATCCGCGTTTTTATATGTTCTATAGGATTTCTGTCATGGGACAGGGAAAATTCTTCGTTGAGAACTTTGAATTTTGTTTCAACTTCCATAAGGGCGCACCGATAGTAAGTCATAAGCTGCAAGGCAGGGGCGATTTTTTTCTGAAATATTCCGACAACGTTTTCTTCTATCCGTTGGACAAAACCCATATATATGCTCCTGTCAGGTTATTATAATTTTTATGATTACTGCGATAATTAAGAGCCACACTGCAACTATGGGTATTGCGTAATACCATTTTATCGGTTTTCCATTGTCCCATAATCCCTTTGCTTTCTCTTTGCATTCCAGAAATATGGGCTTGGGTATACATTTTATTGAAAGGGTAATGAGGGCAGGTAAAATGATAAGATCGTCCAGGTATCCTAAAACTGGAATAAAGTCTGGTATTAGGTCAATCGGCGATAAAGCGTACCCTATGGTGATGAGCGGTATCACCTTGGCATACATTGGCACATCCTTTCTTTTATAGGCAAGATACAATGCAGAAAGGTTGTACTTTAATTGCTTTGTTTTTTCCTTTAATACGGAAATTAAATTTTTCTCAGCTAAAACCTGATTGTCAAGAGGGGTCATATCATATTTTTTTGCCGACCGCCTGATAAAAATTGCCTCGTACAAAGTCATACCACACCTCCGTACTGTATAATCTATAAAAAAAGCTTACCCGTTTTCAAGGGATGCGATAAGCGCTTCCAGTTCAGCAATAGCGGCGTTCACGGCCCCGGCGTCTTTGCCGTTAAGCGCTTTTTTTGCGTTTTTTAGCGGCTCCTTGAAAGCTTCCCGGTATTTCTTGAACAGCTCCTTGTCCTTATTTTTTGCAGCATCCTGTTCCATTCCTTCCGCCCACGCTATCACCGTTTGCAGTTTTCCCTGGGCATCCTGATCTTTACGGAATTGGGCGTCCTCAGCGGCATACTGCTCCGCGTCATGTATGGCGGACTGCAGCTCAGCTTCACTCAAGTTGGAAGAGGCTTCTATAGTAATCTCCTGGGCTTTGCCGGTTTTTAGATCCCTTGCGCTTACATTCACGATACCGTTGGAATCGATAGTAAAGGTAACTTCTATCTGGGGAACACCGGCCATGGCCCGCTGTATACCCTTGAGGCAGAATTTACCCAAGGTTTTATTCTGGCTTGAGCGGGGACGCTCCCCCTGTAAAATGTTTATTTCAACCGAAGACTGGAATGGAGCGGCGGTGGTAAAAATCTGGCTTTTGGAAATAGGAATCGTAGTGTTACGCTCTATCACATGGGTACACATCCCCCCCACGGTTTCAATGCCCAAGGACAGGGGCGTAACATCAAGCAGGAGCAAACCGGTTACTTCCCCGATGAGTACACCGGCCTGCAAAGCCGCGCCGACCGCTACACATTCATCGGGATTGATACCCTTAAAGCCGGGCTTTCCGGTAATACGCTGTATCGCATCCTGTACCGCAGGAATCCTGGTTGAGCCACCGACCAAGAGTACCTTTCCTATCTGGTCTTTGGTAATATGAGCGTCCTCCATGGCCTGCCTAACCGGAGCTTCCGTGGCATCCACCAGATGGGAAGTCAGTTTATTAAACTGCGCCCGTGTAAGAGCGGCTTTTAAATGCAGGGGTGATCCCTTCGCTTCACAAAGATAGGGCAGATTTATTTCGGTTTGTTCGGAAGCGGACAGTTCCTTCTTAGCCTGTTCCGCCGCTTCTTTTATCCGCAGCATAGCTACGAGCTGTTTTTTTACATCGAAACCGGTTTCTTTTTTGAATTCTTCGGCAAGGTATTCTGTTATGCAGGCGTCAAAATCATCTCCCCCCAGCCGGTTGTTCCCGGCGGTGGCGCAGACTTCTATGACACCGTCTTTTATATCGAGGATAGAAACATCAAAGGTGCCGCCCCCCAGATCAAAAACTAGTACCTTCTGGTTTTCTTCTTTATCAACGCCGTAGGCCAGGGCCGCCGCGGTTGGTTCATTGATGATGCGGCGTACCGTAAGGGCTGCGATTGCCCCCGCGTCTTTGGTAGCCTGCCGCTGGGAATCGGTAAAATAAGCCGGGACGGTAATAACCGCCTCTGATACGGTTTCACCAAGAAAAGCTTCGGCGTCCCGTTTCAGCTTTGCAAGAATCATGGCGGAAATTTCAGGCGGGGAAAATGTCTTTTCCCCCATTTGCACCTTATTGGAAGTACCCATTTCCCGTTTTATGGACCGGACGGTCCGTTCATTATTGGTAAGTTCCTGACGTACTGCGCTCTGCCCTACCAGGCGTTCACCGCTTTGGGTAATGGCCACCACCGATGGGGTTGTTCTCCCCCCTTCCGCATTGGGAATGATCTCAGGCTTTCCGCCGTCCAGTACGGCTACGCATGAATTGGTTGTTCCAAGGTCTATGCCGATTATTCTCCCCATACCATTAACCTCCGTAATTTCCTTAACATGGCCGACAGCAAAACAAGCAGAAAAGTTGCGCCAGTATTATTCTGAAAATAGAGCTCCCCAAATTCTGCATACTAAACCCCCGGCCTTCCCCGGCCTCTCGATATGCAAAACTGTTGCGTTCAAATTGATTCAGCAAAGACCGGTATTGCATATTGTCCGGTTCCATCCGCACCGCTTCGCGGGCATGGGAGATGGCAGTTACCCTGTTACCCGTTCCTGCATTGGCAAGGGCGCTGTAAAAGAACCATTCCCCGGTATGGTTTGGTAATTCTGATAACACCAGCAGGGCATCACGGTAACGCCGGTTTTCAACAAGAGCGCGGGCTTGGTTTATTTCAGGATTTGCCTGTTCCCAGCCTTCACCAAAAAAATCACCAAACCAAAAATTAAAACCGCCGCCAAAATGACCTTGGTCATCGGGACCTTGGTCCCCGGGATTTTCTCCCCGGTATCCTCCACTCTGGTTTTGCGATTGCTTACCATAACTGCCATCGGTCTGTTCATAATTCACGCCCCCCGATTTCTGCTTTTTGATCTGTTCATAGGCGGCGTTTATTTCCCGCATCTTTAATTCCGCATTTTTGTTGCCGGGATTTATATCGGGATGATATTTTTTTGCCAGCTTCCGGTATGCTTGGGTCAGCTCCTCATCAGACGAGCCGGGACTGATCCCCAATATGCTATAGGGGTCTTCCATCCTATTAGGCCTCCGCCTTTTTCTTACCGGAAGGATGCCGGTAACTTTGCCAGACTCCGGAATAGAGTACATTCCGCAGGATACCACTGTCCCGGTTTATCGGAAGTTTATCACAGGCCGCGGTACACTCGGCCATCATCATGGTTAAAAGGGGAGTAAACTCTTCCCTTCTCTGGACCACCAGAGGGTTGTAACGCTGCTTTTTGATATCCCGGCGGAGATCATTACAAGCGTCCAAAAGATAGATAAAGCGCCCCAGGGCGGCGCCCATGGCTTTAAGCGGGGCTGCGTATTCGCCGGAATCTGCGCTGCAAGCGGCGCCGCCGGGGGCCCACAAAAAAATTTCGCCCAAAAGCTCCCCAAAACAATTCATAGGGAGGTCGGGATTAAGTTCATTGGCTTTTTCTATGGCGCTTAAATCTTTCAGTTTTTCTTTGATCGTCAGGCATTGCCCGGGCCATTTTTCGCTTAGTGTAGGAAGGTATGCCGCCAAAGCATCGCTTTTCTGCTTCGCGCTTCTTTTTCTGTCATCTTTCCAGTCATCCAGGGCTTGGTAATAGGACAGGATTATATTCATATCCGCGCAATACGATAGGGCTTCATTGGCAATACAGGGGTGAGGTATTGGACGAAAGGCGCACACGCAGTTTTTCTGTTTTTCATCGAGCTTGTACACCGATGAAAGAAGCATGGATAAAAAGGCCATATCATAGCTCAGACAGGAACGGCCTAAAGCGCCGGCCCTGGCGCCTAATTCACAGCAGAGGCCGCAGTATGCCCCATCATAACGCTTCCGTTCTTCAGGAGAGAGCGCTTTTCTATTCGCCCTTACAGTTCCAAACACTGTTCCCCCCTAAGTTTTTTTTATAAATTTAGCGCCGCAGCGTTTACAGGTGATCCTGATGCGGCCCTTGCCCTTGGGTACCCGGCAGCGCTGGCCGCAGGAGGGGCAGGTAAAAATCCGGTGGGTCAGGCGCTGCCGTACCTTGTCCGCGACACCGCCGAAAAAGCGAATCCCCTTGGATTTCAGGCTGAAATAGTAATTTGCCTCCCGGATCCGCGCCCCGGTATTCCGTGAAAATGAGCGGAAGATGCAGATAATGACCAGGATCATGGACAGCGATGACGGCACGAGATGCCGGGTAATAATGGAAACAAAGCAGAAAGCCAGGGCTGCTGCGGAAAGAACGCGGTTAAGCTCGTCCTGGCCGTAGCGTCCCCGCATAAAGCGTTCCAGTTTCGCCCGCCCAGGCAGCTTTATCATAAGCCGGTTACACCCCTTTATCCTAAGTGTTAATATATTGACATTATATGGGAAAGTCAAATAAATTTGCGGCGAAGTGGTTGAGGGACAGGAACAAAAGGCCATGGACTTACTGTCCCGGATTTATGGACATATAGGTGTGGTTATGAATCAACAACCTCGCCCTAAAGGGACGAGGTATGTTGTTCTCATAAGGTATTTGTATTCGGGGTTTAATACCTTTTTCAAGCGCCCTAAAGCTCCCTTGCGTAAGCAAGTTCTTGGGTATTAAACCCCTCAACACGAATAAAAATATAAAGCAGTATATTCTCAAACAGGGCTTTTATGCGGTTGAGCCTTCCGGCGAAACCTTTAACATTATTAGCCCAAAAGATAATAAGCTTAGGGAGTGGTAAAAGTTTTGTCCTTATTTCCTCAGGTAAACTCCCGCACAATATTGACAAACCGCTGGGCATAGTTGGGAAGGTATATCCCCCGGCGATAGGCGGCCACAAAACTGGTGGTGGTCCGGGGCGTGCCCACGGAAAAACAGGCGGGGTTCACATCGGTCCTGATATGGCGAAGATGGGTTTCTCCCACAAAGGTCATGCCGAAACCGCCTGAGGCAAGCTGCACCGATGCCTGGATATTACGGATCTCCATGGCTATGCGGGGGTCAAAACCGGCGTTGTGGAATATCTTGTCAAAGATCTGCCTGGTCCGCTGGTCCGAGCGCTGGATAATAAATTCCTCATCCCGTAATAGCCCTATATCTATCCAGGGGTATTTGCATCCTTCCCTGGGTATTCCGGCGGAGGCCAGGGGATGGTCCGGGGACATGATCAATAGTATCTCCTCCAGGTTAATGATGTCGTAGCTGATATCCGGGTGTTTTATGGGCAGGGTAAAAAAGGCAATGTCGATCTCCCCGCCCAGGATCATATCTTCCATGACTGAAGAATTCGCTTCATGGATACTTACCTTTACCCGGGGAAATTCTTTCCGGAAAACCGGCAGGGTGCAGGGCAACATGTAATTGCCCCGCATGATGGGGAAGGCGATTTTAAGTTCCCCGATGTTTTGCCGTATAATATCCGAAAGCTCCTGATCCAGTTCCTTTTTCATCGCCAGCATGGCCTTGGCTTTTTCCACATACAGCTCTCCGGCATAGGTTAATAGAAATTTATTGCCCAGCCGGCGGAAAAGGGGCTGGCCCAGGTAGTTTTCCAAATTTTGCACAAATTTGCTCAGGGTGGGCTGGGATACATAGACTTCTTCCGATGCCCTGGTGATATTTTGCTGTTTTGCAATGGAAACAATGTAGCTTAGTTCCCGAAAATCCATGGCAGTCCTCCTCAGACTATTCATACAAACTATAAAAAATATTCAAAATATGAATTGGACTTATAGTTTATAGGGTGATACGATACTTTTCAAGGAGCATTTATATGCAGCGAGGAATTCCCTGTATGATTTTCCGGGGCGGGACCAGTAAGGGCCTGTACCTTCTGGAAAAGGATTTGCCCCCTCCCGGGGACGAACGGGATGCGGTTCTACTCAGGCTCATGGGCAGCCCTGACGCCCGGCAGATAGACGGCCTGGGCGGCGCAGTATCCGTAACCAGTAAAGTGGCCATCCTTGGGCCGTCGGAACGGGATGATGCGGATATAAACTATACCTTTGCCCAGGTATCGGTGGATAAGCCTGTGGTATCCTATGCGGGAAACTGCGGCAACATCTCTTCCGGCGTCGGCCCCTTTGCCATAGAGTCAGGCCTGGTAAAGCCCAAGTCCCCTACAACCCTGGTACGAATTTATAACACCAATACTAAGAAAATTTTGATAGAAGATATACAAACCCCGGATAGGCAGGTCAACTACGAAGGGGATTGCGAGATCCCCGGGGTTCCCGGTTCCGCTGCGCCGATTAAGGTATTGGTTTTGGATCCCGCAGGATCAGTGTGCGGTAAGCTCCTCCCCACGGGAAATGCCCGGGACAAGCTGGATATTCCCGGTTTTGGGAGCCTTTCCGTATCAATCGTCGATGCGGCTAATCCCCTGGTTTTTGCCCTGGCCGGGGAGCTTGGTCTGAGCGGGAAGGAACTCCCCGGGGAAATGGACAGCAATCCTGAACTGCTGGATCTGCTGGAACGTATCCGGGGTAAGGCAGCCCAGGTTTTGGGGCTCATTGAAAAACCGGAGGATTCCCCCTGGAAAAGCCCCGGGGTTCCCAAGATGACCCTGGTGGCCCCTCCGGCGGAATATACTACCCTGTCGGGAAACCTTATTTCGGAAGATAAGATCGACCTTCTGGGAAGGATGATGTCCATGCAGAAAACCCATCCCACCTATGCCATGACCGGCGCCATGTGTACCGCCGCTGCGGCGCTTATTCCGGGGAGCATCGTTCATGGGATAAAACGCCCCAGCGCCGATCCCGCACGTTTGCGCATCGCCCATCCCGGGGGAATTCTGGAGGCCGGGGTGGATTATACCGAGTCCGCAGGAATAGTAAGCGTACAAAGCGTCTATGGGTACAGGACCGCCCGGCTTCTCGCAAAGGGTACCGCATATTATTGAGAAAAGAGCGATAAGGAGGGAACATGCAGATAAAAGAAACCGCCATTGCGGGAACCCTGGAGTCCAGCGATATTATGATAACCCTGGAACCGGGAAGTGATGGCATTGAAATAGATCTCCAAAGCGCGGTGGAGAAGCAGTTCGGCAGAGAGATCCGGGCATTGATTCGGGAAACCCTTACCGGCCTGGGTATAGCCGCCGCCAGGGTTACTGCGATTGACAAGGGCGCCCTGGACTGCGCCATCCGGGCCCGGGTAAAAACGGCGGCTTGCAGGGCTGCGGGGGAGACGGTTTTTCCATGGGGGGCGGTAAAAAAATGAAACTGCGCCGGACCATGCTCTATGTACCGGGGAACAATCCCGGGATGATCAAGGATGCGGGGGTCTATCCTGCGGACTGCATCATGTTTGATCTGGAAGATTCGGTTTCCCTTGCGGAAAAAGACGCCGCCCGTTTTTTGGTTCATGAAGCGCTCTGCACCATTGATTATCCCGGGAAAGAGCTGCTGGTACGGATAAATGCCCTGGATACCGAAATGGGCCGGGAGGATCTGGAAGCCATAGTGCGGACTGGCAGGGCAACTATACGGCTGCCGAAAACTGAAAGCGCCCAGGATAT
The DNA here is from genome assembly GCF_000214375.1 of Treponema primitia ZAS-2. Taxonomy (NCBI): domain Bacteria; kingdom Pseudomonadati; phylum Spirochaetota; class Spirochaetia; order Treponematales; family Treponemataceae; genus Treponema; species Treponema primitia. The sequence continues at coordinate 845,846 of NC_015578.1, read as the reverse complement.
CCTGGACTGTGAAAAAGAAATCGCCAGGATTGAAAAAGACGCCGGGCTTGTTCCGGGTTCCACCGGCATGATGGCCGCAGTGGAAAGCGCCAAAGGGGTTCTAAACGCCAAGGAAATCGCCTGTGCCAGTACACGGCTTATCGGGATTGCCATCGGCGCCGAGGACTATGTAACTGATTTGAAAACCAACCGCTCCCCCGAAGGGATTGAGCTGCTTTTCGGCCGGAGCATGGTTCTTCTGGCGGCCCGCTCTGCGGGGATCGACGCCATTGATACGGTTTATTCGGATATAGATAACGAAGAGGGCCTGCGTAAAGAGACGACCCTGATCAAACAACTGGGTTTTGACGGCAAGAGCATTATTAACCCACGGCAGATCCAGCCAATCCATGAAATTTACACCCCCACTGAAAAGGAGATTTCAAAATCCCTTTTAATTATTGAAGCTATTGAGGAAGCGAAAAAACGGGGCAGCGGGGTTATAGCCCTGAACGGAAAGATGATAGACAAGCCTGTGGCGCTCCGCGCCCAACGGGTATTGGATTTAGCCTCCGCAGCGGGGCTGTTGAAAAGAAGGGAAGAGGCATGAGCGAATTTAACTATGATACTATACCCTATATTGGAGAAATAGGCGCGCTCCATGGCAAATTCGATCCCGCAGGAGCGGTGAAGGATCATAAAAACCTGGCGGAACGGCAAAAGCTGAACAATAAAATTGTGGAAAGCCTGGAAAAGGCCATAGAACTGTCGGGGCTGAAAAACGGCATGACCATTTCGTTTCACCATCATTTCCGGGATGGGGATTATATTGTCAACCTGACCCTGGATAAATTGGCGGAAATGGGGTTTCGGGATCTGATAGTTGCCGCCAGCTCCCTGAGCGACTGTCACGCGCCGATGATAAAACACATTAAAAGCGGCTTGGTGCAGCGTATAGAAACCAGCGGCCTCCGGGGCGAATTGGCGGAAGCGGTTTCCCGGGGACTCATGGACGCGCCGGTGACCTTTCGCAGTCATGGGGGCCGGGCCTATGCTATTGAGACCCGGGAGCTTCATATTGACGTAGCGTTTCTGGGAGCCCCCTCCTGCGATCCCTATGGCAATGCCAACGGCTATATCCGGGGAGTGGACCAGGGGATCATGTGCGGGTCCCTGGGGTACGCCAAAACAGACGCCCAGTATGCTGATAAGACCATTGTTATTACCAATCATATTGTTCCTTATCCCAATATTCCCTTCGGCATACCCGAATCGGATGTGAACTATGTGGTAGTGGTGGATGAGATCGGCGATCCTGAGGGGATCATGAAAGGGGCCACCCGGTTTACCAAGAGCCCCATGGAACTCCTGATGGCCACTACCTGCGCCGATGTTATTGAAGCCACCGGCAGGTTTACTGAGGGCTTTTCCATGCAAATGGGTTCCGGCGGCGCATCCCTGGCGGTGGTCCGCTTTCTCAGGGAACGGATGATACGGCAGAAGATAAGCGCCAGTTTCGCCCTAGGGGGCATTACCGGCCAAATCGTGGAGATGCACGAAGAAGGGCTTATCAAAAAAATTCTTGACGTCCAGAGCTTTGATCTTACCGCCGCACAATCCCTGAAGAACAACCGCTTCCATTCCCAAATATCCGCATCCTATTACGCAAGCCCGAGCAATAAGGGTACCGCAGTAAACCAACTGGACATAGTGGTTCTATCGGCCCTGGAAGTTGACATCAATTACAATGTTAATGTTCTGACCGGCGCCGATGGGGTAATCCGGGGCGCCATAGGCGGCCACCCTGATACTGCCCAGGGCGCATCGGTTTCCATTATCATCCTCCCCCTTACCCGGAGCCGTATCCCCTGCGTGGTGGATCGGGTGAACACCGTGGTAACCCCCGGCGAAACCGTGGATGTGATAGTGACCAACCACGGCGTAACAGTTAACCCAAGGCGGCCCCTGCTGGCAGAAAAGATACGCAAGTATGGCATACCTCTCTGTTCTATTGAAGACTTAAGGGACAAGGCCCGGAAAATTGTGGGAGACCCGGACCCGGTGGAATATACCGACAAAATCGTTGGCATTGTGGCATACCGGGACAATACGGTCATTGATGTGATTCGCCAGGTGAAGGAGTAATCATGATAAAACTTCACCAGGGCGGAGTATATTTGGTGAACGGGGACACCATCATGCCTGAGAAAACGGATCCCCATTTTGGCATCCGGGAATTTACCGGCAGGTCTTTTTCCCGGGAGGAAGCCCGCCGGGAGACCATTACTTATTCTATTCTCAAAGCCCATAATCAGGGGACAAGTATGGAACATCCCCGGCTGCGTTTTGACTGCCTGGCCTCCCATGACCTTACCTTTGTTGGGGTCATCGAGACCGCCAAGGCCAGCGGGCTGGAAAATTTTCCCCTGCCCTATGTGCTGACCAATTGCCACAACAGCCTCTGCGCAGTAGGTGGCACCCTTAATGAAGATGATCACCGCTACGGCCTGTCGGCGGCCCAAAAATACGGCGGCGTCTTTGTGCCACCCCATCAGGCGGTGATCCATTCCTACATGCGGGAAGTGTACGCCCAGTGCGGCTCCATGATCCTTGGCTCGGACAGCCACACCCGGTACGGCTCCCTGGGAACCATGGGTATAGGCGAAGGCGGGGGAGAACTGGTAAAGCAGCTCCTGGAAAAAACTTACGATATTGACTATCCCGAAGTGATCTGCGTATACCTGCGGGGAAAGGCCCGGCCCGGGGTAGGCCCCCAGGACATTGCTCTGGCGATTATCGGCGCCGTTTTTGAAAAGGGCTATGTAAAAAACAAGGTTATGGAATTTGTAGGGGAAGGCATAGAAAACCTTTCTGCGGATTTCCGCCATGGCATTGATGTGATGACCACCGAAACCGCCTGCCTCAGTTCTATTTGGCAGACCGACGGGGTGACAAAAGAGTACTATGACTGCCATGACCGCCCGGAGGATTATAAAAAACTCAAACCCGGATTGGCGGCCTGGTATGACGGGTTAATAGAAGTGGACCTTTCCAAAATTAAGCCCATGATAGCCCTGCCCTTTCATCCCAGCAATGTATTTGCCATTGATGAATTCAACAGCAATGCTGAGGACATACTTCATTCTGTGGAAGAAGAAGCGAACAAAATTATTAAAACCCGCTTCCGGTTTTCCCTGATTGACAAGATCCATAAGAGCAGAGTTAAGGCGGATCAGGGAATTATTGCGGGCTGCGCAGGGGGGACCTATGAAAACATCATGGCCGCTGCAACAACCCTGAAGCAGGGGCGCCTGGGGAACGACGTGTTTTCCCTTTCGGTATATCCCGCTTCCCAGCCAGTCATGATCGATCTGATCAGGAAAGGCGCCTGGGGCGATCTTGCCCAAGCCGGAGTATCCCTGCGGAGCAGTTTCTGCGGCCCCTGTTTTGGCGCCGGGGATGTTCCCGCCAGCGGACAACTTTCGATTCGCCACACCACCAGAAATTTTCCCAACCGTGAAGGCTCCAAGCCCGGGGAAGGCCAGATGGCCGCAGTAGCCCTGATGGATGCCCGTTCCATTGCCGCCACCGCGCTTAACGATGGCGCCCTTACCCCCGCTACAGACCTGGACCTGGACTATGACCATCCCCGCTTTAGCTTTGACTCCGGGGTTTATCAAACCAGGGTTTATAACGGCTTTAGAAAAGGTAACTCTGACGTGGAGCTGCAATACGGCCCCAATATTACCGGCTGGCCTGAAATGGGAGCCCTGGAAGAAAACTTGCTCCTGGGCATCGCTTCGGTGATCGCCGATCCGGTAACCACCACCGACGAGTTAATACCCTCGGGGGATACCTCCACATACCGTTCCAACCCAATCGCCATGGCCCGGTTTACCCTGTCCCGGAAAGATCCTGCCTATGTGGGAAGGGCCGAGGAGTTTCAGGCCCTGGAACGGAAACGCCGGGCCGGAGAAGCCCTGCCCCGGGAAGTACAAAGCCTGTTAGAAACCCTGAGCAGCTCAGGCGGCCCGGCCGTGACGGCGCAAAACACCGGCATAGGTTCGGTGATTTACGCGGTGAAGCCCGGGGATGGCTCCGCCCGGGAACAGGCGGCGAGCTGCCAGCGGGTACTGGGCGGCTGGGCCAACATTGCCCGGGAATACGCCACCAAACGTTACCGTTCAAACCTTATCAACTGGGGCATGCTGCCCCTGATCATGGATGGGGAAGCGGATTTTCAGAGCGGGGATTACATATTCATCCCCGGCATAGGTTCCGCAATTAAAGAGGAAAGAGAGAGCATAAAAGCTGTTTTGATACGAGCGGATAAGAGCAGTCCCCTTACATTTACTATCGGAGAACTGACCGGCGAAGAGCGGCGGATTCTTCTTGCGGGATGCCTTATCAATTTTTACAGGAGGGAAATTATTCCCGTGTAACGGGAATGATATAGGGCGCCTCTAAAAACTCAGCTAGTTTTTACGGTGCCTAAACGGATAAATTTTTTATCCGAAAGGATCAGCCCCTTTTTCCGGAGAAGGAGCTATTCCTGCTAAAATTTTTTCAGGAGGAATACTCTATGTCACCTATCGCCATTGCGGCTATTATTATGGTCGCTACCGTTGTGTGTTTCTTTCACCCAAAGATCCCCAATGTTCCTGTCGCTATTGCGGCGGGGCTTGCCTTTGTGGTAACCGGAATTATAACGCCGGCTGTTATGTTTAACAGTTTTACCAGCTCAACCTGTATTCTTATGATCGGCATGATGACCATTGGGGGTGCCATGTTCCGCACCGGACTGGCTGGCTGGATCGGTAAAACGCTGATGCGTCTTACGGGAACCACCACGGGGCGGATACAGCTCGCGATTTTTCTTACCACCGTTGTTATTGCGCCTTTTACATCAGGAACCGCTTGTATGATGATCATGTATCCCCTGGTGTGCAGCATTGCTATGACAACCAAAACATCCATGGCCGATATTGTTTACTTTCAACAGATGGGAAGCAAGGTTGGTTCGGGCTTTACCTTTACCGGCATGGGTATGATAGGAACCAGCGCCGCAATATTGGAAGCGTCGGGGTATCGTATTTGGTCATTCTTTGAAATCTCCTGGTGGGGACTGCCGGCCGCGATCCTTACCACCCTTCTGGTGTTCACCATTGGTAAACGGTATATCATTAAAGGTTACCCCTTTAAGGAGCCCGATGCGGCGGTGGCAGCGGAAAGCAATGATTTGCCGAATAAATTTACCCTCCAAATGGGATTGGTGGCGATTTTCCTTGTGCTAACCCTGGTTGGGTTTATCGTCAATAATCCAAAATTTCCCCCAAATGTATGCGCAACCCTTGGCGCCCTTGCCTGTCTTTTTACCGGCTGTTTGAGCCCAAAACAAATGTATCAGGCAGTAAACTGGGATATTGTCATCCTCATTGGCGGTATGTCCGCATTTTCCCGGGGTATTGAAACATCGGGGTTTGGCAAATTAATTGCCGATTCCATTCTGAATGTCACCGGGCCGCAAGTTTCTCCCCTGGTTATCCTTTTCATCCTTTTTATAGTTACCGTATTTATTACCCAGTTTATGTCGGATAATGGGTCGGTTGCGCTGATGGCGCCTATTGCGATTATGCTGGCAAAAGCCCAAGGATTGGCTAGTCCCCATGCCTATGTCATGGCCTGCCTTATCGGCTGCATGGGCGCCCATTTCTCAATTATGGCATCCCCGTCTATGGCATTTACCCAGGGGCTTGGTGGATATAGCAACAAGTATTTTGTAAAACAGGCATTGTTCATCGAACTGCCGGTAAACCTGCTGGTTACCATGGTTATGATTCCACTTGTTTATTTATAATCTTAATTTTTATAGGAGCGCTTTATGAGTGAAGAAAAGAAATATCCTGAAATTGCGGATCATCCGGCGATAGTCAAGATGCGGGAAGAGCATTTCGCGAATCCCGCTATCAAGGCCCCCTTTACCTTAACCGTGGTAGGGGACATTATTCAAACAAACCCCATATCCCATTTGATCGATCCCGAAGTGCGGGCGATTCTTGACCCTATCAAAAAAAGCGATGTTGCGGTGGGAAATATGGAATCAAACTTTGGGGACTATCGGAACCAGCGGGCCCACATTGGCGGCCTCATGGGGTGTAAAGAAGTGGCGGCAGATGTTAAGTCCCTGGGATTTAATGTTGTCGCCCGGTCCAGTAATCACTCCACCGATCAGGGAGTAGATGAAATGCTGAAGTGTAATGAATATCTTCAGCAGGCAGGTGTTACCTATGCCGGGACTGGTTTTAATCTGGAAGACGCCCGGGCGCCCCAATACCTGGAAACCCCTAAGGGCAGAATAGGCCTGGTAGCCATGACAGTTTCCTTTAATGGTCGGGTGGATAACCAATCATCACGCAGCGCTGATACGGGAATGGAAATGGCCGCCTACCAGGGTGGTAACAGAAACGGTGCAGCGGGAATAAATTTTCTGCGGGTTACCCCCAGCGTTGTACTGCCCCCCGAACTTTTTGAGGGAATTAAAAAAATCAAACAGTACGAAACGGACTATGCCCAAAAAGCTACGAAAGAACACGCCGGGGACATCACCTCCGATGGCAGTGAAGTTAAAGCCCTGATGGAACGGATGTACGGCAAGGTTGGTGACCCCAACAAACGGCAAATGGTACATACCACCATGTTTGAAGCGGGGGAGCGGCCCTGCGGACTTAATTATTACCCCAATGCCGATGATCTCAGACTAAACCTGCGCAGCATACGCCAGGGCAAAGAATGGTCGGATTTTATGATCGCCACCGTTCATTCCCACGATTACAACAATGTGCTGCGTCACATGGACTTTCTTCAGGAGACCCCTTCAGAATTTCTGGTAGATCTGGCCCACAAATCTATTGATAATGGCGCTGATGTATTTTTTGCCACCGGCCCCCACCTTCTGCGGGGTATCGAAATCTACAAAGGCAAGCCCATCTTCTATAGCTTGGCGAGCTTTATCTACCAGCTCTGGGGAACCCCGGCAGGCCCGGACCGTTACACGGATAACCATTTGGATCAGTTCTACAGTGAAACTACCGAAACGGAAATGAACATGGATATGTGGCCTCCCCAGGCGGTAACCAAACATCCGGATCCCAAAAACATGGAGTCCATGGAATCGGTGACCGCCCAGCTTGATTACGACGGGGGGAAGATCAAACAGATCTTAATCCGCCCCATTGAATTTGGCTATGACGCGCCCATGTCCCAGCACGGTATCCCCCGTACGCCGAAACCAGAAGTAGCGGCCCGGATACTCAAGAGGCTGCAGCGTATGTCCGAAGCCCTCGGTACTAAAGTTGAAATCCAGGGTGGGACAGGGTTGATAAAATTCTAAAGGCGAAGCTGGACACCCGCCGGTAATTAGATTAATTGTCGGGTATTTGAGCCTCTTTCAAAACTTGGTTTTTGGAAGGGGCTCTTATTTTTAGGATAGAATGACAGTGCAGGAGAGGCTTTACCCGGGGTTTGTCCTTGCTAGTATCGTTCTGAAAATGTTTCCGTAATGGCCACTATATCATTGTATGATAGACTTGTGCAGCATAGACTAACGTGAATTTCGCCCGCTTGCTTTATTATGCGGACCTTGGCGTAGGCTACACTTAATTTATGGATGAGGACGATATGTTTTTAGAGGGCTTCACTATATTTCACTGGGCAAGACTTTTGACGGTTTCCATGTCAAGGCCAACCGCTTTGGCGACCGTGTCCAGGCTTACGCCCAGGGCAAGAAGATTCTTCGCCGTTTCCAGGGCTTTTTTCTTCTCGCCTTCCTCGCGGCCTTCCCCGCGGCCTTCCTCGCGACCTTCCTCGCGACCTTCCTCGCGGCCTTCCTTCCACCCTTCTTCTCTTTCGAATGCAAGGGCTTCCTCGGTGTTCCATTCGGTTAATAACATTTGTAATACCTCCGTGGCGTGTGATTTTAAAAACTCACGCAGAATATTATGCTCTATGCAGTCATTGATCGCTTCTCTAAAGGCGACATCTTTATCGGAAATAGTTTTCTTGTATTCCCGGACCTTGTCAACAAAGGCGCTGTACCCGCCGAGTTCTTCGCATTTTTTCAGCATCCCCTCGTTATGGCCATGGTTGATATTGTATACCTGTACCGTTAATTCCAAATCTACCGGCCTTTTAGTTCCGCCCAGCGCATCCCCCAGGTCCTTAAAGGCATCGGACAGTTTTAGTGTTGCCTGGTCGGGGTATTTGTCCGTGCCGTTATACAGGACAATGAATTCAGGCCAGGGTAAAGGGACCAGTTTTTTATCGTATATTTTATTCGTGCCTATGATTTTTTCGTACACCCTGGCTATGTACATCAGCAGCCGGAAGGGCATGTTGGGGTTTATCGTGGACTGATGCTCAATGAGCACCACCAGCCGGTTGTCCACGGTGAATGAAAGGTCATTGATCTGGTTCTTAAAAATCACGTCGGTCAGGGTATTTATGCTGATGGGCACGTCCGGTGCCAAGGTAACGCCTTCAATGGCGCCATACAAGCCCCGCAGGACCTCCGGATCGCTAAAAAGAAAAGAAAATACGCTGTCTTTAAGCTGCCTGTTAATGCCCATAACCGCCTCTTTTCCAAATATAGGGAAATTTATGGCTAATTGCAAGATGGCGCAGTGCCTCATTGAAAAAGATACCCAAAAGGGACTATACCGTCAGAAAGCGAGGGACGGCGGTCAAAAGGGAATCTTGATCAAAACGGGAATGCCAAGGGCGGCATACGGCCGCCAAATTTTGATATTCCCACCGCTCAATATGTTGCAGGTCCGGCGTATCCCCTGGAAGGATTCACCATAGCTTTTGCCCCGGCTAAACTCAAAGAGCTTTATCCGACCCATGAGATATACGTAGAGAAAATCCGGCAATCAGCGGATGCGGCGGTAAAGGCGGGATTTCTTTTACCCCAAGGCGCCGATGAATATGTGAAGCTTGCGGAGATAGCCCCGGTCCCCGAGCCGATCCCCACCGAGGCAAAGCTGTTTTTGGGATAGAATGACTGTGCGGTACAGGGTTTTACCTAGGGTTTGTTCTTGCTAGTATCGCTCTGAAGATGTTTCCGTCATGGTCACCCTATCATTACATGATAGACTTGTGTATTAACTGGCGTGAACTCCGCCTACTTGTTTTTATTATGCGGGCTGCTTTTTTAGTGGAACTATATGATCTAAATCGTCCTGAATTTTTCTTTTTGCTTTAATACGTTCAAAATCAAGCTGCATTCCCGCAAAATATCCATCTGTCAAACCAAAATATTTACATAAACGCAAATCGGTATCCGCAGTAATACCCCGTTTTCCATTAATGATATCGCTCAATCTGTTTTGCGGAATACCCAGGATTTTTGCCAGCGCGTTTTGGGAAATATTTAAAGGGGCAAGAAATTCTTCGGCCAAAACTTCCCCAACTGTAGGCAGCTCATTGAGCATCTTCATTTTTATCTCCTTATATACATTATACGTATATACTATAATTTGTCAAGGTCCATGCCATCAATGATAATCCACAATTTCCACGTCATAGGCGTTATTCTCGCTCCATCTAAAACAAATACGGTATTTATCATTAATGCGAATAGAGTATTGGCCTTCACGATTTCCTGAAAGTTTTTCCAGATGATTGGACGGTGGAATAGCCAGTTCATTAAGCTGCCCGGATCTATTCAGCATCGCCAGTTTGATGATTGCCGATTTAAAAATTGCTGTTGAAAACCTCGCAGAATAGCCGACCGCAAAAATCTTGGCCGTTTCTTTACATTTAAACGATTGTATCATTTTCAATAAGTCCCAAGAATAGTATCCCTAAGACTATAGTTTTTGTCAAGAAAAAATGTAAAAGAAATAATTGAATATACCGTTGAAAATCGGACCTATGCCTTTGATCAAAACGGGAATGCCAAGGGCGGCAGAGGCTTTTATTTTTGGGACAGCATGGCTGTGCGGGATAGAGTTTTACTCTGGGTTTGTCTATATTTCACTGGGCAAGACTTTTGACGGTTTCCATGTCAAGGCCAACCGCTTTGGCGACCGTGTCCAGGCTTACGCCCAGGGCAAGAAGGTTCTTCGCCGTTTCCAGGGCTTTTTTCTTCTCACCTTCCTCGCGGCCTTCCTTCCATCCTTCTTCTCTTTCGAATGCAAGGGCTTCCTCGGTGTTCCATTCGGTTAATAACATTTGTAATACCTCCGTGGCGTGTAATTTTAAAAACTCACGCAGAATATTATGTTCTATGCAATCGTTGATCGCTTGCCGAAAGGCAATATCTTTATCGGAAATCGTTTTTTTGTATTCCCGGACTTTGTCAACAAAGATGCTGTACCCGCTGAGTTCTTCGCACTTTTCCAGCATTCCTTCGTTATGGCCGGGATTGATATTATACACCGTAACGATCAGATCAAGGGGGACTTTTTCGCCCGGTTCCAGCCCGATAAAGGCGTCGGAAAGCCATAATTTCCACTTTTCCGGCGTTTCCCCCGGCCCGTTGTAGAAGACGATGAATTCCGGTTTAGGTATCTTTACCAGGGAGGTTTTATACAAAGCCTGTTAGGGAGCGGAGGAGGAAAAATGCTTTAGTGGAGAAGAAAATTTTGTGAAAAAATGAAAAATAGCTTTTTACGAACCCGGACGTGCCCAATTATCAGTTTTTCAACGTGCTTTCAAAGGATAAACCGTGTTGACACTCCTCAAAAATTGTCCATATACTATTTACTTCATTTATTATGGAGGAGAAACCATGAAAATACTGAACCTGGCCCACCGGGGATTTAGCGGAAAATACCCTGAGAATACCCGCAGGGCCTTTATTGCCGCCATTGAGGAGGGGCATTACAAGGGGCGCCCCTGCAATGGCTTTGAGTCGGATGTCCATTTATCCGCCGACGGCGAACCGGTGATAATCCATGACGATCTGCTGGAGCGGACCACCGACGGGAAGGGGGCCGTGGGGGATCAGAGTTTCGCGGATCTGAGAAAGCTGGACTGCGGCGCCTGGAAGGGCCGGGAGTTTGCCGGGGAACGGATGATGCACCTGGACGAGCTTCTGGAACTGATTATCGAGAAGGATATTGTGCTCAACCTGGAGATTAAAAATTATTCGGTCTTTTATAAAGGTATCGAAGAGAAGGTTATAGGCCGGATTAAGGCCCTGGGAGCGCAAAACCGGGTTTTTCTCTCATCCTTTAACCATATTTCCATGAGAATTTGCAAAGAAATCGACAAAAACATCGAAGCGGGGCTCCTTTACGGGTACCCTTTGCTTGATATGGACGATTATGGCAAGCGGCATGGTATGAATGCCCTGCATCCCCAGGTGAATTGCCTGGAATATACCCCGGAACTAGTCGAAAAAGCCCATAAAAACGGGTTAAAGATAAATACCTGGACCGCAAATACGGAAGAACAGATACGTTTTTGCATTAAGCTTGGGGTAGACAGCATCATTTCCAACTATCCTGATAAGGTAGCGGAGTTGTTAGCCGCAAATAATTCTTAAAATTCCTTTTGCGCATTTGAAAAACATAGCTTATAATAATTTATTATTATGTAATAATTGGGGAGATAATGAGTTTATCAGCAAAAAGATCCTTTAACGCTACGCCGTATCTGTTCCTTTTGCCCTGTATGCTGGTTTTTGGGGTGTTTATATTTTTTCCCTTTGCCAAGACGGTGATTTTTTCTTTCTTTCTGACTAATTCCCGGGGCAAACCGGTAGAATTTGTAGGATTTGAAAATTATATCAAGCAGTTCAGCAGCGCTCAGTTCCTGAACAGCCTGAAGCTCACCCTGATTTTTGCCCCCCTGGTCTGCATCCCCACCCTGGTGGCGGCCTACTTCCTGGCGGCTCTGGCCAATACCAGGAGCCGGGGCAGCAGGATTTACGAGGTGATGTATTCCCTGCCCATGGCTATCGCTTCCGCACCGGCGGCGGCGATTTGGTTTAACCTGCTTAGCTCCGGGAAAAACGGCATCATGAACCATCTGCTGGGGACGGACATACGCTGGCTCCTGGACGCGAAGTACGCCCTGTTCGGGGTGGCCTTTGTAACGGTGTGGCTTAACATTGGTACGGGGTTTATCTTCCTCCTCACGGGGTTCCGCAATGTGAGCGACGAGCTTATCGAAAGCGCCCGTATGGACGGGGCGGGGTATTTCCGCCGGCTTTTCAGCATTCTGACCCCCATCGCCTCCCCGCAGATATTTTTTGTGGTGTTCCTGAATATCGTGGTTTCCTTTCAGGCCTTTGCCCAGATACGGCTCCTGACCCAGGGGGGGCCCAGCTATTCTACCAATGTATTGGTCTATTCAATTTTCCAGTCTGCTATCCGGGACACCCGGTTTGAAACGGCCTTTGCCCAGTCGGTGGTACTTTTCCTCATCATCCTGGGGGTTACAATTATTCAATTCAAAACTGAAGACAGGATGGTACACTACCAGTGAGCCAAAAAAACCTGCACGCAGCCCTGGGGTGGATAGTTAAATTCGCTATCGGCATTTTTATTATTTCGCCTATCCTGATCGGTTTTTCCATGAGCTTCATGTCCCCGGCTGAACGGGCTATGATACCCCCCCATATTCTACCCCAGAACCCGGTGACCTACACCTACAGGACGGCCCTGCAAACCGTGCCCCTCTTCAAATTTATGGCAAACAGTTTTATTGTGTGCGCCATTATTATCGTAGGCCAGGTCTTTACCTGTAGCTTTGCTGCATACGCCTTTTCTTTCCACCGCTTCAAGGGGCGGAATGTCCTGTTCATGGTGGTCCTGGCTACCATGATGATCCCTGCGGATGCCATCATCATTGCCAATTACCTTACCATAGCCCAGGCGCGGCTGACCAATACTTATTTCGGCCTGGTGGTTCCCTATTTAAGCTCCGCCATGGGCATTTTCCTGATGCGCCAGTTTTTCCTGACCATACCCCGGGAACTGCACGAGGCAGCCATTATCGACGGCTGCGGGGATCTGCGGTTTCTTTTGAAAATCGTAATGCCCATTTCTAAACCCGCCATAGCGTCCCTGGGGGTGTATACCTTTATCCAGATTTATAACCAGTACCTCTGGCCCCTGCTGGTGACGAACAGCAACAATATGCGGACAGTCCAGGTGGGCATAGGGATTCTGAAGGAAGCGGAAGCGGTGGATTACGGAATTGTGCTGGCCGGATCGATATTGGTTCTGATACCCGCAGTTTTGGTGTTTATCTTTGGACAAAAATATCTGGTCAGGGGGATGACCGCCGGCGCGGTGAAGGGTTAATTTTATTGTTAATAAGGGGCGTCCCAAAAACCAGAAGGTTTTCAGGGACGCCCTTAAATATTTTTGGAGGAGTGAGGATGAAAAAATTACTCTGTACTATGATGGCGGTCCTTTGCGTGGGCGCCCTGGTTTTCGCCGCCGGCGGAAAGGATCAAAGCGCTGCGGGGGGTAAGACTAAAATTATCCTGTGGCATTCCATGGGCGGAAGAAACGGTGAAGCCCTGGAAAAATTGGCCAAGGAATTTAACAGTTCCCAGGAAAAAATCGAAATTGAACTGCAATACCAGGGGAACTATGACGACTGTATCGTCAAAATAAAAGCCACCCCCAAGGGGCAGGGGCCGGATATACTCCAGCTCTACGATATAGGAACCCGTTGGGCCATAGATTCCGGCACAACCCTGAAGATGCAGGATTTTATCAACCGGGACAAGTACAATATTTCCGATTATGAACCGAACATCCTGGCCTATTACACCCTGGACGGGGAACTTTTTTCCATGCCCTTTAACTGTTCTTCCCCGGTAATCATCTACAACAAGGAAGCCCTTGCCGCAGCTAAGCTGGATCCCAAAACCGCTTTCGCCACCATGGACGCCGTCCTTGCCACCAGCAAGGCCCTTGCGGCTTCCAACCCAAACATGCACGGGTCCTTCACCAACTACAGCTGGGTTTTTGAACAGCTGGTTTCCATCCAGGACAAGGACCTGCTGGATAACGGCAATGGCCGCAAGAGCCGGGCCACAGCGGTCATCGCCCGGGAACCGCTGCTCAACATCATGACCAAACTCAGGGCTATTTACAGCGATCCCTCCAACGTTATCTTTGGTAAGGGAACCGCGGAGTCCAAGAACCAGTTTGCCACGGGCAGTACCCTGGGCTACATCATTGACTCCTGTTCAATCTATGCGGACTCTGCCGCCGCTGCGGGTGGTAAGTTCAATTTAGGCTTCGCATCTATCCCCAAGGTTAATGCCGGGGACACCGGAGGCGTTTCTGTGGGCGGGGGTTCTCTCTGGCTCATGGACAGCGGCAGCGACCAAAAGGCCAACGCGGCCTGGGAATTTGTCAAGTTTGTAACTGGCGCGGAAAAGCAGGCCCAATGGTCCATGGAGACCGGGTACCTGCCCATACGCCGGTCCTCGGTTGACCTGCCTGTTTACCAGGACTTTACCAAGAATACTAACCCTGAACTGATCGTCGCTATTGAGGCGCTGCGGAATTCCAAGCCCTCCTGCGCGGGCAGCGTCATGGGTGTATTCTCCAAGGCCCGGGTCATCATCGAAAACGAAATCGAAACCATGGCCAACAACCCTTCCGTTACTCCCCAAGCTGTGGTGGACCGGATCATCAGCCAGATAAACGAAGAAATTACCCTCTACAACAGAACTAACTAGAGTTTTTGCGAGTAGTAACGTAGTATTTTTGGGGCTGCCCAATTTAGGGCAGCCCCTCTTGTAGGAGAAATGGCATGGCCCAGAATATTGTATATGAGAGCTTTGATAAGATGGAAGCTCTTATGAAGGATGTGTTTATCAAAGTCGGGGTACCCGAAGTGGACGCGGCGGTTTGCGCAGAGATACTGATCGAGTCGGACAAACGGGGTATCGATTCCCACGGGGTGGGCAGGTTCAAGCCGATTTACATTGACCGGATAAATGACGGCATCCAGAACCCGGTGACAAATTTTGAAGTTGTCAAGGACGGCCTGACCACGGCGGTGGTGGACGGCCACGACGGCATGGGCCAGGTTATCGGCAAACGGTCCATGCAGATGGCCCTGGATAAGGCAAAGAAGTACGGCATGGGCATGGTTGTGGCAAGAAACTCCACCCACTACGGCATTGCGGGCTACTATGCCACCATGGCGACCAAGGCGGGGATGATCGGCATTACCGGCACCAACGCCCGGCCCTCTATTGCCCCAACCTTTGGGGTAGAAAATATGCTGGGCACCAATCCCTTAACCGTGGGTATTCCCTCGGATGAGGACTTCCCCTTTGTGCTGGACTGTGCCACCTCGGTTTCCCAGCGAGGCAAGATCGAACACTACGATCGGATTGGCAAAAAGATGCCCGAAGGCTGGGTCATCGATCAGCAGGGCCAAAGCGAAACGGATCCCGCCACGGCCCTGGAGGGGCTGACCAAAGGAAGCTCAGCCCTGGCGCCCTTAGGCGGCCTGGGGGACGATACCGCAGGCTATAAAGGCTACGGCTACGCCACAGTGGTAGAGATACTCTCCGCTGCCCTACAACAGGGAAACTTTCTGAAAGCCCTGAGCGGCCTGGATGGGAGCGGCAAAAAGATTCCCTACCACCTAGGGCACTTCTTTATCGCCATAGACATAAGCGCCTTTGTGGAACTTGATTTATTCAAAAAAACCACCGGAGATATTTTGCGGGAACTGCGGGCATCGAAAAAAATGCCCGGCCGCGACAGGATCTATACTGCAGGGGAAAAAGAGTACCTGGCATGGCTTGACCGGAAGGGAAAAGGCGTACCCCTGAACGACAGCCTGAAAAAAACGATACTGAAACTGAAGGAAGAATATAAGCTTGACGGGTATAGCTTCAATTTTTAAGTAACTACAGGAAGCCGCTATGGGGAAATATATTTTAGCCTTGGATCAGGGAACCACCAGTTCCCGGGCAATACTCTTTGACCGGGATCAGAATATCCTTGGCATGGCCCAGAGGGAATTCGCTCAAATATACCCCCGGGAGGGGTGGGTTGAACATGACCCCATGGAAATCTACTCCTCCCAATATGCGGTGATGATGGAACTCCTTACTCAAAACAGTATTGCTGCAGAGGATATCGCCGCCCTGGGTATTACCAACCAGCGTGAAACAACGATACTGTGGGATAAGGTTACGGGTAGGCCGATTTACAACGCCATAGTCTGGCAGTGCCGGCGTACTGCGGATATCGTGGACGGCCTGGTTAAAGACGGGCTGGGGGACCACATCCGCAAAACCACAGGGTTGGTGCCGGACGCTTATTTTTCCGGCACAAAAATCAAGTGGATACTGGATCACACAGAGGGGGCCCGGGACAAAGCCCGGCTGGGAGAGATACTCTTCGGCACCGTGGACACCTGGCTGATCTGGAAACTCACCAATGGCGCCGCCCATGTGATCGACCTTACCAACGCATCCCGGACTATGATCTTCGATATCCATACCCTGGACTGGGATGACAGGCTCCTGGCAGCCCTGGACATCCCCCGGGCCATGCTCCCCCAGGTTAAGCCTTCAAGCTGCATCTACGGTACGGCACTCATCCAGGGCGCAGAGATCCCCATTGCCGGGGATGCGGGGGATCAGCAGGCGGCCCTCTTTGGGCAGTGCTGTTTTGAAAAGGGAGAGGCGAAAAATACCTACGGTACCGGCTGCTTCCTCCTGACCCACACGGGAAATGAGGCGGTTGAAAGCCGGAACGGCCTGCTCACCACCATTGCTGCAGCCTTGCCCGGGAAGGCCAACTACGCCCTGGAGGGCAGCGTCTTTGTGGGGGGCGCGGTGATCCAGTGGCTCCGGGACGAGATGCGTTTCCTCACGGAAAGCGCCGATGCGGAATACTACGCCGGCAAGGTGGAGGATACCGGCGGGGTCTACCTGGTTCCCGCCTTTACCGGCCTGGGGGCGCCCCATTGGGATATGTACGCCCGGGGCTGCATCGTGGGGATCACCCGGGGCACCAAACGCTACCATATCATCAGGGCGGCGGAGGAATCCATCGCCTACCAGGTTCTGGATTTGATCCGGGCCATGGAAAAGGACACGGGAACAAAAATTGCAGAACTCAAGGTAGATGGCGGGGCGAGCAGGGACAGCTTCCTCATGCAGTTTCAGGCGGACATCATGGGCGGGAACTTACACCGGCCCAAAATCCGGGAAACCACCGCCCTGGGCGCCGCTTACCTTGCTGGGCTGGCGGTGGGTTTCTGGAAGGGGCTGGATGAAATCAAGGCCAAATGGCAATGCGATAAAAGCTTCGGTCCCCAAATGGAGGCAAAGAAACGGGAAACCCTCATCGCAGGCTGGCATAAGGCAGTTGGCCGAAGTCTCGGCTGGGCAGAGTAAGGCCGGCGGGTTTTCCGGCCGGGGACTTAAACGGGAAAGCCTGTTCGGCTATTCCTCAGCGCTCTGAAAGAGGACGAAAAATTCATCCTTTACCGGAAGGTTCTTTTTCAGCTCACGAATGTAGGTCCGGGTATCTCCCATTTCCTCATAGGCATCGCAAAAATCCAGATACCGCCGGGTTATTGTGCAGTACTTGTAGAGTTTTTCCTCCCCCAGCTTCTTCTTCCATTTTCCGGCGGCGCAGCGTACCCTGAGCACATACCGGTCATCACCGGCAGATTTTGCCGGAACCAGCTTGCACTGGATACAATTGGCGCAATAGATTTTGCCGACATGAAAATCCTGCTCTTCCTCGTGATCAAGAACCACCGCCAGGTCCTCTGTTTCCTCCCGCTCCTGTACATCTGCCGCCTGGATCATAAAATACCACCTTTTTGTTTTTTCCTTATCCGACGCTGATTATATCAATTTTTAGTATATTATAGAATTAAAAGAATGTATATATATTGACAAATATAAAGAATTATGTAAATTTATACATATGAACAAACATCGCTACCGTCCCTTCTTTTAGGTTATCCTCCCTGTTAATAATACGAAAATTAGGTTATTTTTGATTTCTAAACTATAGATATGTATCGGCATATTTTTATGGGGCGATAATAGGCGCCCTGAGGAGGTTCATCAATATGATTGCAGGTGTTATCGGCGCTACCGGGTATGCCGGGGCAGAACTAGTCCGGCTGCTGGCGGGGCATCCGAAAGTGGAGAGCCTTGCCCTGGCCTCGGTGAGTCACCAGGGCGATTCGATTGATCGCATTTATCCCAATTTTCTGGGAAAGATAAAGGCCACCCTGGAAAAGCCCGAGGAAGCCCTGGCCCGGTCCAATGTGGTATTTGCAGCCCTGCCCCACGGGGTGGGTGAACCCTTTGCCAAGTCTTGTATCGAAAAGGGCATCCCCTTTATCGACCTTTCTGCGGATTTCCGCTTTGACGACGATGAGGCCACCTTTGCCGCCTGGTATGGCAAACCATTTGTTCATAAGGAATTACGCAAGTACTCGGTATACGGCCTGCCGGAGCTGAACCGGGAGCGGATCAAGGAGCTGGCTGCCGCTGGGAAGGTGATCATCGGCAACCCCGGCTGCTACCCCACCGGGGCCTCCCTAGGGGCCTTCCCTGCCCTGGCCAAGGGCATCGCAGGTGCGGGCACCATTATCGTCGATTCTGCCAGCGGGATTACCGGGGGCGGCCGGGATCCCAGCCGTGCCTTCCACTACCCGGAATGCGCCGATTCCATCACCCCCTACAAGGTGGGCGCCCATCGGCATACCCCGGAGATCAGCCGGAACTTCCAAGCCATGGCCGCCCGGGCCAGCTCTGTCCCCGGGCCGGGCAGCTCTGTCCCCGGGCCGGGGCTAATCTTTACCCCCCACCTGGCGCCCATGAACCGGGGCATACTCAGCACCATCTACATACCCCTGGCGGAATCCTGGAAACCCCGGGAATCCTCAGGCGGCGCGCCCCGGCCCCCCACCAAGGAAATCGAGGAAAAGGTCGCAGAGATCCGTAAAGTATATGAAGACTTTTATCAGAGCGAGCCCTTTGTCCGTATACTCCCGGCCGGGGACATAGCTGCCAGCGGCCGGGTCAGGCATTCCAACTTTTGTGATATTTCGATACACCTTGATCAGGGGGGAAGCACCCTGGTGGTGGTAAGCGCCATCGACAACATGGTCAAGGGTGCAGCAGGGCAGGCGGTTCAGAATATGAACCTCATTTTCGGATTTGATGAAACTGCGGGGCTGGAGGCAGTACCCGCTTTGTTTTAACAGTAGAAAGGATTTAAAATGAAAGAAACGATTAGCAACACTGTCAGGGCGGAGGGGCTTATCCACGCCCTACCCTACATACAGGCCCACCGGGGCAAAATAGTGGTGGTGAAATACGGCGGGAACGCCATGATCAACGCCGACTTAAAAGCAGCGGTAATCCAGGACGTGATTTTCATGAACTGTGTGGGGATAAAAACCGTGCTGGTCCACGGGGGGGGCCCGGAAATCGAGGCCATGCTCAACGCCCTGGGCAAGGAGAGCCGCTTTGTCCAGGGACTCCGGTACACCGACGAGGAAACCATGGAAGTAGTCCAGATGGTCCTCTGCGGAAAGGTGAACAAGGATATTACCGCCCTGATCCAGCGCTCAGGCGGAAAAGCCCTGGGGCTCTCGGGGATAGACGGGGGCCTGCTCCAGGGGAAGCTCCTCAAGTCAGGAGGCGAGGACCTGGGCCTGGTAGGGGAAATCGAAACGGTAAACACTCAGGTCCTGGAACAGGTGCTGGAATCGGGGGCCATCCCTGTGGTATCTTCCGTAGCCCTGGGCATCGGGGACGCTGCGGGGCATACCCTGAATGTCAACGCCGACACCGCCGCCGCCCAAATTGCTGCGGCCCTGAAAGCAGAAAAACTGGTCCTCATGACCGATGTCCAGGGCATACTCCGCAATGTCCAGGACCCGGACTCGTTGATCAAACAGCTCCCCCGCAAGGATCTGGAAAATCTGAAAAAAGACGGCGTCGTGAGCAAGGGCATGATCCCCAAAACGGAATGTTGCAGCCTTGCCCTGGACGGTGGGGTGAAAAAGGCCCACATCATCGACGGCCGCCTCCCCCATGCGCTGCTCATAGAATTGTTCACCGATGAAGGCATCGGCACCATGATTGAAGCAGAAAAGAATGCCTAAAGAACTATATTCTGGGGTCCTGGCGGGGGAAACTCAAATGCCTGCTTCGCAGGCCTTCGATTTCCGTCGATGCCGCTTTGCGGCAATCTACAAACCCCGCGTTACTTTTATTGAGGCATTCTTTTCTGCCTTTAGTGATGGATTATTTTTCGAATATTATTATAACAAAGGAGAAACTATGAACGATGTGTTTATGAATACTTACCACAGGCTGCCGGTTACCTTTTCAGGCGGCAGCGGTTCCTGGCTCACGGACAGCAACGGAAAGCGGTACCTGGACTTTACTGCGGGTATCGCCGTGAACTGCCTGGGCCATGGATACCCGCCCCTGGTTAAGGCCATTGCGGATCAGGCGGCAAAATTCAACCATGTGTGCAACTACTACCAGAGCGACGTGTCTGTGGCCTTCGCAGAAAAACTGGTGGCTGCCTGTTCTGCTGCGGGAATGCGGAAAGTGTTCCTGGGCAATTCCGGCGCTGAGGCCAATGAAGGGGCCTGCAAGATAGCCCGGAAATATTCCCTGAAAAAATACGGTCCCGGCCGGCATCAGATCGTGACCCTCCGGGGAAGTTTCCACGGGCGCACCATCACCACCCTGGCCGCCACCGGACAGGACAAGTTCCACAAAGACTTCGGCCCCTTCACCGAAGGCTTCCTCTACATACCCGGCGGTGACATAGACGCCCTAGACAAGGCTCTAGATAGAAATACTGTGGCAGGCATCCTGATCGAAGCCATCCAGGGGGAAAGCGGCATAATCCCCCAAACCGCGGAGTACATCGCCGCAGCAGCAAAATTCTGCGCCGAGCGGGACATACTCCTCATGTTTGACGAGGTCCAGAGCGGGCTCGGCCGAACCGGAACCTTCCTGGCTTGTGAAGCCTACGGTATAAAACCCGATATAGTCACCCTGGCCAAGGGCCTTTCCGGGGGCGTCCCGGTAGGGGCAGTCCTGGCCGGTGAAAAAGCGGCGGATGTTTTTGAGAGCAGCGATCACGGCAGTACCTTTGGGGGCAACCCCCTGGCAGCCGCAGCAGGCCTGGTGGTCCTGGAAACGGTTACTAATCCTGGGTTTCTCAAGGAAATTATCCGGAAGGGGGACAAAATAACTGCAGCCATCCGTTCCTGGAACCATCCGGCGGTGAAGGAAATCCGGGGCCGGGGGCTCATGATCGGGGTGGACATCACTGTCGAAGCCTGGCCTATCCTGGAAAAGGCCATCACCAGGGCGGATGCAAAAACCCCGGGGCTCCTGGTCCTCAGCGCCGGACCGAACACCCTGCGATTCCTGCCGCCCTACACTATCAGTGACGGGGAGATTGATCAGGGGCTGGAAATACTACGGAGCTGTCTGTAAGGAGTGAATGTTATGGGGAAAAAAATTGTAATCCTAAACGGAAGTCCTCGGCGAAACGGAAATACTTCGGGTTTGGTTAAAGCATTTTCACAAGGTGCGGAGGAAGCTGGCAATACGGTTAAAACATTTTTTCTGGATGGTATGAACATTCATGGTTGTAAGGGCTGTTTTAGCGGAGGGAAAAATATTGACAGCCCTTGTGTTCAAAAAGACGATATGGATAAAATTTATCCCGCATATAGGGAGGCGGATGTAATTGTTTTAGCCTCGCCATTATATTATTGGCAGTTGAGTGGTCAATTAAGAATGACCTTCGATCGTTTTTTTGCAATAGACGAGTGCGCTGTAAATTGGAAAAGTCCAATTAAAGAAAGTGTTCTGCTTGTGGCAGCAGGAGGAAATGATTTTGAAGATGTTGAGCAATATTATAAAAGTCTTGTAAAACACATTAAATGGAAAAACCTTGGTACTGTTTTTGCAGGTGGTGTACTTAAAATTGGCGACATTGAAAAAAAATCTGAACTTGAAGAAGCACGAAAAATTGGGCTTTCAATAAATGGAGGATCTTGAAAGAATAGACAAGATTCTTCAGCGGTGATTTGCTATGGCGCCCGTTGCAAATGGATCGTCAGGTAAGCGGATAGTATCAAAATTACCATCCAGCGCTGTGGCAAGCTGTAAAAGAGCGGCGCCGATCCCCGCAGCCCCTTTAAAGTAGCCCAGAGCCGCAGTGATCCCTGCGGGGTTAGTACGTGCAAAAGCCTGATGCCAAACAGCCCTATGTTCTTTATAGGTTGCGCTGCCCAGCAGTACTTTGCCGGAACGGATCGCAAAGTTCAGATATTCTTCCTTCCCTGATTCCAACCAGACTCCTAAGAAATAAGTAAGGAACCCTGCGGTGCCGCAGCATTGGCAATGACAGTTCCAATAGCCGGCAGAATGATACTCCGGCGCACCGGCACTAATTATCCCATGGGCTAGATCAAGATAAAAATGCTCGTACACTTGTTTTTCTGTCAGGCGGTTTAAGAGGACGAACAATCTTCCTGTACCGGCGGGACCGTTACAGAAGCTCAAATAGTAAAGATCCTCCCCCGGAAGATGGGGCAGTTGATAAATGAGCAGCTTACCTTCTTTGGCCGGTGTCGCAATGGAAATTAAATAATTTGCACCCTTTTCCGCTGCATCAAGAAAATCCCTGTCCCTGGTTTCTTCGTATAATCGCGCCAGGGCATAACACATTCCGGAAGCGCCATAGGCAAAATTGGGGTAATGGGTATCCGGAAAATCGGGATTTATTACGGGATTTTGATAGCCTTTATAAAGCACCCGATCCAAATCGATGGCGACCCCGGTAGCCATAATGGCTCTCCCCCCCTTTGCCGCAAGTTCTCTCCACTCGGACCGCTTGAAATGATTGGCTGCATAGAGGAGAAAAAGAATAGTTCCTCCATCGTGGTTAATTGCGGAATAGCCGGACCATATTACCCCGGACTCTACCGGTTTTGCGTTGGCGGCAATTTTTTCGGTTAGTACCAATGCCGCCTGTTCATACACATTGTCGCCGGTAGCTTTTGACAACTCAATAAAACTAAAGGCTACCCCCGCGAACCCTCCTATATAAAAGGTTGATTCAGCATTCTTGTAGATTGGATGCCTGGTAAAATTTCCTTTAAATGTATAGTTATAATTGACCTTGGTTAATTCATTAAGAATATAATCACCCCCAGCCCGGGCATCCTTTAAATAGGAGCTGTCCCCTGTTGCCCTGGCTAATTGAAGGAAGAACAGAATAATCCCCGCAGAGCCATTGTAAAAATCTATCTGGGGGTCCTCACCCTTTTCATCCGGCCAGTAAACACCCTTTTCTCCTGATATCGCAGATCCCCTGATATATTCCGCCGCAGCTATGGCGCCCTGTAAATAATCTTTGGCGCTGATATCGGTGTAAACCGGAAACAGATTAATGTTACTATTCATTTGACAACTCCTACAAGAAATATTCCGGCTGCTTGGTAAGGGTAAACCGTGATAAAAATTGACGGGTTCTTTCAAATTCAGGATGACCGAAAACCTTTTGGGGAGTACCCTGTTCCACAATCTCTCCTTCATCCATAAAGACGATTTTATCGGCAATTTCAAAGGCGAATTCCATTTCATGGGTAACAATGACGCTGGTTACCCCGGTTTTTACCACATTCTTGATAAGTTCCAGTATTTCGTTGACCTTTTCCGGGTCAAGAGCGGAAGTAGGTTCGTCAAATAAAATAACCCGGGGATTAAGCGCTACAGCTCTGGCAATGCCCACCCGTTGCTGCTGTCCCCCGGAAAGCTGAAAAGGCCTGGCGGTGAATTTTTCCTTAAGGCCTACCTGTTCAAGAACCTGCCGGGCAATTTGAATCGCCTCGTTTTTTGACATCCTGCGGGATACGATAAGCCCTTCCGTTACGTTTTCCAATACCGTTTTATTCAGAAACAAGTCATAATTCTGGAATACCATAGCGGTTTTTCTGCGGAGGCTGAGGATTTCTTTGGTAGATACATATTGCAGATTTACTTTTTTATCGGCGATACGCAAAGTTCCCTCATCAGCCTGTTCCAAAAAATTTATACACCGGAGCAGGGTTGTTTTTCCTGAACCGCTGGGGCCCAGAAGAACAACCACTTCCCCTTCCTTTACATGCAAATCGATGCCTTTGAGTACATTGAGCTTTCCAAAGGATTTTTTAAGATTTTGTATTTCAATCATACTGCGGCTTCCCTTATTTTTTTCCCGAACCATTTTTCCAGGAATATAAAAATCCGTTCTATGACTACACAGAGGAGCCAATATATCAGCGCCGCCGCAACATAGGCTTCCAGGTAACGGTAGTTCATAGTAGCCGCAATTATTGCGGCGTTCAGGACATCAATTACACTGACCATTGAAGCCAGGGATGCCGCCTTTACAAAACCGATATACATATTACATATCATTGGCAGGGATACAGGAAAAGCCTGGGGCAGTATGATCCGCCACAGGGCGGCATTCCGGGAATGTCCTATGGAATAAGCCGCATCAAACTGCCCGTTTTTTACAGATGCCAAAGCCCCACGGAATACCTCGGATAAACTGACACAGGCGGGGATAGACAGCGCAGCGACAACTATAAGTCCCTTGTTCAGATCTTTAAAACCAAAATTGATATGAAAATATTGCATAACAACATCAAAATACCGACCGATCAGTACATAAAAGGTAAGCAGAAATAGTACCACCGGTATCCCTTTAAGTATGGTAACAGTCCACTTGAGAAAGGATGATAATATTCTTACCCGGAAAAACCGAGCCAATGCTATAGGCAGACCAATAATACAGCCTATCAGCAGGGGAATTGTCGCTACTATCAGGGTAGCCGGAATTCTGGCGGCGGCAATTCTGATAACCTTAAGCATAAAAACAAAGTCAAAGCTCATTTTCCGGGTATACTCTGGCCTTTACCGGCTAAGAATAAATTTTGGCATAGTCATCCAGGGCCTTCTGAATTGTTCTTTCCAGTTCACCTGAAGCTTTTAATTCCCGCAGCACCCTATCGACCGCTGTCTGTAATTCAGTACGATCTTTGGGGAAAAGATAATAGCAGTCGGAAATACTAACCGGTTCGCCTACCAGTTCCAGTTCAAATCCCCGCGTGGCAAGATGGGTCATTACTTCCCACCGGGTCATCAGAGAAGCTTCTATGCTCTTGGTATTAAAATTAGTTATCATAATATCGTTGGAATTAACATAAACAATATCAATGGGAGTCTTTGAATGCTCTTGGTTATAGGATTCCAGGAGGTGCGCCATATTGCCAGAAGGCCAGGTACCGACTTTTTTCCCCTGCAAGTCATCCAGGGTAGTGATTCCCTTGGCTCCCTTGGGAACGGATATGTAATTGGCAAAATCCAGATAACCCTCTGTGCTAAAAAGGTAGGATTTGCTCCGTTCCTCGGTATATTCAAACAGGTAGCAGCCCATATCAATACTGCCAATATCCAGGGATGTTAAAATGGTGGTAAATTCCAGAATTTCATATTTAAAAGTATACTCCGGCAATTTTTCGTCAATGAGTTTCAGAATCGCATCTTCCACGCCTCCGAATTCATCGTTGTCGTCCAGATAAAAGAAAAGCGGTGATCCGATATGTACGCCAATCAGTACTTCTTTTGGCCCTTCGGCAGCTTTATTTTTAGTGTTGCAGCCGGTAAACAGAAACAATCCCAGTATAACCATAACCGGAATGCACAATACTCTTATTGATAATTTTTTCATCTTTATTCCTCCTTAAATATTTTAAACAGCATTTTTACTGTTTACTTACCAATTTTTGATACCTTGTTTTTGATTCTATGAACCCGAATAGCTTCTCGATGACAATAGTTAATACACTGAATATAATGGCTGCATCAAAATAGCCTTCCAAAATCCGGGTAGATCTTGTCCCCACTACATTAACCTGGCCTATTACATCAATAATGCCGAAGGCAAAGCCCAGAGAGGAATCCTGCAGCAGCGCAGCAATCATGGCGCCGACGCTGGGGATGGCGATAATAATGCTTTGAGGTATGATGATTCTGAAATAGGCGTTAAACTTCGTCATGCCCACCGCCGCCGCCGCATCCATTTGAGATTTGGGAACGCTTAAAATAGCGGATCGGAATATTTCTGAAAAGTAAGCCCCCGTATTAAGACCATAAGTGATATACAGGTAATAAATTTTTTCCCACCGGTACAGGTGGATACCGATAGCTGCAAACAACGCCGGAAGGGCATAGTAGACAACAAACATTTGAATAAGAATAGGAGTACCCCGGCTAAAGGACACAAACAATTTGCACAGAATATTGAGAATCGGTACTTTTTCCAGCCGTAAAAAAGCAATGATCACTCCCAGGATGATGCCCAGAATAGTTGCGGCCAAAACAATCGAAAGGGTAGTGGGAACTTTCCTGAGTATTTTTGGGAAATAATCAAACGCATATTGCCAAAGGAAGGCCGATTTCATACCTCTGTTTCTCCGCTTAATGTATATAAAATCTATCAGATTTATAGCATTATAAATTACTTTTGATAACTAGGAGAATAATAATAATTCCATCTATTGTATGTCGGGAAAACTACGACAATTTTGTGATACAGATCGATAAAGACCGGCCCGATTAATTATTTCAGCGGCTGCACGGGGAACTGCGTTGCAAGTTGTGCTTCATACATAACGATTTTCGGTTTTCCTTCCCGTAGCGCAGCCGATTGCGGTTGATTGGCCAAAAAGTGTTCCGACTTGCCATGGGCATTGGCGGCATCCATGCTTTCCCATTGTTCAACATAGACAATACCGTCAGGATCATCCGGATCGAGCAGCGCATCATAGCCGATATTACCTTTTTCGTCCCGGGAAGCCTGGATACAGGGGCGGGAATTTTTTAAGAAATCTTCCCTCCTGCCGGGTTTTACTTTGAATTTCGCAATGCATACAATCATGTTATTAAATCTCCATTAATTATTCTGCTGATTTAAAATATATTAAAGTTTAATGCATATTCGATAAAGCCCAAATCGACGCCTGGCGCCAACTAGGGTTGGGTCGGGAACCCTTTCGCGGCAGCTGCTTTTACTTTGCCGCGAAGGGATCATCCGGCAGACGGATGGTATTAAAACTGCCATCCAGCGCCGTGGCAAGCTGCAAAAGAGCTGCGCCGATCCCCGCAGCCCCTTCGGAATAGCCCAGGACTGCATCGACCTTGCCGGGATTGGTCCGGGAAAAAGCCTGATACCAGACAGCCTTTTCTCCGTCGAACTTTGCACTACCCAACAGGACCTTACCGGCCCGTGTTGCATAATCCAAATACGCTTTTTTTCCGGACTCAATCCAGATACCAATAAATAAATTCAGAATGCCCGCTGTACCACAGCACTGGCTATGACAATTCCAATAACCCGCAGAATGGTATTCCGGAGCGCCGGTAGCGATAATACCGCGGATTAATTCCTCGTAAAAATTCTGATACTTTTGATTTTTTGTGAGGCGGTTCAGCAGAACAAACAAACGCGCTGTTCCCGCTGGGCCATGGCAGGTACTCAGGTAAAATATTTCATCCTCATGATGGGGCAGATGATGGGCGATAAGTTTTCCGTCTTTTACAGGGGAAGCAATGGAAATCAAATAACTAGCACCTTTTTCTGCGGCCTCCAAAAAATCGCGATCCCCGGTTTCTTCATATAATTTTGCCAGGGCATAGCTCATTCCGGCGGTACCGTATGCGAAGTTGGGATAGATCGTTTCAGGCGCATCAGGTCTCAGCAGGGGATTTTTAAAGCCCTTATACTCCACCTGATCCACGCCATGAGAGATCCCGGTGGATATGATCGCCCTCCCACCCTCTGCTGCCAGAGTCCGCCATTCAAGCCGCTTAAAATGATTGCTTGCGTATAATAGATATACAATGGTACCCGCATCGTGATTGGCGCCGGAAAAACCGGTCCAGATCACCCCGGATTCTACCGGTTTTGCACTGGCCGCAATTTTTTCGGTAAGAGCCAGCGCTGCCTGTTCATACAGGCGATTGCCCGATGCTTTTGATAATTCAATAAGGCTGAAGGCAACTCCTGCAAATCCGCCGGTATAAAAGGTTGGTGCATTTTCCACATAAGTATGAAAGCTGGCAAATTTACTTTTGATAGGGTATTCATAATTGGTACGTTTAAGTTCATTAAGAATATAATTCCCGCCACCCAGGGCATCCTGTAAATAAGAACCGTCACCGGTAGCTTTGGCTAATTGGAGAAAAAATATAATAATTCCCGCTGAACCGTTGTAAAAATCTATCTGGGGCTCCTGCCCTTTTTCATCCTGCCAGAACACACCCTTTTCGTCAGATACCGCAGAACTTCTGATGTATTCTGCCGTAGTCCTGGCGCCCAATAAATAGTCCCTGGCAGCCGCTTCAGTATGCACCGGGTACAGATTAATGTCCATAAACAATACTTCCTATAAAAAATATTCCGGCTTTTGGGCAAGATGAAACCTGGACAAAAATTGCCGGGTCCGTTCTTCCTTAGGGTTATCAAAAATTTCTTTCTGCGTGCCTTCTTCCACAATCTCGCCCTTGTCCATAAAAACCACACGGCTTGCAACATCATAGGCAAACTGCATTTCGTGGGTGACTATCACCATGGTTACCCCTGTCTTTATTACGCCTTTTATTACATCAAGAATTTCATCAACCTTTTCAGGATCAAGGGCGCTTGTGGGCTCGTCAAACAGGATAACTTCCGGATTGAGCGCCAGGGCCCGCGCAATACCGACCCGCTGCTGCTGCCCCCCTGAAAGTTCAAATGGTTTACTATTAAATTTATCCCCAAGCCCTACCTTGACAAGTACATCTTCGGCAATTGCCCGGGCTTCCGCCTTTGTCTTTTTCCGGGAAACAATTAAAGGTTCGGATACATTTTTTATTGCAGTCTTATTGAGAAACAGGGCGTAGTTTTGAAAAACCATGGCAGTTTTCCGTCGTAAAGCAATTTTCTGCTTCCCGGTAACTTTCTTAAGATCGACCTGTATATCGTCAATGTGCAGGGTCCCGGCATCCGCTTTTTCAAGAAAATTAAGGCACCGTAAAAGGGTTGTCTTTCCGGAACCACTGGGGCCGATGAGCGCAACAACCTCACCTTCTTTGACATAAAAATCAATACCCTTGAGTATTTCATTTGCTCCGAATGATTTTCTTAACCCCCTGACTTCTATCATGCTTTTTTACCCTTTCTGCGTATTTCCGGGAATATTAAAAATGTCACCGGTTCGGCAACGCGGCTTATCTTTGATTTGGTATATCCCTCAATAAAACTGAATATCCGGGTTAAAATAAATGCCAATGCCCAGTAAATCAGCGCTGCAGCAATATAGGCTTCCAGGTAACGAAAATTATTTTCTGCTGTTCTCAACGCCCCATCAAGAATATCAATGACTGAAATCATAGATGCTAATACCGCTGCCTTGATCATCCCTATTACGGTATTACCCATCATAGGGATAGATACGGGAATAATTTGGGGTAATACGACTTTAAACAGCAGTTGGATAGTTGTATAACCAGACGCATAAGCTGCGTCAAACTGTTCCCTTCCTACTGAACCAAGACAGCCTCTGAATATTTCTGATATTCCAACGACTGCGGGGAGCGTCAGGGCAGATATTGCAACTAAGGATGTATTTATTTTATAAGACGAGGCGCCGGTATAGAGTCTGGTTGCGACAATATAAAATACCAGTAAAAGCATAACAATCGGAATGCCCCTTACTATGGTGACAATCCAGTTAAATAAAGGGGACAGAACTTTAATTTCATAAAATCGCACCAGCGCTATCGGCAGGCCTAAAACTATCCCTATCAATACAGGTATAAGCCCAATATAGAGTGATGTAGGTACCCTCGAAACACCCGCTGCCAGCGCAACAAGCATAAATTTAAAATCAAAGCTCATGTCCGGCTTCCTTTGATACTGTCTTTACCGTCCTTTATTTGCTTAATGATTCAACATATTCATCAAATGTTCTTTTCTTAATGGCCGCAATGGTCCCATCGGCTTGCATGGCGTTTAATGCCTCATCCACTGCAGTCCTAATCTGGGTTGAACGTTCATTGTTCTTTTTGAATGCCATGTGAATTTTACTGGTTGAAACCGGAACCGCACCCTCGTTGACAACCAGATTGTAATTTTCGTATTTAAGGGCATTCAGAAAATTATCATCCTTTGTGCCGATCATTGAAAATAAATCAGGGCTGGTAAGCCGGGCAAACCAAACCTCGGCGGAACTTATCAGATCCGGTATGAATGCATTGGGATTTTCCGCCAAATAGCTGTTTATGTACACGGACTGTGCAGAGGGCGAGAATGCAGTAAGAGACTGATTCGGCTTAAGATCGGCAATAGTCTTAATATTGGGATTACCCGGGCGGACGGACAAATAAGTATCCGCATCGTTATAGCCTACCGAAAAATCATAGGTTTTTTCCCTTTCCTCGTTTTTCGCAATTTCGTGGGCCGCTAAATCAATAGTGCCGGCATCCACTGCATTAAGCAAAACATTTAAGCCGTTAAGCACCTGATGTTCAAATCGGTAGCCCTTAAGCCTTCTGTCGACCTCGGCTATTATTTCATATTCATAGCCTACATCTTTACCTGATTTGTCAACGTAGCAATAAGGTGCATATTGATTCCCCGATGCCCAATAGACGACAATTTCTTCCGCATTGCTTTTTTGTTTTTCTCCAGCGCCAAAGAGTACCGGGATCAGAAGCACGAAAAACAGCCCGACTGCTAAAAACTTTTTCATAAGAATCTCCTTAAATTATTTATAAACCGTCTATACAGACGGGAATACTCAGGTCTCCGCAACGCTGTTTTGAACCCGTATTTCTTTTGCGAGCCGATGAAAACCTTTATCGATCAGCACAGAAAGGGTAATAAACATAATTCCTGCTATAAAATAACCTTCCAGGGGATGCCCGGTAAGAACTCCCAGGGATTTTACCCTGCTGATTACATCGGTTATACCAAGGGCAAACGCAAGGGCAGAATCCTGTAAAAGCGAGGTCATACAGGTGCCAAAACTCGGAATGGCTATAATAACGCTTTGGGGTAAAATAATGCGTTTGTAGGTTTGAATCTTTGTATAGCCGCAGGCTGTCGCCGCATCCCATTGGGACGTGGGCACGCTCAGAATGGATGAACGGATTATTTCGGACTGAAAACCGCTTACATTCATTACATAGGTAATATAGAGAAAGATTATTTTTGCCCCGTGCCTTAGATCAATTCCCAAGGGCAATAAAAGCATTGGCAATCCAAAATAAACGACAAACATTTGTATATAAATTGGGGTACTGCGGATAAAAGAGACGTACAGCGCGGCAAGGGTTCTAAGGACCGGGACCTGCTCTATTCTGACAATCGCAATTATAGCGCCTAAAATCAGTCCCCCCGCAGTACCTATCAAGACAATTGACAGCGTCATAGGGAGAACCTTTATTAATTCAGGCATAAATTGCCAAACGTATTTCCAGTCAAACAGGTCTTTCATAAAGATTTTCCAGGGCGGAATATTCTCCCCTCATATTAATCATATCAAAATAATAGTATATGAATTACTTATATCGTAGAATAAAATAAAAGATATGAGTTGTATGTCGTGAAAAATACGACAAAAATCTGATTTTTAGAAAATCTTGTGCTTTAGCGCATATTCGATAAGTTCTGATTTGTGGCTCAGGTTCAGTTTAGCCATGATCCGTTCCCGGTAGGTTTCCACGGTACGGGTAGAAAGGTTCAGTTCCTGACCGGTCTCGCGGCTGGTAAAGCCGTGAATGGTCCGTTCCAGCACCTCAAGTTCCCGCTTTGACAATACGCTTGGCGGTTTGGTTACCGGATTGCCGGTAAGGTGGCCGGCAATATCCTCCGCGCCTGGGGCGGGAAACAGGGTACGGATAACCTGCACCAATTCACGATCTGCGGATGATTTACCGATATGGGCGGAACCTCCCGCTTCCCTGAAGGATACCAGATATTCTTCTTCTTCATACATGGTCAGGGCTATTACGCAAATATCCGGGTACCGTTTTTTTATCTCCCTGGTTGTTTCAATGCCGCTTATATCAGGAAGGGCAATATCCATGATTATCAGATCCGGCCTGCATTTCTTGGCGATGCCTATTGCATCCCGGCCCAGGCCGGTTTCTCCCACAACCACCATATCCTTTTCCTGTTCCAGAATAAGGCGCAGCCCTGAACGGACAATCCCATGATCGTCTACCAGCAGCACGGATATCTTTTTATCCATCCCCCTGCTCCTGACCGTCCTGCACCGGCAGCCGTATGCTCAGCTTTGTCCCGCCCTTTTCCATCGGCATAAGGGCAAAACTACCGTTTATCGCCCCTACCCGTTCCTCTATGCCGATTATGCCCGATCCTTTAACTTTATTCTCCTCCAGGGTGAACCCCACCCCATTATCGCATATCTCAAGGCCGACCTCTTTTTGCGCGGGAAACTCCGTTGCAATATGCAGATAATAGAGCTTAACCGCCGCAAAAGATGCCTTTGAATGGCGGATGATATTGGTTATCCCTTCCTGAACAATACGATAGGCTATGCTGTCAATTTCTTCCGGCAGGGGAAAAATATTTTCAGAAACTTCAAATAAAATATTGATGCCGCTGATACGGGAAAACTCCTTAATCATCTTCCGAAGGGCCGCAGGAAGGCCATCCTTTACCAAGTTGGATATGCGGAGCGAAGAGGTAAGGGAACGAATTTCTTCAAGAGTGTTGGATGTCAGAAACCGCAGCCCATTTATGCGATCGTGGATTACTTCCACATCACTTTCCTCCTGCAGCGCCTTTAACTGTAGCAACATGGATGTGAGGGCCTGGCCGGCTCCATCGTGAAGTTCCCGGGAAACCCGTTTCCGCTCTGTTTCCCGGATATGGTCCAGGGATCGCAATGCCCCGGAGAGATGTTCCTTGCTTCGGCGCAAATCATCAATCAAACCGGTATTGTAAAGGGCCACACCCAAAATACAGCCAACCGCTTCAAGCATCAGGATGTCTTCCCGGTGAAACATCCGTTCTTTTGGGGCGGACACACAGATTACGCCGATATTCTTGTTTACCATACGAAGGGGCGCCAATACGGATGATCCGAACTGTTTTATTGTGTCTGCGTATGCTGCGAGACTTTCCATTAAAGCATGATCTTCCCATATATTGTCAATAATCATCCCTTTGCCGGTCAAAATCACCTGATGAACAGGGCGGTTGATTTTTTCATCCAGGACCACATTGGTGGCGCTTTCCGGCAAAGGTTTTGCATGAGGGAAATATTCTGACGCAAGGCTTATGGTCCGCTCGCCCTTGTCCACCAGATAGATGTACCCAAAATTCCCCTTCATAAGATCCACCACCTTTTTTAAAACGATGGAATTGGTCTCCTTTGAATCTCCTCCCAAACTTACCATTTCAGCAAGGTGGCTCAACATGGCAAGTTCCTGCCATGAACGCTCAAGCTGATTTTTATAATAATCCGGTTCCCATGTTAGAGCTTCCATATCAGCCCCTGCCATCCCCGAGGAATTCCAGGACAAAACCAATCGTAGCAGCCACCCCCAAGTGCAGGACCTCCTCATCAAGATCAAAAATATCCGTATGCAAATCTGCTCCGCTTCCCTTTTCCGGGTTATCTATTCCAAGATGTATCATTACTGAAGGATATAGTTTTGCTATCAGCGCAAAGTCATCAGCGCCCATCATAGGATCGTATTGGTCTATAAGATAATCATCTCCCAGGTATTTGCGGATGCCTTGCCGAGAAAAACGGACAGCAGGATCTCGGTTGATAACCGGAATCCCCCGTAGCTGGTGATTAATAGTATAGGTACAGTGATGGGCCCTGGCGGTATTGTCTAAAAGGAGATTGAATGTTTCAAAAAAACGATCCCCGCTCTCCTCCCGGAAAAACCGGGCCGAACCCTGGAAATTAAGTTCCCTGGCAATGATATTCGTTTTTTCCCCAAAGTTCAGTTTTCCTACCGATAGGGTAAAATGTTCAAAGGGCGAGATATTCCTTAAACGTATATCCTTGAGGGATTGATAAAAGGAGCTAAAGCAGTCCAAAGGATTGTTAGCCAGATCCGGCCGGGAGCTGTGCCCGTCCTTTCCGATAATAGTGATATTAAAACCGCAAGCCCCTGCCATGACAGGGCCGTCTATAACCACTATCTTTCCCGCAGGTACTCCGGGCCGCACATGGATTGCGTGGGAACCGTGGATATGAATTTCCTGGTCCTTTATATACTGCAAAATTTGATTCAGATTGCCGCCCCTCTCTTCGCCTCGTTCAAACATAAGCAATACCCTACCGGGAATATCCTGCTCATACTCCTTGAGAATTTTACCTGCCGTGAGGAGCATGGCCGTATGAGCATCGTGGCCACAGGCGTGTTGGATTCCGGGGTTTTCCGAGATGACGGCTCGTCCCCTGGTAAGGTTCCGGGGGTTTTCCTGAATTGGCAGGGCATCAATATCCGCCCTGAGCAGCAGGGTCTTTCCCTTCCCCTGGTCTCCCAGGCTTGCCAGAATACCCCCTTCCGCCACTTCAACCCAGGATATGCCGAGGAAATCAAGATTGGCCCTGATATATGCCAAGGTTTCAAATTCCACTCCGGAAAGTTCCGGGTGTTGATGCAAATACCTTCTTGCGTCAATAGTGAATTCCTTGTTTTTTCTTGCCTGGGCTAACCCATCAATGTCCCTGCCCAAAATTACCCCTCCAATTTACCCATATTAACATATTTCTCCTTTTTGTGATATTATTCTCTATAAACCTCTTAGAGTATAAATGGAGATATCATGAAAAAGAAAATAGTCCTCGCCTATTCCGGTGGGCTGGATACCACGGTGATCATTCCCTGGCTAAAGGAAAACTACGACTGCGATATTATCGCGGTTTGCGTGGATGTGGGCCAGGAGGCTGACTGGACGACCATCAAACAGAGGGCCCTGGATACCGGCGCCCTGGCTTGTTACGTGGCGGACGTTAAAAAAGAGTACGTGGAAAACTATGTGTGGCCCGCCCTGAAAGCCAACGCCCTCTACGAGGACAAGTACCTTTTGGGCACCTCCACCGCCCGCCCCCTGATCGCCAAGATCCTAGTGGACTACGCCCGCAAGGAAAAAGCCTACGCCATAGCCCACGGCGCCACAGGCAAGGGAAATGACCAGGTCCGGTTTGACCTGGGGATCATGGCCTTTGCCCCGGACCTGGAGATCATCGCTCCCTGGCGGACCTGGGACATCAGGAGCCGGGAGGAAGAAATCAAGTACCTTGAAAAACGGAAGATCCCGGTGCCCATGAAAAAGAGCGATTCCTACAGCCGGGACGACAATCTCTGGCACATCTCCCACGAAGGCCTTGAGCTGGAAGACCCCGCCAACGAGCCCTCCCTGAACCGCATGCTCAAGATGACCGTCCCCCCGGAGAAGGCCCCCAACAAGCCTGAGTACGTGGAAATCGAATTTGAGAAGGGCCTCCCCACCGCAGTGAACGGCAAAAAACTTGACGGAGTCAGCCTGATCCGGGAACTGAACAAAATCGGCGGCGCCCACGGGGTGGGGCTGATCGACCTGGTAGAAAATCGGGTGGTGGGCATGAAGAGCCGTGGGGTCTACGAAACCCCCGGGGGCAGCATACTCTACTACGCCCACCAGGAACTGGAACACATCTGCCTGGACCGCCAGACCTACAGTTTCAAACAGCAGGTAGCCCAGAAAATGGGCGAAGTGATCTACGGCGGCCTCTGGTTCACCCCCCTCCGGGAAAGCCTTTCTGCCTTTGTGGACACCACCCAAAAGACGGTGACAGGAACGGTGCGGCTCAAGCTCTACAAGGGCAGCATCAGTTCTGCAGGTGTCAGCTCCCCCTACTCCCTGTACAACACGGATATCGCCAGCTTTACTACCGGCGAACTCTACAACCACGCCGACGCCAAGGGCTTTATCCGGCTCTACGGATTGCCGATCCTGGTCCGGGCGCTCATGGAAAAAGGCAACAAAGGTAAGGGCAAAGCGGCGAAGGATGCTAAGGGCAAGAATGCTGGGGACAGTAAATCTAAGGGACGTAAAGATGCCAAGTCCCAAGGGACTGCGGGGTAAGGCAGCGCCGGGAACAGTAAGTCCAAGGGACCTAACGATGCTAAGTCCCAGGGAACGGCGGGGTAAGATTGGCAGGAAACAGGGCTTAGTTTAATTTCTCATGGTCGGGATATATACCGATTTAATGTCCTTAATGATATCGGAGACCGGATTTCCCCGCAAAATACTCAAGCCAAAGGGAGGGATCGACCACATTCATACCCGGTCTTCGTCCCTTGTTATATAGGTATCAATTCCCGGGAAAATCCCTTCCGGATTTTGGATAGGCTGCAGGGGTATAAACTCAATTCTGTTTTCATAAAACATAACTTCAAAAGAAGTTCCCGGTTTGAGCCCGGCGGCAGTTCTGATTTCCTTCGGTATAACAACCTGATATTTGCTGGACAAGGTTACAGTATTCATCAATAAGCTCCTTGTATTACAATAAGTTTATCGAATAAGATTGTCAACAAAGCAATAGCGCCATACTTGAAAAAGTTCTGGTAGGTTTATTTTGTATTCCCGGAATTATCACGTCTCCGTGAGTCCCCCGGCAAAGCCGGAGGATTACTTACTTAATTTATCTACGTTCTATAGCAATTACATCCCATGTAATTAACGGAGATCTTGTAATTGTATAGTAAACACGAACTTTTTGCCCTGGTTGTAGGCCAGACCTCGTATCAATAGTCATATATTGAGATATAGCTTTATCATCAGAAGTGAATTCTATGACTGTACCATCCTGATAAACAAAAACAGCTTCAGATACAAAATTCTCAATATAGCTTCCACCTAAGCCAAGCATAAATGCTGATGCAAATTCATTAGCTACAGCTTCTTGTTTATTTAAAGATATTTGCAATTTCTTGGAAGCTGCTACTGCCTCGAATAAATCGGCTGGGGCATACCGGGATGGTTTAAAATTCGTTGGTACAACAGTGAATTTCGATGCATCGTATCTATTTGCTTCCTCCTCAGCTTTTCTCTTTGCCTCTTCATCATTTCTTTTTGCCTCTGCGGACAGACGTTCATTTTCTGCTTTCTCGGCGGCAATGCGCTGTTTTTCTTTTTCTTGTGCTTCTTTAATCGCTAATGCTGCTTGTGTCATGTTAAGGTTAAAATTTACTTCTTTTGGTGATACACTGGTAAGGGAACCTTTCGCTATGTCGTAAAAAATACCAATTATACCAACAGCTCCCAAACCATAACCTGCCAAAGCATATGCATTTAATGGATCTGTTGTAAAAATTGGATCAAGTGCCAGTGAATATCCTAACCCAACACCACTTATTAAAAAATTTAACCAAAATGCGTGATTGAATTGTTTCTTTACAGGTACGACTTTTTTTACAGGTGAGTACTCTTCTTTTTCAATTTCAATAGTATACTTTCCCGCCTTTTTCAATATTATTTCAGTAGGGGTTAATTTTTCAGCAACCCTATTATTATTGGAATCATAAATTATAGCAGTGGCGTTTGCAGGATCAGATTTTATAGCCAGAGTCTTACTATTTTCACCAAGTAATGACGCACAACTAGTCAAGATGCTTAAAAAGAAAAGCACTAACAATGAGCCCATAATAAAGCGTTTCATTTATCTTTACTTCCTCCAATATTTTTTAAGGAATTAAGTGCCTGATCCAGTTGATTTAACGAATCCTTTACCTCGTCTGCCTTCTGTATTAATTCAGGATCGCCAAGTTTATCAGCATTTTCAATTACAGTTTTACCTACATCAACTGCCGCTTTTGTTGCAACCGTACATGTATAAACCGAAAAACCTATTACCAAAGCGATAATAATCAAAATGGCTATAAAAATCCATTTTATAACCTTTCCCACAATGCTTACTCCGGTCTTCACCCCTTCTTTCATCTTTTGACCTTTCTCGCTACTCATTTTTCACCACCTTATCAAATGTTTTAACCAAAATTACAAATACCTTTCTATTTTAATAATAAATAAGGGTATTTTCTAATAGCTAATGTGCTTAATCTAATAGATTATTCATATTTTGTCAATCTGAAAGCATAATAAATAAGCCAAAGGATAATTTTTATGAATGAACGTGATTTAAGGTCGATTTTGAGCCTTAATATAAAAAAATACCGTAATTATCGTAAGTTATCCCAGGCGGAATTTGCCGAAAAAATTGGCATTTCTATACCTTTCCTTAGTGATATTGAAAATGGTAAAAAATGGCTGTCCCCTCGGACATTGGCAAAAATAGCCAGCGCTTTAAATATTGAAGCGTATGAACTACTTAAACCTGAAAAGCTAATTCCAGACAATATTGTAGATATTTTAGAAAAATATAAAGTTGATATTAATGAGGCATTTGGTAAAACTTTAGGCGATCTTCATGAAAACTTTATTTCTCAAGTAATTACAAAATAAAGACTAAAATCGAATTAAACAGAGGAAAAGGGAATAGGCGCCACTTTTGGGAATCGACATCCCATTCAGAATGATCCTTGAAATTCGACGATTTTGGTGATAGATTAAAAGAAATGAGGAAATTATGTCTGAGACAGAACTGCTCTTGAAAGAAATTGAGGGACTCCCCGCCAGTTATATAGGAGAAATCCGTGATTTTGTGGGTTATCTCAAACATAAAACCTCTTTGTCGGGGAAAGATACAGATAAGCGCCCCGGTCTCGTCGAAAAAAAGCTTTCAGAACGTTTTGTCGGCGCCCTGAGGCTTTCCGATGATGCATACGCAGCTTTTCAGAATTCCCTGCAAGAAGGCCGTAACGAATGGACTCAGGATTCCTATTAGACTCCAATGTCATAATTGGCTATTTAGCAGCTAAAATTCCCGCTTCGGGATTAAAGGCTGTCGCCGCGATTATCGACAACACGCCGCATATATCGGTTATTTCCCAAATGGAAGTTCTACGGCATAACGATACGCCCGAAAATGAAAAAACACTTATGGATTTTATCAATAGTTCAATAATCCATCCCTTAAGCGAGGCTGTCGTCCAGCAAACCATAGCCCTGGCGAAAAAAAGCAAAATAAAACTTCCGGACGCGATAATTGCGGCGACCTCTCTGATTGAGGGCTTTACCCTTGTTACCAGAAACATTGATGACTTCAAAAAAGTTAACGGTCTCAAATTTCTCAATCCTTGGTCTATCTAGGCAAGATCATGGCGTTCGAAAAAAAGCCCCAGCTTGAATTATCACTTGTGATATAATAAGGTAAAACAAAGACTTAGCGAGGCGCAACAATGAAAGATCAGGACAACAAACCCACCCCCCAGGTCCTCTGGGCAGGCCGGCTCGCGGAAAAACCCGAGGCCGAGGCTTTCGCGTTCCAAGCATCCATCTCGGTGGATCAGCGGCTCGCACAGGACGACATACTGGGGAGCCGGGCCCATGCGGCCATGCTGGGCAAACAAGGCATCATCCCCCCGGAGACTGCGACGGCCTTGGACACCGAGCTGGCCCGGATCGCCGACGAGCTGGAAGCGGGGAAACTGGCCATTGATCCGGGCGCCGAAGACATCCACTCGTTTATAGAAGGGATCCTCACCGAGCGCCTGGGAGACGCGGGCCGCATGGTCCACGCAGGCCGCAGCCGCAACGATCAGGTGGCCCTTGATTTCCGGCTCTACCTCAAGCGGGCCGTGCCGGAACTGGGCGCCGAACTTACCGAAACCATCCGGGCCCTGCTGGACCAGGCGGAACAGCATACCGAAAGCATCATGCCCGGCTACACCCACCTCCAGCGCGCCCAGCCGGTAACCCTGGGCTATCAGCTCAGCGCCTGGTGCGCCGGCCTGGCCCGGGACCGCTCCCGCTTTGCCGACGCCTTGCGCCGCCTGGACGAGTGCCCCCTGGGAGCCGGGGCCCTGGCCGGGTCCTCTCTGCCCCTGGATCGGGAAGCCACGGCAAAAGCCCTGGGCTTTGCCCGGCCCACCCTCAACGCCATGGACTCTGTGGCTGATCGGGACTTTGCCCTGGAACTGGCCTCGGCCTGTTCCATCACCATGATCCACCTCTCACGGTTTTGCGAAGATGTGGTCCTCTGGGCCAGCGAGGAATTCAAATTCATTGATTTAGCCGAATCCTGGAGCACCGGCTCATCGATCATGCCCCAGAAAAAAAACCCCGACTTTGCCGAACTGATCCGGGGCAAGTCGGGTCGGACCACGGGGAACCTGGTAAGCTTGCTAACTTTGCTGAAGGGCCTTCCCTACGCCTATGATAAAGATCTCCAGGAAGACAAGGAGGCGCTTTTTGACAGCATTGATACGGTCCGCTCCTGCCTCAGGATGTTCCGGGGCATGATGGCAAGCGCCCGATTCAATAAAAGCCGCATGGAAGCCGCCTGCATCGGCGGTTTCATGGAAGCCACGGACGCCGCAGAATACTTGGTCCGCAAGGGCCTCCCCTTCCGCAAAGCCCACGAAGTCGCCGCCCTGGTGGTCCGGGATTGCGTGGCCGCAGGGCTTACCCGCATCGCCGACCGCTCTTTAGCGGAACTCAAGACCCGGTCCGAACTTTTTGAGGCGGACATTTACCAGACTATCACCCCTGCAGCCTGTGTAGCCGCCCGGAAGCTCCCCGGCGGCCCGGCCCCGGAGGAAGTGCGCCGGCAGATCCGGGTGCTGCGCGGGGAAATTGCCGGCTAAAGCCGGCACCGGCTTTAGCCGGTGTTGCAAGTAGCGAGAAAGGCTCAGTATATCTAATCCTTAAAGAACGAGCCGCCGCAGAGGATCGTTCGAACAGTTTTTCTACAAATTTTCCCGTTCAATTTCCTTGAAGTACCGCACGGTCCCCACCTTTAACTCATCGGTGGCCGCATCGTCGCAGACAATGATCGCCCTGGGGTGCATCTGGAGGCAGGAAGCGGTCCAGATATGGTTAACCCCCCCCTCCACAGACGCCTGAAGCGCCCGGGCCTTGTTGTGGCCGCTGACCAGGATCAGTACCTCCCGGGCATCGGTAATCGTAGCGACCCCCACGGTCAGGGCGGTGGAGGGCACCTTGGTAATATCCCCATTGAAAAAGCGGGCATTGGCGATCTTCGTATCAGTGGTCAGGGTCTTGACCCGGGTACGGGAGTGAAGGGACGATCCCGGCTCGTTAAAGGCGATATGGCCGTCGGCGCCCATACCCCCCAGAAAAAGCTCGATTCCCCCGCACTCAGTAATACTATCCTCATAGGCCCGGCATTCTGCTTCCAGGTCCTCTGCCATACCATTCAGGATATGGGTATTTTTCCTGTCGATATCAATATGACTGAAAAAATTGTTTTCCATGAACTGGTAGTAACTCTGAGGGTGATCCTTCCCAAGCCCCACATACTCATCCATGTTGAAGGTCACCACATTAGCAAAGGAGACATCCCCCTTCTTGTAGAGGCTGACAAGTTCCCGGTAAACCCCCAGAGGGGTTTCCCCAGTAGGGAGGCCCAGCACAAAGGGTTTGCCCGGCCGGGGATCGAATTTTTTAATACGCTCCGCGATATAGGCGGCCGTCCAGCGGCTGACAGCATGATAATCATCGTGAATAACAAGGCGCATGGTTCCTCCGAGAACTACAGGCTATTGTACTTTATATCCCCCCCAACCAGGGAGGCAAGCACCGTAAAATTGTGGTCAAACACCACAAGATCCGCATCGTTTCCAGGAATGATGGTCCCCTTACCCTTATACCGCATCACCTGGGCAGGATTGGTGCTGGCGGCCTTCACCGCATCCTCCAGGCTGAACCCGAAGGACACCAGGTTTTTCACCCCCCGGATCATGGTGAGCCCTGAACCGGCTATCACCCCGTCGGATTTCCGCCGGAAAAACCCGTCCTGAAACACCACCTCCTCCCCGTTGGCAAAGAAGGGGCCCTCGGTCTGCCCGGTAGGTTTGAGTCCGTCGGTGACCAGGATGATTTTGTCGATGGGCTTATCCCGCAGGAGCAGCTTGAACAGGTCCGGGTGAACATGAAAACCATCGGCTATGATCTCGCAGGAAATTTCCGGGTGGGTCAGTATGGTCCCCACCGCATTGGGGTTCCGGTGATCCAGTTTGCTCATGGCATTGAACAGGTGTGTTGAGTGC
The DNA here is from genome assembly GCF_000214375.1 of Treponema primitia ZAS-2. Classification (NCBI taxonomy): domain Bacteria; kingdom Pseudomonadati; phylum Spirochaetota; class Spirochaetia; order Treponematales; family Treponemataceae; genus Treponema; species Treponema primitia. The sequence goes on along the minus strand of NC_015578.1, from coordinate 803,599 downwards.
AGTATTCCTACCTGCATACCCTCCACCATGTTTTCATACTTAGCATCCGTATGCCCCGCCTGAAGCACGATCCCCTTTTTGATACAGAACAGGGCCAGTTCCCGCATACCCTTAAGCTCCGGGGCCACAGTCATATTAACGATGTGCCCCCCCGCAGCCTCCCAGAGCTTTTCCATAAAGGGGATATCCACGGTTTTAACCGTTTCCGGCCTCTGGACCCCCAGGCGATCCGGTGAAAGAAAGGGCCCCTCCAGGTGTATCCCCATGATACGGGCCCCCTTTTCCTTTCCCATGGCGGCGGTGATATTGGCCACCGCCTGGAGCATCTCTTCGGGCTCCGAAGGGTATAGGGTCGGGTTAAATGCGCTAACCCCGCAACCCCCCAGGAGCCGGGACATTTCGATGACAGAATCCGTAGAGCCATCTTCAGTCCCATAGCCCCCGAACCCATGAATGTGGGTATCGATAAAACCCGGGGCTATATAGGCGCCCTGTACGTCGATTGTTTTTATCGACGGGGCAAAGTGCTTCTGCTCGAAACGCCGGGCGGAAAAAACATCCGCTACCAGGCCATCCTCGATCAACACCGCGCAATGTTCCATGGCGGCAAAGCCGGTCATCACGGTTCCGTTATGCAGACAAATTGGGGTCATGGGTTAAGTATAGTGTACAATTTCAATAAAGTGAAGAAAGAGTGATTATTTTCGGTTTGGGCAATAGTGGCTCATATTCTCCGGGAGGGGCGGGGGTACCTCCGGGGCTGACATGTTGAGTCTGCTTGCGGAGCCCGGTAGGTCTCCTCCAGCAGGGAAGGGGGCTTGATGCCTTATCCCAAATAGCGGCTTTTATTGAGCCCCACGCCAGGCGACCTTTATTATTTAACAACCTTGCGGTTGCATTTCCAAGCGTCCATAGACGCCCCGGAGGCATCCCCGCCCCTCCCGGAGGCCTGGGTCAAAATTATGGAAACAGGTATCCAACATCATTCTATAAAGTCTGCATTAATGTACATATACGGGGATAAAGGCAGATGTGGGTAAATAATTCCCTACCCTGCCACTGGAATTCCTCATCGGCGGCTTATGTCACTTGGGAAACCATGCCTCCCATACCGTTGTGCATAGTCACTATTTTAGGTAATTATACAGGGATAAAGGCAGGGCCGGGTGGGCAATGCGCCCCGGCCCGTCTCTGGAATTCTCTGCTGGAGGAGACCGCGTAAAAGAATGGTGCGGGCTCCGTAAGCAGGCTCTACAGGTTAGGGCCGGGGCGCATTGCCCACCCGGCCCGGTCACTAACCCAGTACAGTCATTATAAACTGAGAAAACTTGCCCATCTGCCTATGCCAACAACTTAACAGCCCTCGCCAGCTCCCGCCCCTTTTCTTCCAGGGCAAGGACTTCCTCCTCCGTGGGGGCGCCGGCCCATTCCTTGCTTTCCAGGCTGGTCCACTTAAGGGGCTCAATGGCGGCTTCGTAGTCTTTTTTGGCCCCACCGACCCAGCCCCAGGAACCGATGCGTAGGACCGTTTTCCCGGTGATGTGCTTGCGACGGAAGATGTCCAGCACATTGGACATGGGGGGGAACATGGCGTATTCATAGGTGGGCATGGCGATGACCAGGCCGCTGCTCTTGTAAACGTCCGCCAGGGCGAAGGAAACGCTTTCGTCGGGGATGCGGTGGAGGGAATAGGGAACCCCTTCGCTTTCAATACCCCGGGCCACCGCGTCCACACCCTGCTTGGTGTTGCCGTACATGGAGCCCCAGACAATGGCAATTTCCTTTTCAGCCGGGCCTTTCGCATAAGAGGCGTACTTGAGGTAGCGGTCGATGATCGTCTTGGGGCTTTTCCGCCAGACTATGCCGTGGCTGGGGGCTATACATTTGATATCCAGGCCTGCAAGTTTCTCCACCGCCTTTACCACAAAAACCGAAAAGGAGGCCACGATATTGGCATAGTAGCGGAGGCATTCTTTTTCAAAGACTTCATGTTCCGCAGGGCTGAATTCATCGTCAAAGATCCGGTCCCCCAGGGCTCTGTAGGAACCAAAGGCGTCACAGGGGAAAAGGGTTCCGGACTCACCGTCCCAGGTGACCATGGTCTCGGGCCAGTGGATGTTCGGGGCTTCCCGGAAGGTCAGGACCTTGCCCTTTCCTAAATCCAGGGTTTCTCCGTCCTTCACCGCCCGGAGCCCGTCTTCTATTTTATAGAAGGATTTGACCAGGTTGATCCCCTTGGCGGTGGAGATGATCTCCGCTTTGGGGCTTTTTTGCCGGAATTCCCTGAGCCAGCCTGTATGATCCGGCTCCAGGTGGTTCAGGATGAGGTAATCCACCTGGTCAAAGCGGATCCCTACATCGGACATGGCTTCCTCAAGCTGTTTGGGCGCCCCACCCCAATCCCGAATCAGGTCGATCAAGGCGATCTTATCCCCCTTCACCATATAGGAATTCAGGGAAACCCCCTGGGGAATGGGCCATATCCCCTCAAAAAGATCCGGGGCTTCGATATCCGCATGGAGGCAATAAACCGAATCCGAAATTTTATGTGCTTTCATGGCTATATCCTTTTATTGAAATTATATCAAATTTTTTACAAAAAATAGAAAAGAATGCCGCCCCTATTGGGGTCTAAAAAAACAGCCCCATCCCTTAAGAGTAAATACTCCGATAAGAGAAGGGGGAAATTATACCATTCACGGTACTCAGGACTGAAAACTGTCCATTTAACGTTTCAAGACTGAAATAACCCGTTCCAGAACCTTTTTCCGGTCCAGGGGCTTCACGATGTAGCTCTTTGCGCCCATGAGCAGACATTTTTTGACCACATCCTCTTTTCCCAGGGCGCTGACCATAATGACACAGGCGTTTTTGTCAAATTCCAGTATCTTTTCCAACGCCGACACCCCGTCCATTACAGGCATCGTGATATCCATGGTAACCAAATCAATGGTTGGATGCATTTCCTTGTACTTTTCAACACCCTGAGCACCATCAGCGGCGGTTCCCGCAACCTCAAAGCCCTCGGATGTAAAAATTTGACCAAGTTGTTTTGCGATAAACATGGAATCATCGACTATGAGAACCCGAAAAGACCCACCTTCGGGTTTTTGCCCCTCGGGAGCTTTCTCATTCATGCTGGGCATATCACCTTTTGCTATCATGCGGTACGCTCCTCTTCTCCTTAATACTTTATGTTATAGCATATTGCAAGTCAAGGGGTTAGGCCCTTCCTTTTGTCAACACTCCAAAACCGGTAAGCGGCTTCCAAAGAAAACCCTATTTTGAAAGTATCGGCTACTTGCACGAAAAAAAACCTACTATAGAATACTAGCATGTCCGTTTTTTTTATGCTAGCACCCTTGGCGGAATTAAGTCATCGGGCCCTGCGGGAACTGATAGAAGGCTTCGGTGGCTGCGACGAATATTTCACTGAGATGATCAGCGCCGGGGCTCTAATCGGCGGCGGCCCCTTTGAATCCTGGTATATTGACGGCGGCCCCTGCCCGGAAAAACTGGTCTACCAACTGGTAGGCGCCGATCCCGGCCACCTGGCAGCAGCCACAGCCCTCCTGGACCGGCTTGAATGCCGGGGCATCGACATCAACATGGGCTGCTCAGCCCCGGCCATCACCCGCACCGGCGCCGGGGTCCGCTGGATGGCGTCCATGGACGCCGCCTCCGCCATGATAGACAAAGTCCGGGCCGCAACCCGGCGGCGGCTCAGCGTCAAACTGCGTATAGGCCTGGAAGACAACTTCGACTACCTGGTGGAGTTCTGCCGCCGCCTGGAAGCCTGCGGGGTGGAGCTTATCACCCTGCACCCCCGCACTGCCAAAGAAAAATTTAAGCGCCGGGCCCGCTGGGAATATGTGGGCCAACTCCGGGACGCCCTGGGCATCCCCGTGGCGGGCAATGGAGACATAGCCAATTCGGAAGACCTGGTCCGCCGTGCCGCCTCAGGCTGCTGCGATGCGGTCATGGCCGGCCGGGCGGCAGTGCGGCAGCCCTGGCTTTTCGCCCAGGCCAGGGCAGCCCAGGGGGAAGCGGCGAAAGAAGTGAAAACGGCGCCGGGCACCGAGCTGGGAGAGGCGGCGAAAAGGGTGACTGTCACCAATCCGGGAGAGACGCCGGGTTTCAAAACGGTGCCTGGCACCCTTTTAGAGGAAACCGGGCTGCGGTTTCTGGAGTTGTTGGCCCGGTACCAGCCGCCGGAGTTTCACCTGAGCCGGGCGCGGCGCTTTTTCAACTACTTTTGCGATAATCTCAAGTGGGGCAATTATGTGAAGAATCTGCTGGGACGGGAGGCGGATCTGGCGGGTATAGGGAAGGCATGGACGGGGTACTTTGCGGAGCATGAGGGGGAGCCGTGAGCGGCGATTATTCCCTGTACCAGTCAAGTTTCCGGGTAAGGAACATGATCAGTGCAACCACCACGAAACTGCCTATGGACCCGATAAGCAGGGCATAGGATTCTGTATTCAATACCGCATAGAGCAGCACGTATGATATGGTTACCACCAGGCCCATGTACCAGCTTTTTTTCCAGGACGGCAGCAGGGACCGGGAATAGAGGGTCACCATGATGGTTACCCCCAGAGCGGCAATAAAGTACGCGGTATAAAAGGGGATTTGTTCCGACAGGGAAAGGAGCAGTAAATAAAACACCGCGTTGCCAATGCCGGAAAGCAGGTAGGGGACCGGGTGAATACGTTTTTTAGTGAATATTTCAAGCAGAAAAAGTGTCAGAAAGGAAACCAGTAAAAAAAGAATGGCATACTTCACTGCTCGGGTATTCAAGGCATAGGTATCCACGGTTCTGAAAAAATTCACCCCGAATAAGGCATCGGTATACTCATAATCCTTGTTATATTCCTTAAGAAACAGGGGAATATCACGGCTCAAATAACTGATACCCCAAAGCGCCGAAAAATCCGCATCCGTGATGGTTGATGTGCCGGGTAGGAAGGAACCCTGAAAGGAAGGGGAAGACCAATCGGAGGAAATGCTTACATGGGTATCCTGCCCCATGGGCAGCAGCCATATAAATTGCCCGCCCTAATAACATCGGTATCCAGCGGATTGTTTTCAGATTCCGGAAAAAAAGGCTGCCCCTTTTAAGGCAGCCTTTTTTAAGTTCGGGCGGATACCCTTACTTCTTCTTTGCGGGACCCTTCCGGCTGTCCGCAGTGGGTTTCTTGGCTGCGACCACATCGGCCTTGTCCAGGGCGGAGGCGGGGAATACACCCTGCTGCCCTTCCTGGGCATTGGAAAACCAAACGGTGGTTACCAGCTTGGCATCCACGTCAACCGATTGAACCACCATCTTAGGACTATTGGAAAGTCCGGATGCAGTTACTATCTCCCCAATAAGAGAACCTGTAGCTCTAACACTCATTATTACTCCTTAATAAAAACGTTTCATCGAAATATATACGTTATTCCATGATTCAGCAAGTACAAAAAGGCCTTTTAAGCCTCTTTTCTCATTAAAACTCTATTCAATCCAGCCGCTGAGGGCCGCATGGGCGGTTTCCAGCTGTTTGGGAATTTCAAGATGCTGGGGGCATTTGGCCTCGCACTCCTTGCAGGCAACACAGAAGGAGGCATCAGCCTTTCCCTTGGTAAGAAAGAAGTAGCCCCGTTTGGCACCGTAGAAGGAGCCGAACATGGTCCCCTCATTGTACCGGGCAAAGACATCCGGAATCTTGACCCCCTGAGGGCAGGGTAGGCAATATTCGCAGCCTGTACAGGGGATGGCCGCCAGGGACTCGTATTTGACCTTTACCCGGGTGAGGATTTCCTTTTCCTCCGGGGTAAGGCAATTCGGCGTCGATTCGGGCTTGGAGAAAATTTCGATATTATTCTTGAGCTGTTCCAGGGTGGTAACCCCGCTCAGGATAGTGCTGACCTGGGGATAATTTATCACGTGGCGGAAGGCCCATTCCACAGCGCTCCGTTTTACCGGGTATTCTTCGTAGATTGCTTGGACCGGGGCCGGAGGGATGGCCAGGTTGCCCCCCCGAAGGGGTTCCATGATGACCAGGCCGCAGCCCTTTTCCCCTGCAAGCTTGATAGCCTCCTCGGTTGCCTCGTGGTCTACGTCCAGCAGGTTCTGCTGGATCTGGCACATGTCCCAGGAGTAATAGGAAAGAACCTCCTTAAAGGTAGGCAGTTGCCCATGATAGGAATACCCAATCCCCCGGATCAGCCCTTCGGAACGGAATTTTTCGTATTCTTCAATGATTTTCCTCTTTTTAATCTCTTCCCAGGCTGATTTTTGGATATTATGAATGAGATATACGTCAATATGATCGGTACGAAGCTTCTTGAGGGTATTTTCCAGGTTCCGGCGTATATCATCCTGGGTTTTCATCACCCCAAAAGGCTGCTTGGTAACAACTTTAACCGCTTCCCGGCGGCCGCCCCCTTCCAGGGCTTCGCCGAGTACGGATTCGCTGGTCCCATTGTGGTAGCCGAAGGCGGTGTCGAAATAGTTAACCCCATGATCCGCCGCATACTGGATCATCTCAATGGCCTTTTCTTTGTCCACCTGGGCTTCTGTAGTTCCCGGGAGCACAATCCGGGGGAGCCTCATACAGCCCATGCCAAAGAGTGATACCTTAAAACCGTTTTTACCATACGTCCTGTACTGCATAAACACCTCCCTAACAATACTAATTCAGAATACTATACGCCTTTTTTCCTGGAATAAGTCAATAGTTTTTGTAAATTTTTCATTAGCAAGTAAAGCAAAAAAAATACCCCGACCCCTAAAGGGTTATTATGGACCATTCTATCTATCCCTATACCATACCCACCGCTGATGAACTCCCGGCGCCGATCCCCAAGGGGGGCGAAAAGCTCCCCCTGGCGGAGGACCCGGGATACCGGGGCTTCCAGAAACTCAGTCCCCGTTTACTTCCCCAGGATATGCGGCCCCGGGAGCGGCTGATCGCCCAAGGACCCGGCGCCCTGGAGGATCAGGAATTGCTGGCTATACTCCTGAATACGGGAATCCAGGGCAAAAATGTCAGCATCCTGGCCAGGGAACTGTTGGAGCGGCTGGATCAGGACAAGGGCATCCCCTCCATTAAGGAGCTTTGCCAGCTAACCGGGCTGGGGGAAACCAAGGCGTCTGCCATTGCGGCCATGCTGGAATTCGGCAGGCGGCGCTGGGGGCCCTCGGGGACCCGGATCAAGCACCCATCGGATATCTTCAATACGGTTCGCCACTACGCTGACCGCCGACAGGAACGGTTTATCTGCCTGTCCCTGAACGGTGCCCACGAACTCCTGGCAGTGCGGATCGTAACCCTGGGCCTGGTTAACCGGACTATTGTGCACCCCCGGGAGGTATTCGCCGACCCTATCCTGGACAGGGCCTCTGCCATTGGGGTCGCCCACAACCACCCCTCGGGGCAATTGAAGCCATCAATTGAGGATGGAGAGATCACCGCCCAGTTAGTCAATGCGGCGAAAATCCTGGGACTCCGTTTTCTGGATCATGTAATTTTTACCGCAACCGGTTATTTCAGTTACCGGGAAGAAGGACTCCTGAAGGGTTAAAAATTTTCCTTGATGCCCCCAGGAAAATCTAAATGCTCAAAAGAAAGTAGACCCGATAGAAACTCCGGGGTATAATAAGGCATGAAGGTAACTCGAAACTTGCTGCTAGGTATCACCGCCGGGTTGGGGGGGTTTATCATTGCCTATAGCCTGTTCCGGCAATTCACCGGTATCGGATTCAGTGAACAACTTGAAAAGTTCATACTGGACGGGGTGATCTTCGCCGCCCTGGGAATTTTCGTCTATAACCGGAAGCTTGCTTCGGAAGAAAAAAAGGAAAAAGAAGCAAAGGAACGGGCTGAAAAGGAACAAACTGAGGCTGGAGGACCGGAAGAAGGGTGAAGTTGAAGGGTTTTACAACTACCCTCATTATCCTCGCAATTTCAGAGGGCCTTTGGGGCTGTGTTTCCCTGGTTGAGACTGGCGGCCGGCTCATGGACGGCTCAGCCTTCGCGGCAAAGCCCCTGGGGGTTTACAGGCAGCGACCCAAGTCCGGAATACGCCTGGACCGGATGCGGCGGAAAGACGGTTCGGAATTTATCGCCATAAGCCTTGACGCCATGCCGAATCTCCGGATCAACGGCTCCCTTCCTGACGAGAATGGCGCCTTCTACCTGGTGTCTCTGGATTTTCTCAATCCCAATGCCCTGGGGTGGAACGAATTTACCCAGGGGCTTTCCGGAAGCGGCAGCTTTGTTATTACCGGAGAAAAGGGCAAAGAGGGGACCCTGCAACTGCGGGAGCCCGTGGAATCCCTGGATATCATGGAAGGAAAAATACACCGGGGAGGGAACCGCTTAAGCGGCGCCCAGGCACTTACGGCCCTGCATAACCGCCAGGAACGGATCGCGGCTCTGACAGAATGGATGAAGGAAAGGGAGCCGGATTCAGATGCCGGGGATCTGGAGGCTTTTGAAGACCACTGGAAACCCCTGCTTTTTCCGGAACTGGTCCCGAAAAAGCAGCGGCCCGCGGAATGGGACAGTGAAAACCCCCTGTGGACCCTGGGCGAGGATGTCCGGTGGAATGGTGGGTACACTCGGGCGGTTTTTCCGGAGGAACTGTGGCCAGTGCGGGATTCCGGGACTCTCCTCCGGGACTGGGAAGAGGCAGCCGGGTGGATCTATCTGGAATTTGAATGGGATAGTATAGTAGCATCCCTAACTGAAAAGGTTGTTCTAAAAAAAACGAAGTGAGGTATTAAATGGAACCCGGAAGCTCAAGTTTTACATTATTAGCCCTCTTTCAAATGGGCGGGGCTTTTATGTGGCCCCTGCTCGCCTTCTCGGTGGCCACCACCGCCATCGCCCTGGAACGGGTTTTCTATTTGGCCTATCACAATCTCAGGCTGGACGACCTTGAAGAACAGGTGGGGCAATATATGAGGAACAATGATCTGGACGGAGCCCGGCAGTACCTTTCAGGCCTGACCAAACGCCGCATGGGAGCGCGGATACTCCTGGTACTGGTCAATAGCTCCAAACTGTCAGAACACCGCATCGAAAAGGCGGTGGAAACCGAGGCTGCTACCTGCATCAATTCCCTGGAAAACGGCTTTAACTTTCTCACCGCCCTGGGTTCCCTGTCCCCCCTGACAGGCTTTCTGGGAACCGTATCGGGGATGATCGGAGCCTTCAAGTCCATCGCCGAGGCTACGGAGGTGAACGCCCAGATTGTGGCTAACGGTATCTACGAGGCTCTGATCACCACCGTGTTCGGCCTGATCATCGCCATCATCGCCATGATCGCCCACTCCGTCTTTTCTCATATCGTGGACAAATTCACCGCAGATGTGGAGAAAAGCTGTTCCGACCTTATCACAGAACTGGTCACTTCCACAGAATCATGAAACTGAACCGAAGGAAGCGGCGTGGATTTGAAGACACCAGCGCCTCAAGCGACATAGCTTTTCTGCTGATCATCTATTTTATCGTTATCGCAGGGTTCAATGTCAACAAGGGGTTTCTGATAAACCTTCCTGCAAAGGACTCCACCAGGCTCATCCTGAAGGATGACCTGCTGCGCTTTGAACTTGACCGGTCCGGAATTCTTCTCTTCCGTGGAGAAGCTATGGATCACAGTACAGCGGAACGGGAGATACGGAACGCTGTAGCCTCCCGGCCCAACCTGGCGGTGATCCTCACTGTGGACGGCAGCGCGCCTTGGCAGCAGGTAGTCTCCTTTGTAGAATTGGCCCAAAGGCTGGAAGTAGAATCCTTCTCCTTTACCATGAAAAATCCCGAAGGGGGTTCCACATGAAGCTCAGGAGGGAGCGGAAAAAATTTATTGTCCCCATGAATTCCATGTCCGATGTAGCCTTCCTCCTTTTAGTATTCATTATGCTGTTATCCCTGATCAACTACCGCAGGGAAGTTAAGATCGATTACCCCGAGGCGGCGGCGGCCAAAAGAACCAGCGCCGAAAAGAATCTGGAAATCTGGGTGGACAAAGCAGGCGCCGTATATCTGGACGGCCTACCGAGCGATCTCGGCGCCATTGAGATAGCCATCACAGATATTTACCAGGACGCCCCGGACACACGGGTCCACGTTATAGCCGACAGGGACACCTCTTTTCGGGATGTAAACAGAGTACTCCAGACACTTCAGCTCCTCCAGTACCGGGTGGTAAGTTTTGTGGTGAAGGATGAATAATACGAGACACCCCATCAATAACACTGCTGTTACCCGGATGATCATTTTTTTTGTTGTTGCGGGTATCCACATCCTTCTTATCCTCTTCTTTGCCATCAAGGTTGACGCCGCCATTATCTTGACTGAGCAGCCTGTGATGGTAATGAAACTAACGGATGTTCGGGAAGAAGAGCCTGCTCCACCTCCGCCACCCCCGCCGCCCTCTCAACCGGAGCAGGTGGAAATTACCCAGAACAGTCTTGAGGCTGTTGCGGAAACCATGATCGAAACCGATGAGGAACCGGATCAAACTGTAATTGCCGGGGCCGTTCCCCAACTCACCGGGTACCCAGGCGGTACAGGTTCCGCCGCTGAGGACTACCTTCCCATGCACAAGGTATCCGTGGCGCCGGTTTTTTCTGAAATGGAAATAAAACAGCGTCTGGTATACCCCCAAATAGCCTTGAGGTCAAAAATCGAAGGCATAGTTTATCTGGAACTTTTTGTGGATCGCAGCGGCCAGGTCCGGCAGATAACGGTACTGCGGGAGACTCCGGCGAACCGGGGCTTCGGTGAGGCGGCGGTGAAAGCATTCGAGGGGATACAGGGAAAGCCCGCAGAGGCTAACGGTGCAGCGGTAGCTGTACGATACCGCTATCCGGTGCGTTTTGCCATAAGGGGATGAGCCGGATAACAGAATTATTAACAGATATGAATATTTTTAGAGGAGTATAAATATGATTAATGGAACCCTTGGTATTGATCACCCCATCCGTTGGGGTATGGTTGGGGGTGGGAAGGACAGTTTTATTGGGTACATCCACCGTTCAGCGGCGCTGCGGGATCGCAGTTTTGCTATACTGGCCGGGGCCTTTGCCAGGGATAGTACACGGTGCAGGGATTTTGGCGTTTCCATAGGGGTTGATGCCAGCCGCTGTTACGGGGATTACAAAACCTTGTTTTCCGAAGAATCAAAACGCAAGGACGGGATTGAGGCGGTCACCATCGCTACTCCCAATAATACCCATTATGAAATATCCAAGGCAGCCCTGGAGGCAGGGCTCCATGTAATCTGCGAAAAGCCCCTGTGTTTTAAAACCGAAGAGGCGGAGGAACTGGCTGCCCTGGCGGAGAAAAAGGGCCTAATCTACGGGGTTACCTACGGGTATTCGGGGTACCAGATGATACACCAGGCGAGCGCCATGGTAGCCAGGGGGGATCTGGGGAAAATACGCCTGGTAAACATGCAGTTTGCCTACGGGTCCTTTAACACCAATGCGGTGGAAGAGGCCAATGCCTATGCCCGGTGGCGGCTTGACCCCACAATCGCCGGTCCAAGCTTTGTCATCGGCGATATAGGCACCCATTGCCTGTTCCTCAGCGAAACTATCGCGCCGGAATTGAAATTAGAAAAACTGCTCTGTACCAGCCAGACCTTTGTAAAAACCAGGCAGCTTGAAGACAACGCCTATGTGCTGCTGCAATACAAGGGGGGCGCCGCGGGGATGCTCTGGGTTTCCTCGGTGAACTGCGGCTGTACCCATGGGCAGAAAATACGGGTAATCGGCGAAAAGGCCAGCATAGAATGGTGGGACGAGCATCCCAACCAGCTCAGGTATGAAATTGAAGGGGAGCCTGTGCGTATCCTCGACCGGGGCGCAGGCTACCTGTACAGCGAAGCACTGGCAGAGGACCGTATCGTCGGCGGGCACCCGGAAGGCCTTTTTGAATCCTGGTCAAACCTGTATCGCCGCTACGCCATTGCTATAGACGCCGCAGCCCGCAAGGATACTGCTTTTCTTAAAAGCCACTGGTATCCTGATGTAAAGGCCGGTGTGCGGGGGGTACGTTTTGTGAATGCCTGTGTACAGTCTGCGGAGGCAGGATCGGCCTGGGTACAGTACTAATACCCAGAGGATAGTTATTCGTCCATGACCGTAACTTTACAGGCTCTATACCGGGGGGCCTCTTCTTTTTTACTGCGTTCCGCATCCCCCTCGGTATAATATTTTACTTTCATACCGGTTGTAAGCTCGTCAAAGTCTATATTGGTCAGGGTGCTGTAGTGGAAAAAAATATTATTATTCCGATCGTCTCGTATAAAACCGAATCCGTCTCTAAGGCTGCAAATTGTTGAGTATTGTTCTTCGTCTGTATTTTCAGATGCCGTTTTTTGCTGGTCATTTTTTGGTATAATCCTGGGAGCTGCAATTGGTTTTTCAAGAACAAATAAATTGTCAATAATTTCATTATCATTATTGTTAATATATTCGTGCATTGATATGGGATAAAAAACTTCTTCCAATAATTGCCGGGATGTCTTAGTTTCTGTGATGACCCCGTTTTCGTTGTAGTAAGAAAAATCCCAACTGATGAGCATCACCTGTGTGCCAAGGGTGGTAAGCTTTCGCACCAAGGGAACATAATCGCCGTCACCAGCTACCAATACCAGGATATCAAATTTTTTATATATTGCCAATTCATACGCTTCTAACGCAAGCCAGACATCAATTCCCTTTTCCTGCATAGAACTGCTGTCCCCATTGTAGCGCAGGGGCAAATAATGGCTTACAATATTTTCCCGCATGAGTATATCATCAAACACCCGCTCACTTTGTACCTTCTCTCCCAAATCCCTGGCATAGGGGCGGCCCTTAAAATAATGGGCGTCTATAATCTGACAAAACCGTTTATCTTTTATACCCGTAAGGCCGGCTATTTCGTGGCGGATAAATTCATGTAATCCGGTAATGCTTATCCTGGATTTTCTTTCATGCTCATATTTGTAATAATTACTTACCTTGTAGAAATAATAACCATCGTAAAATATACCTATTCTTAAAAAATCCTTCACCCTGCTATCCATCATATAAAATTCCTTGGCAATCAATCAAATTATACTTAAAACAGGGAAATATTTCAAGGCAGATGAGGGTATTAAACCAGACTCGCGAATAACACTCAAGAAGCTAAGAGGGGTATGAAAAAGATAGAAAACAGCCCTTTGATATTCATGGCAAACGGCTCGAGTTACGGCGTTTCGTCCCGTTTCATCTTAGCCTTCAGGGCCTCCAGGGCCGCATCGGCTTCCGCCTCCTCAAACTGGCGCTCAAGCCCCGGTTTCAGTTCTTCCCCCGGGGTAAGGCCCAGGGCAATCAGTAGTTCCTGTTCAAGCAGATCCGGATCAACACTCCGTTCCCGTGCCGCAAGGCCGGGGAGCTGATCCCGCATCCGCTGTATCTGCCCCTTCAACCCGGCAATCTCTGCATCCAGGGCATCCCGCTGGGCCTGCATTTTATCCGCCTCGGCCTGGGCTTGCGGGGCTAAATCCTGGGCGCCCCTGGATTGGGCAAGGCTCACCCGGGCAGCCCATTTTTCATATTCTGTGGAACATTCTTCCCGCTTTTTCTCCGTAAGCTTTAACGTGGTAATATAGTGGAAGATATATTCCTTAGCATCAACGGCGCCCATGCCGCGCAGGTCATCCGCAGGAAATTCAGTTGGAACTACGGGATTTTCCATAATAGTATTCTCCAATAATTGGTTTAGTATAGCTGATTCTGAGCACTTATGCCATATTAACTCAAAATACCCCTTAAAATCAGTAAAAAGTAGTAAATGATGATAATTTTTACTGGAAAAAGTGCCGCTACTATAACTATGCGGAGAATTGTGTTCTGGAAATTCACTCTTTTTACGGTATTTTTGCTCATTCCGGCCATTCTTGCCATCCCAGAGGAGGCCGGGGCAGTACACTTGTCCCAGGAAATCCAGGGGCCTTACTCGTTAGTTGAGCGATCCGACTGGTCCCGGTATGATAACGGAAAATATACCGGGCACGTGTATAGGGAGGTCCGGGCGTCAATAATTCCCCAGCGGCTCCCCTATCCCGCCGGAAGTTTTGCCAATGGCGCCGGAAATGCGCCTGCCAATGGGGACAGAGCTGGGGCGGTGTTTCAATATCGCGGCAACTTTTTTGTTATGGAAGAAACCCTGCGGGATATGCGCCAAAGCGCCCGCGCGGTGGACATGGTGATCCCCGCAAGTTTCCGCATAGACAGGGACAGAGGTCTGCTCATTGAAAACGATCGAGGCTTTCCTGCTTTCCGCAATTTCCCTGTTTTCCCCCCCGATGCGATACGGCCCGGCTCGAAATGGACTGCTCGGGGACACCGGGCGGTGGATCCCCTGAATGAGGGAAAACCTGTGGTGATACCTTTGGTGGCGGAGTATGAATACCGGGGAGTCGAGGAATACCGGAATGTTCCGGTGCACCGGATTTTTGCAAAATATGCTTCCCGGTACGAGGGACAGAGCTCGTTCAATGATATTGAAGAGGGACAGAGCTTAATTCAAAAGAGCAATTTTAATGTTCAAGGCGCCCATAATGTGGATATCCTTCTCCGTGTTTCTGACGGCGTCCCCCTGCTAATACGGGATAACCTGGATGAGACTTTTTCCTGGCCCAATGGTTCGACCCTGCGCTTCCGGGGGTTCACGTTGACCTTTGGCGATGGGCTTATTCCTTTGGATCGGGAGGCGATTATTATTGCTGCTAACACGGTTAAGCAGACTCTTCCCCCAGATACCGGTATTGATATGAGCTCTGTCCCCGAAGGGGTCAAACTTACTGTTAAGGACATCCGCTTTGCACCGGATTCGGATGAAATGCTCGTTTCCGAACGCCCAAGGCTGGACATTATCGCCAGGGTATTAAAGGAAACCCCGGATCGGACCTTCCTGGTAGAAGGGCATACCGCCGCAGTAGGGCGGCCTGCTGGGGAAATGGAGCTTTCGGTGCAGCGGGCCAAGCGTATGGTTGATGAATTGGTGAGCCGGGGGATACCTGCGGATCGATTTATCTATAAAGGCTGGGGCGGGACCATGCCCATAGGGGATAATACAAACGAGGAAGGCCGCAGGCTCAACCGCCGGGTAGAGATTACTATTCTGGAATGACAGGGTATGGCGCCTGTTAGCTAATATCATACATGGAAGAAATCTTTCATGTATCGGCGTTTATTATTAGTAAGCGATAGTACAGATGGTACATACCTAATGTTAAGCCGGGAAGCCCTTCCAGAATTTCGCAATTTCCCTCCTTGAAGTGCCATAAGCCGCCAAACTCCCATTCATCCGCTCTTCCAACAATCTGCGCGTTTATCGGGTTTTGGATCACATAGATGAAGGTTTTGATAAAATCCCGTATGGAATCAAGGACCTTGGAGAAAAATCGTTCCCCCCAGACATGGCCACTTACGAGATGCTTTCGGTTCCATGCCATGGCGAAGACACTTAATATCCATTGCATAATGCGGGATAGGGACTCATTTTGTTCCGGATGAATGATCAAATGGATATGATTGCCCATAATGCAGAAATTGTGGACTTGAAAGCGGTACCTCCTCTTTGCCCGCTTAATGGTGTTGAAGAAGAGCGCACGCATCATATCGCAATAGAGAATCATCTCCTTCCTGTTTGCCCTGACCGTGACATGGTAGGTGGCGTTTGGTTTTAAAATTCGATTATGCCGCATACAGGATATATGGCAACGAAGAAAAATTTACTTTAGTTCCTATTAATTTTTTTAAATTTTTAGCTCTGTCCCCAACTATTGCCATATAGCCCCCCTCCGGCTATAGTCATTTTATGGAAACAATGAAGCGTACAACGAACTGTGGCGCCCTGCGGAGGGCCGACGAGGGAAAAACGGTTATCTTGAACGGGTGGGTGCACCGGAAACGGGATCACGGGGGGATTTCTTTCATCAATCTTCGGGACCGGTATGGAATAACCCAGGTGGTGGTCGATTCGGATGCACCGGCGGAGCTTGCGGCTTTGATTGCAGAATTGCGGAATGAATTTTGTATTGCCCTTGAGGGAACTGTGCGGTCCAGGCCGGATTCCATGGTAAATCCCGAAATGGCCACCGGTGAAATTGAAGTTGTGGCAAAAAAACTGGTTATATTGAACCGATCCGAGGTTCTGCCCTTTCAGATAGATGAAGAATCGGAGGTCAAAGAGGAACTGCGCCTGACGTACCGCTACCTTGATCTTCGGTCTGCTGGAATGCAGCGGCGTATAAAGCTCCGAAATGAGGTGAGCTTTGCGGTCCGGGAGTGGATGATTGGCCAGGGTTTTTATGAAATCGAAACTCCAACCTTTATAAAATCGACCCCCGAGGGTGCCCGGGATTATCTGGTCCCTTCCCGGCTGTATCCGGGCAAATTCTACGCCCTCCCGCAATCTCCCCAGCTCTATAAGCAGATTCTCATGGTTGCGGGCTTCGATAAGTATTTCCAGATTGCCCGGTGTTACCGTGATGAGGATGCTCGCGGTGACCGGCAGCCCGAATTCACCCAGATTGATATCGAAATGTCCTTCGTAAATCGGGACGATATCCTTTCCATGACCGAAGGCCTTATGGGGCATATATTCAAAAAGACCCTTGGGCAGGAACTCCCCCCCCGCTTTAAACGGCTCAGTTATGAAGAGGCCATGGAGCGCTACGGTTCCGATAAGCCGGACCTGCGTTTTGATATGCCTATGCAGGATTTCGGCCCCTATGTGGCCGAAGGAAGTTTTCAGGCTTTTAAGGATGCCTTGGCCGCCGGGGAAGCGGATAAGGCAGCTGCTGCCGCCAGGGGGATAAGCTTGGCGGGAGGTGGGGTGAAGGTCCTGGTTGTACCGGGGAAAGCCGATTATTCCCGCAAACAGATCGAAGAATTGGAAGCCCAGGCAAAAATCTATAGGGCTAAGGGATTGGCCTGGATGAAAGTTGCGGGAACCGAAACTGAGTCGATCCTTGAGGGCGGTATCGCGAAATTTTTTGGGGACAGAGCTCAAAAAATTACCGCAGGACTCGGCGCCAAACCCGGAGATCTGCTCCTTCTGGTGGCCGACTCCCAGCGAAAAATCGCCAATGTCGCCCTGGGTTCGGTCCGCTCCAAGCTTGGCCGGGATTTGGGGCTTAACGGCCCCGGTCCGGACGGAGTTCCCCGCTTTGAATTTGCCTGGATAGTGGATTTCCCCCTCTTTGAATTTAATGACCAGGAGAACCGCTGGGAAGCCGCCCACCATATGTTCTCCTGGCCACAGGATAAGTATCACGCAACTCTGGAGCAGGATCCCGGTTCGGTAAAGGGAGATCTCTACGACCTGGTTCTTAACGGGTATGAATTGGCCTCTGGTTCCATCCGTATCCATGACTCGGAGCTTCAGAAGCGTATTTTCAAAATTGTCGGCCTTGATCCCCTGGAGGCTGAACAGAAATTCGGTTTCCTCACTGAGGCTTTCAAATACGGCGCTCCGCCCCACGGCGGCATTGCTCCGGGGCTTGACCGGCTGGTCATGCTCATGGCGGGGGAAACTTCAATTAAAGAGGTTATCGCCTTTCCGAAGAATTCTTTTGCGGTTAGCCCAATGGATGATTGTCCCGGCGAGGTTGATCAAAAGCAGCTTGATGAGCTGCACCTTGCGGTTGTACTGCCTCCTCGGACGGAGTAAGGATTATTATGGGGACATAGCTCAAAAATATTTGAAAGGCAGCGCTAATAGGGACAGAGCTCGAAAAAAGGAATCAACCTTGAATGAATATTTCGATTTATTTGTAAGCTTCGCGAAGATCGGCAGCATCACCTTCGGGGGTGGCTATGCCATGCTCCCCATCATTGAACGGGAACTGGTGGCAAAGAAAGGTTGGGTCACCATCGACGAGGTGATGGACTATTTCGCCATCGGCCAGGTGACTCCGGGGATCATCGCTGTCAATGTTTCTACTTTTATCGGGTATAAGCGAAAGGGTATCCCCGGGGGCATCCTGGCTACCCTGGGAATGATACTCCCCTCCCTGGTCATCATCACCATCATTGCCGGCTTCCTTAAAAATTTTTCGGACCTTCCACCGGTCCAGCATGCTTTCAAGGGTATCCGGGTAGCTGTGGGCGCCCTTATCCTGGATGCGGTGATCAAACTCCTTAAAGGGGCGGTTAAAGATTGGAAATCCGTGGCAATCTGTGTTGCTGCCTTTGCCCTTTCCGCCGTGCTGAATGCTTCCCCGGTGTTTCTGGTGATTGCCGCCGGCTTTGCGGGGTTTCTCCTCTACCGGCCAAATCGCCCTCCCCGGCCCTCCGCTAAAGATGAGAAAACCCCATGACACTTGTTCTGCTTTTTGCCGAATTTTTCAAGGTCGGCCTTTTTGCCGTAGGCGGCGGCTTGGCAACCTTGCCCTTCCTCTACCGGATGGCGGATAGATATGAATGGCTTAGCTATGAGGATATCGCCAATATGATCGCCATTTCCGAATCTACCCCCGGCCCTATCGGCGTTAATATGTCTACCTACACGGGTTTTCAATGCGCTGGGGTTGTGGGTGCGATTATTACTACCTTGGGGCTGGTGTGCCCTTCAATTATCGTGATTATAATCATTGCAAAGATACTTCAGTCTTTTAAGGAAAGCCCCCTGGTGGGGTCGATCTTTTCCGGGCTCCGCCCGGCAGCTACGGGGCTTATCGCCGCTGCCGGCCTCGGCGTCATCAGGCTCTCGCTCTACAACGGCGCCGCACCGGTCTGGTACGAACTGCTCCGATGGCGGGAGTGTATTCTCTTTGCCGGATTGTTTTTGCTTATCCGTCTCTTGAAAAAACATCCCATTGTATACATCGCCGCAGCGGGGATTGCAGGGGTCATATTTGGGTTATAAACCGGGCCTTGATATTGCCGGTATGTCCCGGTAAAAAAAAGAACAACCCCGTAAGAGGCTGTTCTTTTTTTTGATCTGAATGAAACTAGTTGTTGCTCGGCTGAGGTGAACTGATCAGCGGCTTTTTAGGGGCGGCTTTTTTCGCCGGTGCCTTTTTGGCCTTTGCTTTTGCCTTGGCGGGGGCTTTTTTCGCCGGCGCTTTGGCAGCTGCTTTAACCGCAGCCACTGTTTCGGTCAGGTACTTCTTTTCCGCCACTACAATTTCCTTGTCGACAGCGGTACGCTTTGCATAGAGCTTCTTAAGCCCTTCAAGTGATTTATCGAGACTTGCCATGGGAACCTCCTGCTTTTGACAATACATCATTACAATTAGTTTGTCGAGTAAATAAAAAAGAATTTAAGGATAATCTTTTAATTATTTGAAATTTCAAGTACTTTAATCATTTGAAAGGTAACAATAATTATTGGAGAATACCGGATTCGAACCGGTGACCTATTGATTGCGAACCAATCGCTCTACCAACTGAGCTAATTCCCCGTATCTGGGAAAAGTATAGCAAGTACTGTATACTTTGGCAATATGGAAACAGCCTGGATTTTGTATACAATTTTCCGTTTTTCCTTTGCCCTTGTTTTTGTGGGGCTCCACTGCGTTTTAATGGCCGGGCTCTTCCTGGAATGGCGCCGGGACAAGCAAGCTTGCCGGGCTGCCGTGAGCTCTGTCCCCAATCTCTCCGACAGCTCTGTCCCCAATGTTTCGGTGATTATTCCAATCCATAATGAAGCTGAGCGTATGGCAGGCTTGCTCCGGAGCCTGGAACTTCAGGATTATCCTTCCGCAGAGTATATCTTTGTGGATGACCGTTCCTCAGACGGGAGCCTTGCAATGATCCGGCGCTTTGCCGAAACCGGCGGGAATGTGAGGATTATCACCCTAACGGAAAATCCTGGACTGAACCATAAGCAGTACGCCCTAAGCCGCGGAATCGATGCCGCCCTGGGGGATCTGCTCCTCTTTACCGATGCGGACTGTGAGGCACCCCCGTCCTGGATCCGCGCCATGGCGCTGCGCATGGCCGACCAACGGATCGGGGCGGTGATAGGGCCGGTGTTCAAGCTGCATTTCGAGCGGTCGTATGTTTGGGGACAGAGCTCAGCCGAACGGGGACAGAGCTCGTTTGCAAGGCGTTTTTTTCATACATACCAATGCTTTGACCATGCCATACGGTATATGTACCTGGCAGCCTCCACGGGCATCGGGGCAGCCGGGGGCGGGTTTGGGAACAACCTCATCCTGCGCCGCCAGGCGCTGGACTCAATCGGGGGCTATGAACAGGTGCCTCCATCCCCCACGGAAGATGCGGCGCTGATTTCCCAGATCCGGGCGGGTGGGAAGTATACAGTCCGATCCGCCTGCGGCGACGATGTCCATGTGATGACCAGAGGGGAAAACTCCTGGGCCGCCCTGGTCAACCAAACCCTCCGCTGGAATAACGGTGGCCTTTTCAGCCCCGAAATTTCTACCAGGCTGAATTTTGGCTTTTTGATGGTTACCATCTCCATGGGGATGATTGCCATACCCTTTGTACCCCTCATCCCGTCCCTCTGGCCCCTCCCCGCAGCGGTGTTCCTCTCCATGACCGTGAACACCCTGGCCACCCTGCGCATTTTCGGCGCCGCCCTGCCCAAGGCGGGGCCGGCCTGGGCGCTCCATGCGGTCTTTACCCCCCTGTATTTCACCTTTCTGACCATACTGGGGTTTTGCGGGGCTAAAGTTGAATGGAAGGGCAGCGAGGTCCGGTAAGCGGTTCAGAAGCTCATGCCCATGCTGAAGGTCCCCTGGAATTCCTCCGCCGCGACATTATAGGAGACCCCGATCCCCAGGGCGGGGATGGCTATTCTGCTCAGGTAGAAGGAGATGGCCCCGCTTACCCCATGGTCGAACTGATGCCCCAGGATGGGGCCGTAGGAATAGATTACCTGATAGGAAACCTGAGCTGCCAGGGTCCCCTGGGAAAACTTAAAGAGATACTTTTCAAATTCCACCGCAGCACCGGCGTAGTTCCTGGCAGAAAAGGTAGCGGGGAGTATGTTGATACCCACAGCATTGGAGGAGGATTCAAAAAGGGGCGGCGCCTTGGGAGTGTAGTACAGCCCCCCTCGGAGGCCCGCCTGAAAGCCGGGGATGATAGGAAATTCATAGTTGCCCCGCACTAATGCGCTGTGCAGGGGATCGGAATCAAATAAAGTGGTGAGGGTATATTCGAGGCTGGCACTTTGCTCGGAGAGGAGAAAGCCGTCCCAATGGCTGGCACTCGCCGAAAGGGAAGGGTTGACCCGTATCCCAAAGGCCCCTTCGTCAGGGACCCTCAGAGGGTTCTCGGTTTTCAGGATGTTTCGCCGGATCAGCGCGGTGGAGGCCGACAGGGTGAAGGGTTCCTTCAACGGGTACTGCACTCCCACACTGCCCATGATGGACTCCTGATCGTAGCGGCGAAGGTCCCGCTTTTTTTGATCCGTGTCCCGCTGGTTCTGCCTACCGTACATGCCCATAATACTCCAGCCGGGGAAATGTTCCCGCTCCGGGGTGTATTGATAAATCACCGTAGCAAACCAACCGGAGTTGCCATAGAGTCCCGCCACGATAAATTTGTCGTTAAGCCCGAAGGCATTGGCGTCCATCAGAGCGGCGCCTCCCCGTATGCCCCCATCGGAATCCAGGAAAAACACCGGGATTGGGAAAAAGGCCCACTTCTCCCGGACCTCCACGACCAGAATCATCCCGCTGCTATCGGGAGCTTCGTTGATTGCTATGGAAACCGGTTCCAGAATCCCGGTATTCATGATTGTCGCGGTAACCTGATTGATATCCAGTGTCGCCGCATCATAGCCGATGTACTTTTTCAGGGGATATTCCGCCACATAGAGCTTGGTCCGCTTGAGGCCGGTGATTGAAACGGCGGTGATAATCCGGGGAACCAGGGGCCGGACATCTCCGGCCTCGGCCGCCGCGTCCGGGGAAAGTTCCGCAGCCTGTGGGTACAGACACAGGCCGGGAAACACCATGAGGACAAAAAGAAAACTGAACCCCGCTTTTTTTACCACCGAAACCACTGCTTCGGGCTTTTACAGAACAGGGGTCATCCACCCCTTGGTGTCGGGAAGGGTGCCGTACTGGATGCCCTTCAGGGTGTCCCGTAGTTCCGCGGTGAGCTCCCCCACCTTGCCGTTGTTGAAAACCGCCTTTTTGCCCTGGTGGGTGAGGGATTCGATGGGGGTGGCCCCGGCCGCGGTGCCACTGACAAAGCACTCCACCGCCTCGGCAAAGACCTCGTCAATGGCGATTTGCCGCTCCGAGACTTGCACGCCCCGGTCCTTTGCCAGCTCAATAATGCTAGAGCGGGTGATACCCGGCAGGATGGTGTCCCCCAGCGCCGGGGTCACCAGCTCCCCGGATTTGAGGCGGAAGAAGATGTTGCAGGAAGAGCCTTCCTCCACGTACTTCCGGTGGGTGGCATCCAAGAACACGCACTCCATGAAGCCCACGTCCGCGGCCTCATGCTTGGCCAGGGCGGAGATGACGTAGTTGGAGGCCGCCTTGATCCAGCCCGTGCCCTTGGGGGTCGCCCGGATGCGCTCGGTAACCACAGCCTCGGATTTACCATCGGAAAAGTAGGAGCTCACCGGGGTGGTGACGATGATCACCCAGGGCTCGCGGGAGATGTTCACCCCGATGCCCCCCTCGGCATAGGTGAAGGGGCGGATGTAGATTGAGTCGGCGGTCATGAAGGAATCCTTCTCCCAGCTTGCCTGGTATGGGGGCCGGAACCCAAGCCGGGCATTTTGCCGCACCGTTTCCACGCAGGCTTTGACAAAGCTGTCTTCCGGAAAGCCGGGCATAAAGAGGCCGGTCATGGACCGGTTGAACCGCGCGGCATTCCGGTCGGGCCGGAAAATCGCCAGCCCACCATCCTTCTGGGGCAGGGCCTTAAGGCCCTCGAAACAGGAGAGGCCGTACTGGGTGGTGTAGCCCACCAGGGGCATATCGGTATAAAAGTTCCGGGCGGCGGACAGGGCGTTTGCCGCGTCGGCGCCCAAGGCGGCTTCCTCAGCCGGGGTTTTATGGGGTTTTTCCAGGTATTCTTCGGTCCAGGCCTTCCCCGCATATTTAGCCCGGTAGGTCACGGGGTAGGAATTTAATGAAAATGCCATTGCAGTCTCCTTTGCTAGGGGGAGTTTATCAAAAAGCAGTTGGCGTGGCAATGAGCTCTGTCCCCAGACCAGCGAGCTCTGTCTCCAGACCGGTAAGCTCTGTCCCCAGGCCAGCGAGCTCTGTCCCCAGGCCAGCGAGCTCTGTCTCCAGACCGGTAAGCTCTGTCCCCAGGCCAGCGAGCTCTGTCCCCAGATCGGTGAGCTCTGTCCCCAGACCGGCGTATGAAAAACAGAGACGGCCGTCTTGCCACGCTCCCAACAAAATGCTATATTTTCCGATTATAAGAGGTTAATGTTATGGCTCCCAGGGAAAAAAAACAGCTTGTTCATGAAGAGAATTCTACGAAAGGGGAATGGGTGCGCCGTTTCAAGGCTAATCCCTTCATCTTTATCGGGACTATTGTCATTCTGATTATTGTTATCGTGGCCTTTGTGCTGGTCCCCGCTATTGTGCCCAGTGCCGGCGGTCCCCAGGTGGATCTGGTCTTTGGATCCTACGACAAGATTCCCATCAGCTATGTGCCGGGCAATTTCCTTGCCCAGGTGCAGGATACCCTGGCCCGGTACATGCAGAGTTCCATCACGGAAAGCAACTACCAGTTTGCCACCTACCAGATTTGGCGGCAGGCTTTTGAGGAGACGGTGATCCACACTGCGGTACTCCAAGAGATGAAGCGGGCGGGGTTCTTAGCCCCGGAGACTCTGGTCGATAAGCAGGTAGCCCAGCTGCCCCAGTTCCAGGAAAACGGCCGTTTTTCCGTGAGCCGCTTCCGGGATATAGACAGGATATCCCGCATGTCCCTCTGGCGAGAGGTGCAGGACAGCATTGCCGAGGGGCATTACCGGGAGGATATTGCCGGGCTCCGGGTTTCGTCCCAGGAAAGCGAATTTTTCAGCAATATGGCCGCAAGGTTGCGGCGTTTCGATATGGCCCTCTTCCCCCTGTCCGGCTACCCTGCTGAGGAGCTGACTGCCTTTGCTACGGCGGAGGCGGATCTGTTCCGCACCCTCCACCTGTCCCGGATTACCATCACCTCCAGCGAGCGGGAGGCCCAGCAGGTGCTTGCTGCGGTCAAGAACGGCTCTCAGACCTTTGAGGAGGCCGCCCAGACCCAGTCCCAGGACGGTTTTGCCGACCGGGGCGGGGACATGGGCATCCGGATGGCCTACGAACTGGCCGCCGATGTGCCTGATGAGGCGGAACGGGCGGCGGTTATCGCTACCCCTCCGGGCGAATACAGCCCCATTGTCAAGGTTCCTGCCGGCTGGGCCTTCTTCCGCACCGAGGATGCGCCCTATCCCCTGAACCCTGAGGAGCCAGGGAGCCTGGACAAGGTCCGCGCCTACATGACTGAAACCCGTCGGGGCGTCATAGAGGACTGGCTCTTTGCCAAGGCGCGGGAATTTAGCGGTACTGTGCAGGAGTTGGGCTTTGACGCTGCCATTGCGGCGCAGGGGGTGGAACGGCGCGGCTTTGGCCCGGTGCCCCTGAACTACGGGGGGGTCAGCATGGACACGGGAGGGGAGAACCTCTTCGCCACCCTAGCCTCCCAGCAGGTTTCTGAGCTTTCCGGCGCCGAAGAAAACACCCCCTTCTGGCAGGCTGCCTTTTTTACCCCCCTCCTTACCCCTTCGGAGCCCCTGGTTGTGGGGGACACGGTGATTGTCCTCTACCCCTTGGAGGAGACGGTTAAGGACGGGGATGAGCTGGAAAACATCAAAACCTTCTACGGCCCCTGGGTAAGCCAGGATTCCGAGCAAGGGCTGCGCACCCATTTCCTTCAGAGCAAGAGGTTGGACGATAATTTCTTCCCCGTCTTCTCCCAGTACTTCTGGCAATAATACATGACCGGTGAAACGCCCCGGCGATTTGCGGCCCGCCGGGGCCTTTCCGTTTCCTATAAAGGAAAAACCCTCCTTTCTACCATTGACCCTGCCGCCCTGGCCGACCGTATCGTAGCGGCCCTCCCTGACACGAAAGGTACCCTCTACTTCTGCCCCTCCCCCCTGTACGGCTACGGCCTGCAAAGGCTTCTGGATCGGATCGGCCCTGAACCGGCCGCCGATTCGGCGGTGCTCTGCGTGGAAATTGACGAAGCGCTCATGGGCCTGTCCCAAGATAGCTTTGGTGAATCCCTGCTGGGCCATCCCCGGCTCCGCCTGGTCAGGACCGCAGACCCGGCCCTGCTCTGCGGCTTTGTCCGGGAGGCCTGGGGCAGCCGTAGGTTCCGCCGCCTTACGCCCCTGGGCTTGACCGGGGGCCGGCACTTGTACCCCGAAGCCTACGCAGCCCTGGAGGCAGCCCTGGCCCAGGACATTGCCCTGGACTGGGGCAATGCCATGACCCTGGTAAAGCTGGGACGGCTCTATGCCCGGAATGCCCTGCGGAACCTGGCCCTGCTCCCAAAGGCGCCGCCCGTGTCGGCCCTCAGCTTCGGCGCCGACCCGGTCCTGGTCCTGGGAGCCGGGCCTTCCCTGGACCCGGTCCTGGACGCCCTGACTGCCGAGCCGGGCCTGGGGAACCGCGGTTCCCGGCCCTTCAGGATTGTCTGCGTGGACACCGCCCTTTCTTCCCTACGGGAGCGGAACATACAACCGGATCTGGCGGTGGCCCTGGAAAGCCAGCACTGGAACCTCCGGGACTTTATCGGCCTGGGCGGCTGGGAACTGCCGGTGGCCATGGACCTGTCCGCCCTCCCCGTCACGGGGGACATAAGGGGCCTCCAGCCCTACCTTTTTGCAAGCCCCTGGACCCGGCTCAGCCTCTTTGACCGGCTTAAAGCCGCAGACTTGCTCCCGGATACCCTGCCGCCCCTGGGCTCAGTGGGGCTCAGCGCCCTGGCCCTGGCCTGCCGCCTTTCCACGGGCCCCCTGATCGTCGCGGGGATCGACTTTTCCTACACCCCAGACCGGTCCCACGCCCGTTCCGCCCCGGCCCACCTGGACCAGCTCCGCCGGCAAACCCGCCTCTCGGGCCTCATCAACGCCGCCGCCGTCTTCCGCCGTGGCAGTCTCCCGGCCCTGCCCAAGACCGGCGCCCCGGTGCTGACCAACCCGGCGATGAAAAGTTACCGCGACCTCTTTGAGCGGGAATTTGCCGGCCAGGGCCGCATCCGGGACATAGCCGGCTCCGGCCTGCCCCTGGGGCTGAAGACCCTGACCCTGGGAGAAGCCTTTGCCATACTGACCAAAACGGTGACAGTCACCGTTTTGACGAAAAAGGTGACTGTCACCGTTTCTGACACCAGGGCCGCCGCCTTTGTCCGGGGGGAACTGGAGGCCTTGACTGCGCTCCGGGGAGTACTCACCGGGGAAGCTTGCCCGGCGCCGACGGAATTTGAGGCCCTGCTGGATTACTGCGGCTACCTCTGGGCTCACTTCCCGGACTGCGCCGGCGCCGAGGGTAGGCGGCCGGGGGGAACGGACATCGGCTTTCTCAAGCGGGTGCGGACAGAGATTGACCCATTCATAAAACTGTTGGAATTAACATTGAGGGAATTATCTGCGGGAAACTAATGTTTGATCAGGCCTATCCGGTATCCGGCGGACAGGGTAATAAAGCTGCGGTTATAGCTGAGCTTGGCATCCGGCACATTGGTAGGCCCCATATCCATGGAATAGCGAAGATCAAACAGTAAAACTCCTACCCCTGTTTTTACCCCAAAGTCCACCCCCGCAAGGATGCCTAAGGGCGGCGGCATGGATGCTCCTAAAAGCGGGATTGTCCCATACCCCCCCACATAAGGCCCCAGGGTAAAACGATCGGTTGGATTGAAAATATATTTTACCATAAGCGGAATACTCAAAACGGAAGTGGAATATACAATAGGTGTAGGGTTAGCCAGGGAACGTTGATATTCCGCCCTGTCCAGGGCAATGTCCAAGCCCAGTTGAAGCGCAAGAAAATTGAGAACATGAATCTCCGGCTCAAGGCCTACATCGAAGGTGATGATTGATGTGCTGGGAAAAGAGTCAGCGGTGGCCATATAATAACGAGACGAAATACCCGCCCTGATATTCAAAAACACCCACCGGGATTTCCACGCATCAGGGGGCTCTGAAAGCGTTTTCGATCTTTTTTCCACTTCCACTATTTGAAGTTCCGTGCTTACCTCTTTTAAGGGCGCGCTGGCAAACATGGAGCGCAGCACCGGCTGGAGGGTTTCATAGGTGTCCTCTTTTACCGCAAAGGCTAAATCGGTGGAGACAATATCGGTTTCCCCCTCTACGTCGAAAAGGGTAAGCTCCAATACCTGACCGGGCCTGCTTGCAGCATTATTGATGGAACAGGTTAAGGCATAATCCGCCGATAGAATATTGTCAGTTACGGTATACCCTGCGGCGATTACTTCCATCCTTAGATTTCGATCAAAGAAACGCAGTTCCTCCGGGGTACCTTTGGAAACATCGACAAACACCGCCGCGCCTATCCTGGTTTGGGAAAAGGCCAGAACTGAGGAGAGAAACAGGATACATGCGCAGATGATTTTTTTCACAATTCCTGCTGCTCTAAGGACCGGTGATAATGATTCCAACGCCGTGACCGGGGCCGCCATTATCATAATACGCTTCTTCTCTGGCGTTTAACACGGTTATCGTATACTCCGTGGGTTCCATATCAGCGTAGCTTACGCCGATGTTCCAGGTTCCGGGATCCTCTTCCCCAAAACGGTAAAAATCCACCGCTTCCCCCCGTATCATGGTAGTCACATCCTCAATAGGAAGCTTGGAAAGACCGCCATCGACTTTGTACAGAAATACCGTAAGATCCCGTTCTTTAATAAAACTACTTTGAATACTATAAATAACCCGGGAAGGTTCCGCTTTTAAAAAACCAGGTTCATCGGGGTATAGAAATCCTGTTGTAACAGCGCCGCAGGACGAGAACCCTGCGACGCCTATTAATAGGATGATAAACCGTTTTACACGATTCATAGGATTCCTAAAGGGAAATAATCCTCAATAGCTCGTACCAACGGGAACCGGCAACAAGGTATCCGGCGTGACGCCTAAAGCGATCAGGATGCCCGCTCCGCTATTTTCCGCTGTAAGGGTATCAGTATCAAGCCTACGGGTATCAAGGCCGTTCCTGACATGCCATTTAATAGCCTTCATTTGACTAGTGGCATTCCTGGTAGTAGGGTCCTTAAAGGCATATACCGATATATCAATGCCAAGGTTGGTAACCCCAGCAGTATCCGGCAGCTTAAAACTAAAACTCAATACCCCACCATCAACCGCAGGCTCAGGGTTCCCCCCGACTGCCACTGCGCTAAATGCAGGAGTAGGAGACGCCAAGGCTTCAAGCTCAAACCCGGTTACCTCCTTTTCATTGGAATCTTTAACTGCTGTCCCAACCCCCCCGATTTTAAAATCGACCGTCGGGGCGTCTATAGCTGATTTGAACACAGGGGAAGTGCCGGAAGTATATTTATACCCAGGGAACACTCCCACGGTGTTTGTATCAAATGTGACAGTTATAGTAGCTCCGGCGGAGGTTAACGGATAAGTATAATGGGAATACGCAAAGGCATCCGCTGTCGCTGGAGTCTTTCCGGACACAGGGCTCCCTGAAAGCGTAAGTTTTTTCGTGGTATCACCATCAAATCCCGCTAAATCAAGTGTGGTTAATTTAAAGGCTATAACAGTCGCGCCGGTCCCGACATTTGAAATGCCACCTGTATCGCTTATAATGAAAGCTGGCGAACCTGCTACATCAGGTGTACCTCCTCCTCCACTTGCGCCTGTACCGCCGACATACTGGATATCCGTGGCTAAGAGTACCGCAGTGTCCCCAGTTTCTTTTCTTCCGGCAAACAAAACGGCATAATAGTTACCAGGCGCTATTTTGAGGACCAGTTCCTTGTCCACACCCTTATAGCCGGTTGCGGAATAGTACTTACCGGTAGGAACGGCTGGCGATGCATTATTCACCTGCTGGAACACCACCTCATAGAAATCAATGTTACCCTTCGCTACCGCAGTGGTTACCGCTCTGCCGGCGCTTTCCAGCGGTACGGTAACCGTCACCAGGCGGTTTCCCTGGGCGTCATATTCTGCCGAGTCTTCACCGGCGTCAAAGGCTGCCGCGCAGGCGGTAACCAGGGCTGCGGCCAGGATGGCTGCGGCTAAAAACTTTAGGTTCCTTCTTAACATAGTTTGCTCCTAAAAAAAGTATAAACGCAGCATAGGCCGCATATTATTGACCATAATAGTAATGATTGGTCGGCAAGGCAAAAGATGAGTTATTACATAAACAGTCACTTATAACCATAATACAACACCTAGCAATTGTCCATAATACTTAAAAAAATAATAAAAAAGCGCTTTTTCTTATAGACAGGGCCAAAAAAACGCCCCTCCCTTAGCGTACAGCTCCGGAGAACTACGCTACAGGTAGGGGGCATGACCGGAGGTGCGATTTCTGTCATTTTTTGAAGTTTTTCAAACTGCGCTAATGTAAAAAATATTCCAGCGCCATACTCAGGGTGGGGCCCCATGGTCTCAAAAACCTTTCCAAGGAGTTTCTATGATAAAAGTCCAATTTTCCGACACCGACGATATTGCGGATCTATGTATTGACGGGGTATTCAAGACCGCCTTCACCCAAAACACCCCCGAGTCCCGGGAAGCCATGAGGTGTATCCTCACCGCTATCCTTAAACGGGAACTCAGGGTTATCACTATTACCGCCAACGAGCCGCCCATCCATGATTTGCGGGATCGGCAAATCCGCTATGACATCAGCATAAGCTTCAATGACGGCGAGCTTGCCAATGTGGAAATTACCCTTTGGCCTGACGCCCATGAGGTACTCCGGCTGGAATATTATGTCGGCAAGCTCTTTCTCAACCAGGACATTAAGGGGAAGGACAAGGACTATAAAGATTTGAAACGGGTGTATCAGATTTCCCTTATAGCAAATCGGCGGCTATTTAATGACAATAACTTAGTTCACCATTTTGAATACCATGACCGGGAACACAATATGCCATTAGGTGGACGGACAACGATCATTACGCTAGAATTGGAGAAACTGGGCCCGGTGTTACAAAAGCCGGTGTCTGAAATGGACGCCCAGGAGCGTTGGGCAGTATTTACCCGGTTTTGCTCGGATAAAAGCAAACGGGGCTTGATCAATGAGTTATTGGCTCAAGAGGAGGGCATAGCCATGGCAGGACAAACGATACAGGGGATAAGCAAGGAACAGCTTGAAGCTTTGCGTCAGATGAGCAGAGAAAAATACGAGCTTGACAGACAAAGCTACGAGACCCAGCTTCGAAGAGAAGCCCGGGAAAAAGTCCGGGCAGAAATCCAGGCAGAAATCCAACGGGAACTGGAAGAAGGCCAAGCAGAAATCCAGCGGGAACTGGAAAAAGGCCAAGCAGAAATCCAGCGGGAACTGGAAAAAGGCCAGGCAGAAATCCAGCGGGAACTGGAAAAAGGCCAGGCAGAAATCCAGCGGGAACTGGAAAAAGGCCGACGGGAACTAGAAGAAAGAGACCGGGTGATTGCGGAGCTCAGGCGGCAGTTGCAGGAAAAAGCGTAGCTGAGGAGTCTGACACCTTACCATTCTCATCCGTTTGTCATTATTACAAATATCTTGCAGACAGGCGCCTGAAATTACCGCTTCCCCGGCCGGGTAAAGAACCCAAGTTTATACCCAAGCCCAATAGAGAATTGAAGCCGGGTGAAACCGGAACCAACGTTATACCTGGTTTGTGTAGCCCCAGGTATTGGGGCATCCTCAAAATCATAGGCTGCCCGAATATCCATGAACAATACCCCGTTTCCGACATTCCCGCCAAACTGCAATCCGGCAACTAAATTTTTCAGCGAAGTAGTGTGATCCCCAAAGTAAAAATTTGTCCCTGCAAATGGTTCAATCATAATACTATTGCCCGGCTTGATTATAAACTTCAGCAGGATGGGTATTGATGTTCCGGTATATTTGATATTTACCGCTTCGTCTTGTTCATACCATAAGGTGAATCCCATCTCGAGGGATAACCAATCCAACACTTGTCCCTCTGCAAATATATTCATAGACGGTACAAACCAATTAAGGCTTATGAGGGTTCCGTCTGAAATATATATAGCCGGGGCTATTGAAAGGGATCCTCCGGCGTAGAGACACTTGTTTTTCCACTCAGTGTTTTTAAGCCGCTCATACTCCAGGCGCTCCTCATCGGTCATGGCGTTATTTGTTTTTCCGTTATAGGTAATTTCGCTGTCCGCCGGTACTTCATACGAAACTTCGTAGGGAACTTCAACTATTTTTTCCTGGTACACCACTAAAGGCTCAATCTCAGTTACCGGGATGTTTGCAAGGATACTGAAAACTACCTGGGGCATCATTTCGTAGGTTTCTTCCGGCACTACTTCATACACCAATTCCTGGGTGATCATGGGATGCCCGTCAGTTTTGTCCATCAGGGTTATGGAGACCACGTGGATCTTTTCGTCGTCAAACTCTTCCAGGGTTAGTTCAATATTGACCCACCAGGGCCCTTCATCCCTGCTATAGACTACGTTAAAGTGGTTGTTTGAACTTATTTCCATTTCGATGGCTTTTACGAAGAAATCATTTTCTTCCGCAGTGCCGCCGCTTGGCGGGGCTATGTAGATATCGTCTATGTCTTTGAAGTGCTGGGAGTATGCGCTTGTGGCTATGAGGAACAGCAGTATGTATAGTGGTTTTTTCATAGCTTCTTTCCTATAACTTCGGCCATCTAATTTTTATTACCCCTGTTAATGGAAAATAAAGTATGTCAACAGATTTTCCTGAATAATCAGAACCAGCTGAGGGGGTAAACGCCCATGTAGCACCAGACGGCAAACTATATCCTGGCGCTGGAATAACTTTTAATTGAACTTGATATGCTTTTTTATTATTGGCCATTAAAGGTCCCAGTTGTGTATGGAAATATCCGTTGATTGGATCAACAGATAGCATATTTTCCCCTCCATTTAAACTATCCTCCACATCATCCCATGAACCACTATTATATTGCCAAGAATCTGGAATCGCTGATAACATTGTTGCTGCTGATAGTGGTGGTTTATACATTTCAATACTATATTGCTCAGGATCGGATGCCCAAGTTACAACAGGATGAGTATACGCAGCGACATTCCATGGACTTACGTTGTCTTTTGGATCAGGAATAACTCCGGACAAGTCTAGTTTTGTAATATCTTCAGCAGGCAGCGTTATATCATCAGTTTTAATCTTAATATCCGGATATAACCATACCATAAAAAAATCTTGATTCGCATGGTGGCTCGTATCAAAATAAATCCAATTTCCTAAAATAGTTGCATGAAGAACCGCAGGAAACTTGCCATCTGCCTTTGATGGAACAAAACTTGGAAGAGGGCTGCCGCCGGCTCCACTTATATTAGTTAAACCCGCATTATTTCTATTTGAAATACCACTGCCATAACTGCTCCAGCCAGGTACCAATACATCATCAAGCCTGATTCTATATGCCCGTGGTAAAAGTTCGATTTTAATTTCTTTTGTTGGCTCAATAATTATTTCGTATGATAAAACTATATCTTTCCTTGCAATGCTTGACTGTAAACCGTCTTCATTTTCTCCGTCAATGAACTGAACCCTTGTTATATTTCCCGACAAACCGCTGGCGCTGGCTCCATGAGACAATCGAATCGTTACTGTACCCAATGGAGCATCGGGATCGTTTTTTGCTACCATATAGGGATCAAACCTGACAGTTTTTAATGCCCCGGCGGAAAGCCAGAAATCTCCTACAAAATAGCTTATATCATCCCTGGTAACTACAGTTGAAGTATTATATTCAATTGGGTACGAAGAATAACTGGCGGACCCGGCAACAACTACTACTCTATAATAGGTATCCTTTTTCAGGGTTTTATATTCTGCAAATTGCCCTTTAGCTAAATAAGCATCCTTCGTCAAATCCCATACTACCCCAGGGCTAGTAGCAGGACTTCCCGTTTTCCCGCCATAAGATGGAGTGCCTGTTGTACTTGCACCAGGACCGGCTACCGGAGAGGCAGAATAGCCAACAGTTCCATCACTGACAGTGCCTTCATATAAAAATACTTCAAAAATCTTAAATGGCAGGGGCCCGGAATAGGAATTATAAATTCGTAATCCTGATTTGTCTGCGTCTATTCCGCTGCCACCCGAACTTCCGCCGCTGATTACTTTCTCAGAACCATCATCAATTACCAAAGTAAACATCCGGTTACTTGAATCAAGTTTAATAGATGCTTCAATATACGAAATGCCCCGTTCATTAGTATATACCCGGGCTAAATAGCTTCCATAGGGAACAGTAAGATGTTCGCTGTTATTAGGCTGAATAACCACTTGTTTTCTTATAATTTCAACTTTAGTTATTGGATCAAGGATAGCAATTTCATGTATTTGATATTGACTCTTATTCTGAACCCATAAGTCGCCTGTAACACCTGCTTGAGGCGGTGAATCATATTCCAATGAGTCTTCATAAACAATAGTTTTCGTCAATCCTTCAATAATTTGAACATTTGTAAATACCGCCAGGCTTTCTCTTTCACTGCTACCTGTTTTTATATAAGGAGTTATTGTATAAAACCCAGGGTCTAATCTTTGCTCAGTGTTACCGCTTACAGAAACTGCACCCGTTGTTATAACAGTCCCGGAAGGGCCTTGGTTTTTTATTTGCAGTTTTGTCAGATCGTTTACAGGCCCGGCATTACGAAAAATTAATGTACCCTTGGCAGGGTCAGATGAACCCGAAGCAGTATCTACATCCGGGGTAACTATAGTGTTAAATGAATAATTTGGTTCAGCCCCTTTAAAATACAGATAATTTACCGTGTTTGGTAAAACTGTTACATATCCATCTTTTGGGGATCCGGTCCCGCTATAAGTTGCTAAAATTTTATAGGCTGCTGGATCCAGCCAAAATTCTTTATGAGCTTTTGATGCAATGGCTGTTGATGATATATTAGCATGTGAAACATTTATAGCTACATCTGAATCATTATATATTACCAATAATCCTTTTTCCAAATTTGATTTTTCCGGAATTGACCCTGTGTCGTCAGTATTATTTACAGTACCATCCTCCGGCCTGTCATCATCATACTTAACATTATATCCCGGAGGGGTATCAAAATTTTTGTAGAAATAAATATGATTGATATATTGGGTAAACCCATAGGGGCTAACAGTTTTTTCAAATTCGTCTATTGACCCTTTGTCATAAACAATATTTACCAGCCACTTTCCAACACCCAAAACGATAGATTTACTATGTCCGTGAGTAATGGCCGCAGGTATACTTGGATATTTTTTTCCGTCTTTTTCAAAGGTAACAGAAGTAATATTTCTAAGGGCAGTCAAATTATGTATCTGAACGACCCCATATTCATTCTTGTATGTATCCGGCACCGCAATAGTTCCGTCTTCATTTGAAATCTGGCCTTCCCCGGTGAAAACATCGGAACTGGGCGGTGGGTTATTCTGCCAATCATCAGGGTCAATCACTTTGGGAGGAACTTCATATTCCGGGCCCAAATCATCGGAACTTAATGCATACTCACCGTCGAGGGGCTTGTAAAAATACAAATAATTAACAAAATTTGCAACACCGGCTTTAACTATAGTTTTTGTAATTGATTTAGAATCGTCAGTATAGGTAATATCTATGCCCCAGTCTCCCGGTTCAAGAATAATACTTTTCTCGCTTCCGGCCAAAGGGCCCGGGGTCATATCTATAGTTTTATCACCTTTTGTAAATGAAACAGAGTTAATGTTCTTTAATCTTGTAACATTTTTGACAATTAAAATACCTAATTGATCCCTTCTGTTATCAGGCAGGATTTTTTGAGGGCTATTATCATTGGATATATCCCCTTCTCCGAGTAATTCTGAAGGGATTTCATCGAATAATTTATCATCCCCAGGCTTGGCATCTTCAGCTTTAAATGTTCCGTCTTTAGCTCTATAAAAATAGACATTCGTAACCGCTCCGGAGAGCGCTACAATTGATTTAGTCAGTTTATTTGAATCGCCATAGTCAATAGTTAGATTTATAACGCCATTTTTTGCAGAAACAATCTCTTCGGTTCCCGGTTGTATCGGGCCTAATGATTCCGGATCAGTGGTCTTATCGAAAGTCACTGTATTAATCGGGA
Source organism: Treponema primitia ZAS-2 (assembly GCF_000214375.1). Taxonomy (NCBI): domain Bacteria; kingdom Pseudomonadati; phylum Spirochaetota; class Spirochaetia; order Treponematales; family Treponemataceae; genus Treponema; species Treponema primitia. Next base: position 768,308 of record NC_015578.1, on the reverse strand, counting down.
CCAATTTTGTCAGATTGTATACATCAATATAACTGTCAATTACCGGATCGTGTGCCGGAAGAGGGGTATCGGTACTTTTATCATCCGGGCTGGGATCCGGGCTTACAGATATTGCCCCGCCGGTGGTACGATAAAGATAAATCCTGGTAAACCCATCTTTATAAAGCTGTAAGGCCCGCTCAAAAGTTTCAGAACCGGTAATAAACGGATCAGCTATATCTTCAAAATCAAAGGTAAATGAAACATCATTGGAATCAAATTCAACCCATGCGGACTTTTCATGGCCTGGTTTAATCGGCTTACCTGTTTCAAGAACAGGGGATGGATAAGTGGTTTTAGCTGTATAAATTCCGGTTATATTTTGACTTGTAATCAGGTTTGTAACCAGTATTCTGGCGTTATAGTTTTCATCCATAAAGCCTGACGGAACAGATTGTAAAGGATCTTGGATTTCCGGATTACTTGCAGCCAGGGGTGGCAGCTCTCTCTCAAATGCTGCATTCAGAGGGTTTCCGCATTGGGTCAAGGTCAATAAAACCGCAAAATATAGAAGAAAAATCCGCTTACGCATGATATTACCTTTAATATTTAGTCAAGTATTGTTTCAAATGAAGGACTTACAATGTAATTTTGGTTTATTTATGGTTTTTTTGCAAGATTTTTATAATTTTTTCCGGTTATACGCAAAAAAAACGTTAAAAAACAGGCCGGGATTTTGCTTGTTCCCGGCCCCTACTCGTCCTTAGACTTCAGCACCGCCAAAAACGCGCTCTGGGGCAGCTCCACGTCTCCTACCATCTTCATCCGCTTCTTCCCTTCCTTCTGCTTTTCCAGGAGCTTCCGCTTCCGGGAGATGTCCCCGCCGTAGCATTTGGCCAGCACGTCCTTGCGCAGGGCGTTCACGGTTTCCCGGGCGATGATCTGGCTGCCTATGGAGCCCTGGATGGCTATCTTGAACTGCTGCCGGGTTATCTCGTCCCGGAGCCGCTCGCAGACTATCTTGGCCCGGTCGTAGGCATTGCCCTTGAAGACCAGCTGGGACAGGGCATCCACCCCCTTGCCGTTGAGGAGTATGTCCAGCTTGACCAATTCGGTGGGCTTGTATTCCGTGACATCGTAGTCAAAGGATGCGTAGCCCCGGCTGATGCTCTTCAGGCGGTCGTAGAAATCAAAGAGCACCTCCGACAGGGGCATGTCGTAGACCATTTCTACCCGCTTTTCATCCAGGTAGGTCATGTTGGTCTGGACTCCCCGTTTGTCCATGCAGAGGGTCATGATGTTGCCCAGGTACGTGGTGGGGGTGATGATAGCGGCCCGTATGTAGGGTTCGTCGGCCCCTTCAATGCGGCCCTCGTCGGGGTACTCGGTAGGGTTGTCCACCAGGAGTTCCTCAGCCGGGTGGCCGGGGTTGCCCCGGAGGCGGACCTTGTACTTTACCGAGGGGGCGGTGAAGATCACGGACTGATCAAATTCCCGCTCAAGCCGCTCCTGGATCACTTCCAGGTGGAGCAGCCCCAGAAAGCCGCAGCGGAAGCCGAAGCCCAGGGCGGCGGAGGAATCTTTTTCGTAGATCAGGGAAGCGTCGTTGAGCTTGAGTTTTTCCAGGCTTGTTTTTAGCTCCTCGTAATCATTGGAGTCCACGGGGTATATCGAGGAAAAGACCACGGGCTTTATCTCCCGGAAGCCGGGCAGGGGCTTTTCGCAGGGGTTCTCCGCATTGGTTACCGTATCCCCCACCCGGACATCGCTCACGGTTTTTACACCTGCGATGATGTACCCCACATTCCCTGCGGACAGCTCGTCGGTTTCCACCAGGGCAAGCTTAAAGACCCCTAGGTTTTCCACTTCATACTCAGAATTGTTGTGCATGAAGCGGATCTTCATGCCCCGCTTAATGGTCCCGTCAAAGATGCGGAGGTGAACCACCACCCCACGGTAGGGATCGTAGTGGCAGTCAAAGATCAGGGCTTGCAGTATTGCTGTGGGGTCCCCGGTGGGCGCGGGAAAACGCTCCACAATGGCCTCAAAAAGTTCGTCCACCCCGGTGCCCTGACGGGCGGAAACCAGCAGGGCGTCCTCGGCGGAAAGGCCCAGGTCATGTTCAATCTGCTGTTTTGTGGCGGGTATGTCTGCGGCAATCATGTCAATTTTATTGATCACCGGCACTATTTCTAAATTGTGCTCCATGGCCAGGTACATATTGGACAGGGTCTGGGCCTGCACCCCCTGGGTGGCGTCCACCAGGAGCAAGGCCCCCTCGCAGGAGTTGATGGCTCGGGAAACCTCGTAGGTAAAGTCCACATGGCCGGGGGTATCAACCAGGTTAAGCTCGTATTCCTGGCCATCCTTGGCGATATAGGGGAGGCACACCGCCTGGCTTTTTATGGTGATCCCCCGCTCCCGCTCAATGTCCATGTTGTCCAGGATCTGGTCCTGAAAATCCCGGTCCGTCACCAAATGAGCTTTCTGGATAAGCCGGTCCGCCAGGGTGGACTTACCGTGATCAATGTGGGCGATGATGCAAAAATTGCGGATATATTCAGGTTTTGCCATAAAACAGCGTTAGCTCCTTGCTTCTACCCCTAAAAACCAACCGGTTGTTAAGGTTCCCCTAATACGAAAAAGAAAATCCCATTCCCATAACAAAATCGTTATTAATATTATCATTTACATTGGAAATTTTCCAGGCCCCCCAGACCGAGGGATCTATACTGACCGGCAGGGCGGTGACCAATATGGTAGAAATGGTAAATCCCAGGCGCATTACCAGTGATTGGGCAAGCCTGTAGGAACCGGTTCCGGCGTCATACACATAATTTCCCTCAGCCCCGGCCTTCCCCTGGTCATCGTAGAAGCCCCCCCGCCAGGCAAGGGTTCCGTACACACGGTTAAAGTAGGCATGGGACAGATTCCGCTGAATGTCAAAGGAAAAGAGCTTCATTTCCGCCTCAGCGCCTGCCAGCCATTCCAGGACTATCTGATTCTGGACCGGATATTCAGATAATGCAATAGAGGCAAAAGGGGTATTCTGGTAATATCGGGATTCCCCCCGGAGGTTAAAGCCATCCCGGTCCCAGGCCCCATAGAGATGAAGCCGTAAAGGCAGGATCGGTTCCAGGGCGGCGGTCAGGAGCCCGTCAAGCCGGGGTATGTCCAATGGCCGGTCGAGTTGGAGCCGCCCATAGGCCGTCAGGGACAGCCCCTGGCCGAACAGTTCCCAGTTGTGCAGGGTAAGGTTGGAAATCCTCATCCTCAGGCCGGCGCTGTAGTAAAATTGATCATAGTCCCAGCTATAGGGGTTGTCGCCGCCGTCAATTTTCTGGCCCCAGGAATCCCGGGTATATCGGGGCGCCGCAAAAAGCAGATCAAGGTTGGGGCTTATTTCAAAACGGAGCCGCTCATTGCCCAAGCCAGTGCTTAAGGCAGCGGAGATCCCCGTACGGGTTTCCCGGTAATTGGAGGTCAGGGTTTTATTCAAATCATCGGAAAGGTTGAATATCAGGGGAAAGCCAAGGGCATAACTGATCCACTGAAGCTCCCCCGCTGCCATGGGAGAACGTATATCATAAAAAGCGGTAAGGAACACCAAATTAGTGTCCGTGGGGTCGCTCATAAAGGAGAATATCCCTACGCCGTCAACGCTCAAATTACTGCCCTCTTCCGGGCGAATCAGAGGCAGGGGCAGCCACAGCTTGAGGGGGTTCAGGTAGGAAATGCCCAGGTACCCTCTGCTTGGCGGAAGCTTCGCTTCCGCTTGCAGAACTTCCGTAGGAATATCCGCGGGCCAAAGTTCTGTCAGCGGAATCGAAGCTTCCGCTGGCCAAGGCTTAAGGGCCAGGGTCGTCCGCAGCCCCGAAAGAGCGGGAGCCGGATCGGGGTAGCGCATCAGGGCATCCCACTGGGCAAAGGTCCCGGCGTAGTAGATCGAATCGCCGGCCATCACCGGATAGGCGACCGCTCCGGAAAGGTTCCGCTCCGTAAAGACGGCGTCCAGGGTCTCCGGAAAGCCCCCGTCCTGGATACGGGAAATATCCACCGCCCCGAGTTTGTACATGCCCCGATCATGGTTAAACGTAAAAAACAGCTTTCCCTGGGAAACCTGGAGGGAGCGGATATACCGCCACCGTTCCTCGTCATCGGGCAAATCCGAACCCAGGGTATAGACCTGCCGGGTATCAAAGTTGTAAAGGCAAAGCTCCCGCTTCCCCTTCCGGGCGGCGATAAAGGCGATCCAGGTATCGTCCAGCGCAACCGGGGATCCAAAAAGCAGCTCCTCGTTGCCTTCGAGCAATACCTGTTCCCCGGTTTTCCGGTTAAACAGTTTTCCTGAGAGCTCTGAACGGAACACAAGTTTGTTATTGTGCAGTTCCGATGACAGGCCAATTACCCCGTCCCGGAAATACCGTCCACTGTAGAGCCCCGGCCAGGCATGTCCGGTCTGCAAGCCCTTCCGCCCATATTCAATCACCATCGCCCGGGCCAGGCTCCCCTTATAGCGATAGGTGGAAACCAGAAAACTCTCCCCATCCTCCCGGGCATCCAGGCCGTAGGCGATACTGTCCAGGGCAATAACCCTGCGGGTTTTCCCCGATTCAGTGTCATAGGCAAACGCCCCCTGGGCAAGGTTGTCCAGAAAAAAAACTTTTCCCTCTCCGGAGCTAACAGCATTAATAATCGCCCCCTGTCGGGGGAAAGGCAGGGGTCCGGAAGTATAACCTGTATACACCGGAGAGATAGGGTTCTCTTCAATAGTAGTAAGCCTAAGGCTTTCCTTAAAAGTGCCCCAGGCCTCCAAAAAGGTAAGGCCATACACATTTTTAAAACTGTTGAAGAAGCCGTTGTTATAGAAGAAAAAAGAAAAATGATACTCCCGCCCAATGGCCTTCCAGAGCGCGGCGTATTTTTCCATACCGTAGGTCCGGCAGAGCCAGGCGGAAAAAAGCCCGCCGTATTCGTAATGGGCGGAAGTGGTATGGGGATACTTATATACCCCCGCAGTCTGGAAAGGGCTCAGGAAGGCGTCTTCATGGATCGCTTGGCGCAGCCGCTGCTGTATCAGGGGATCATTGGCCCTGCCGAATCCGGAAAGGCTTTCAAAGTTTACCGTTACCCCTTCCACCATGAACATCGGTGCGGTCAGTCCCGTGGGGTACACCCATCCACCAAAAATAGCAGACAGGATCTCTACCGAGGGGTCGCGGCTGCTCAGGGAAACTGCATGGGTAAGCTCGTGGAGAAAAAGGCTTTCTAGGGAATTTTCAAAGACAGTCCACTCAATGGACATGGAGGTATCGTAGAGCACAATATGGGGATAAGGCAGGGGATTCATATACCCGTTGAACTTTTCCGTATGGGGGGTAATGGTAACCGGTGTCCGCCTCTTCAGACTTATCCCCAGAAGACCGGAAACCCGATCGTAGATTCCGTCAGCCATACCCGCTAAGGCCCGGGCAGTGGGTTCCGACTCCCGGGGATAAATGATGTCGAAGTGTTCCGTCCTGATTACCCGCAAACCCGTAAAGGGCTTAAGAGTCTGGGCGCCGGGCATTTCAAGGGAAGTAGCAAGGAGCAGCACAAAAAGAAAGCGGGCCCGGTTCATGCCTATTAGGGTAACAGAAAGGAGGAAAAAGAGGAAGGAGGCTTTTATCGAGGACAAATACCCCTAAAACCCGGTTCTTGAGTATTAAACCCCGGCGGATCCACACGGAGGCGCCGGGTAAAGACAACTCACCCATTACTGCAAGCTGCCCTAGCCATCTCCACAACGCCTACAGTATCCCTGGCGTAAAAATCCGCGCCGATATCCTGGCAGTATTTCTCCGTCACCGGGGCGCCAGTAATCATGATCTTGACCCGGCTCCGTATGCCTGCGGAGGACGCGGCGTGAACCACAGACTTGAGCTGGGGCATGGTTGCGGGCAGACTGGAAAAACAGAGGATAATCTGGGCGCTTTCTCTGACAGCGGCTTCCACAAAGCGCTCTGGGGAAACACTGACCCCCAGATCTATTACCCGGAAACCAGCCCCTTCCAGGGTTACCGCCGCAAGGGTCTTTTCAATATCATGGATATCCCCTTTTACAGCGCCGATAATCACGGCACCCTTGGGTTCTCCGGCTGATGAGGCAATCGCCGGCCTGAGCACCCCGATACCTATATTCATGGCCCGGGCGGCGATGAGCAGTTCCGGCCTGAATATCTCCCGCCGCTTATACCGGTTTGTCATGGCGTACATGCCGGGGATCAGTCCCTGCCTAAGGATGCTCTCCACACTGTAATTTTCTTTGATAGCCCTGGCAATCAAATCCGAAGTTTCTTTTGCCTTCCCCGACTGGAGACTGTTGGAAATGTCACTTAAATTAACCATCGTATACCTCCTGGGTATTTTTAGTTTTAATTTGAAACAGATTCACCGCCGCCCTGACCCCGGTATTTTCCGGGGCTTACGCTGGTAAAACTTTTGAATATCTTCGAGAACCAGCTTTGATCTTCAAAGCCGCAGGAAGCCGCAATTTCATTGAGAGACAAGTCGGTCTCGGTCAGCATGTGCCCCGCCTTCTCAACCCGGAGACGGTTCAGGTAGCTTGAAAGGTTTTCCCCCATTTCCTCCTTAAAGATAGAGCTGAAATAGGGGGCGGAAAGTCCCGAAGCAGAGGCCACCTCCTGGAGGCTCAGTTTGCGGGTGTAGTTTTCCCAGATATACCGTTCCGCCTTGCGCAAAGCCGAGGCATGGCGTACTCCCTGGAATGAAAAGATCTGGGAGGACATTCGCTCCACAATAATATGGAGCACGTCGGTGAGTTCCTCAATGCTCTTCGCTTCCTGGATGCGGCGGAGGTAACGGTTATTTGTTTCCAGCATACTGTCATCGCCAACTTCCGTTGGGCCAACTTCCGTTGAGCCGGCCTCGGTCAGGCCGGTTTCAGCCGGGCCGGCTGAACTTGACATAGGAAGCGTCTCCGAGAGCTGCGACGGCAGGGAAGCCGGGCCTTCTCCCTTCCCCTGCATCATGGCTGCCCGGGAAAGGAGGACCACCAGTTCTATTGCCCGGAACTGGACAAACTTAAATTGATCCGAGTTTGAATAAAAAAGTATCTCCAGAAGCTCGTTTAGTATTCTCCGCCCCGAATCGTTATCCCCCCGGCGCAGAGCCGCCAAAAGCATCCGTTCCTTATCCATGGGATACCCGGGAACCTGAACATGGGCAGAACGGGAATTCCGCAGTATTTCTGTCCGCACCTGCGGTTCCGGCCGGGTTTCCGGCCGTCCCCGAAGATTGTCAAAGTAATCATCTGAGCCCGTGGAAAGGTACTCGGCGCAGATCAGCAGCAAATCTGCCAAGGCTTTAATCCGTTCAGATTCGCCACTGGAGAACTGGGACAGCCGGGTTTCCAGTTCCTGGGGAGAGACGGTTCCACTACTCATTATCTGCATGACTTCCTGGGTCTCCCTGCGATCAATGCCCAGGAATCCCGATCCAACCAGGGCCCCTATAAAACGTCCCTCGGAATAAAGGGGACTGGTCCAGAACATAAACCCCAGTTCACACATATAGATGTAGGAGCCTCCGAAACGGTGAGCTTCCTTGATGCTGTTTATATGCAGCATGTTACAGGGGTGGGATCGTAAATCGGAAGTTCGGATAGGATCCCCGGATTTGTTATCCAGGGACGTGCAGTCCCGATGATTCCGGGAATCATCGGGATTCCGGGAATCATCGGGATTCCGGGAATCATCAGGATTCCGGGAATCATCAGGATTCCGGGAGTCCCGGGGACTCCTGTCCGCAGCATATTTAAGACAATAGTTAATGCAGGTATTGGTCTCCCCGATAAGGCCAGGGAAGGTTTCACGAATCGGCAAAAAATCCTGATCCAGCACACAACAAACAGTTCCGGTAGACTTTGCGTAAATATTAAGCACCTTCCAGGCCCTGACCAGCAAGGGGTCAGTTTCTCTAACAAGATTGGCCCTAGTTTTAACATTGCTTATTTTTTCGTCATTCATATTTTTACCCGCCTATCGTGTGGTGATTCACCGGCAGATTATCCGTCGATAACGCCGGGCCGGAACCGCAATTCTGAATTCGGTATTTTCCCGGGCTCATTCCGGTATAATTTTTGAATATCTTCGAAAACCAGCTTTGATCCTCGAACCCACAGGCCCCGGCTATTTCACTCAGAGGAAAATCAGAACCGCTTAGCATAGCTGCGGCCCGTTCCACCCGGAGGCGGTTCAGGTACCCTGACAGGTTCTCCCCCATTTCTTCTTTGAACACGGTACTGAAATAGGGGGCGGAAAGTCCCGAAGCGGTGGCCACCTCCTGGAGGCTCAATTTGCGGGTGTAGTTTTCCCAGATATACCGCTCCGCCTTCCGCAGCGCCGAGGCATGACGCACTCCCCGGAAGGAAAAAATCTGCCCGGTCATGCTGTCCACTACCTGGTACAGCATATCGATAAGTTCCTCCATGTTTTGCGCCTCCTGTATGTCCAGGAGGAACTGGTTATTCATCTCCAATAGCGCATCTTCAGTGTTGCCCGATGTGACCGCCGCCCGGGAGAGGAGCACCACCAGCTCAATGGCCCGGTACTGCATAAACTTAAAATTATCGGGGTTCGAGAAAAAGAGAAGGGCAAGAAGTTCGTCCAGGACTTTCCGGGAAGATTCGTTATCCCCCCGCCGCAGGGACGCCATAAGGAGCCGCTCCTTCTCTATGGGATAGCAGGGGACCAGCTCTCCCGAGGGGTACTGGTTTTTCAAGGTTTCTATCTGATCCAAAAGTTTTGTTTGCTGCTGGGCCCGGCGTTTAAGAATTTCGTGATAGGTTTCCGGCGACCGGGATATCTGTTCCGCACAGGTGAGCAGGAGCTGGGCCAGGGACTTTATTTCATCCTGGGATTTTTCAGGAACATACTCCAGGTATCCCGCCGATTCCTCCCGGGATATAAGCCCCCGGCTCATGGTAAAAATTTTTTCCACCGCTTCCTGCCGTTTTACCCCCAATACCCTCCCGGCAATCAATGCTCCGGCCAGGCGCCCCCCGGTAGACAGAGGACATGTCCAGTAAGCGAAACCCATTTCACAGGTATAAATATACACTCCCCCTGCATGCTGGGCCTGAGAAATACTGTGGATATGTATAGCGGTACAGGGGTACTCATCATCATCCCAGACCCGGTCGTCTTGCCGGGAATATTTTCTACAGAGGGCGCAGAAAAAACTCGGATCACCCACCTGGTCCGCTGCTTGCAACGCCGACTTTAGTCGGAGAGTTTCCTGCGCGGGAGACTTCGTTGCAAGTAGCGCCGCTACTACCCGGCCCTCTTCAGGGGGCTGAGCCATCTCTTCCGAAATAGAATGCCCCGCCTGATCCAACACGGATACGTTTACGCCGGTGGCTTTTTCATAGGATTGCAGAGCCGACCGGGCTTTTAGCAGCATAGGTTCTATCTCTCTGCGGAGTATAATATTCGAGTTATTAAGGGTCATATTTTTCTCCTGATGCTACATAGTCTAATCAGCGTTTTTGAACGCAATACACCCTAACGGTGAAAAATGTTCTTTTTTTAGAAATTCGTGCGGAATTTTTTGACCGGTTATTTGACTTGCAAATTTTAAAGCAGACCAGCACAAGGAAGAACAACTGTATTAGATAATAACAAAAATCCTTTTAATATTCAATTTTTTTACTAAGTTTCTTCATTTTTTGTAAGTATTTTTCGGGCGATTGCGATACGCACCGCATCCGCCCGGTTTACTGCGGATAATTTGCGGTACACAGTTCTGATAACGCTTTTCACCGTATTGATGGAAATACCCCCGTCCCGGGCGATTTCCTCCCGGGTGAGCCCCTGGGAAAGGCCGGTAAGGACCTGCATCTCCCGGGACGTCAAAGTCGTCCCCGGTGTCAAAGTCACCCCCGACGTCAAAGTCGTCCCCGATGTCAGAGTCACCCCTGGCGATAAGGGCGCAGTAACTGAAGCTTTTTTATAAAGTTCCCGGTATTGTTCTGCAGCTGCATAGGTTTTTTTTGCATAGGCTGAAGATTTTCTGAGTATCCGTTCCAGCCATTCCCGGGGCGCCCCAGGTTTTTCATACTTAATCGCTGTGCTTACTAGGGTGCGCATATCCCTGCCCATCTCAATAAAGGGCATTTCCAGGGCGTCCCCTTCCGCCATCCGCCAGGCTTCCTCAAGCGCCGCCAGGGCAGCGTCTTTCCGTTTTCCCCGGTACAAACACAGGGCCTCCAGGACCTTCATTTCGATTTTTCCGAACAGGAAAGCCCCCAGCCCGTACTCACCCTTCTGTTCCTCCAGAGAAGCCAGGGCAAGAGGGTAACGTTTCTGCGCATAGAAATACTTTGCCTTTACCAGGGCCGCAGTACCGTTGAGCAGGGAAGGCAGGGCGCCGCGATCAAAATCATTTTTCAGCCAGGGCGCAAGACGGCGGGGAAGGCCAATATGTATAAAAAACCACCCGGAATGTATATCATAGCGGATCCGCTGATCCGGAAATTCCACCCGGATACCCGCCTCCAACTGCTTGAGCAGTTCCGCTGTCTGTTCCAGTCTACCCTCCGCCAGATTGATCCGCAGTAAAAAAAACAAGGCCTGGGTTTCTATTTCAAACTGGCCCTTTTCCCGGGCTTTGCGGAGGGCCCGGTGGGAATAAATTTCCCCCCGGAGCAGATCCCCCTGGTAGAGGGCAAATTCAGCCCAAGCCAGATCCTCCATGCCATAAAAGGCGCCGCCCATAGAATCCGCCAGGGGGGGTATGGCCTCCGCCAGGGCATTGATAAAATCGGGGATCTCGTTTTTTTCCGGGGGATACCCAACCCGGCACACATAGGGCCCGGCGTTGGCGCTGCTTATGGGCCCGTCCAGGCGCACCGGGTTCCGACGGTAGTAAACCCAGGCCTGCTCAAAAAAAACACAGAAGTCCCGGCGCTTGGTATGGACGCAGCTGAGCAGGGAAGCGAAGCCCAGGATAATGTAGGCAAAATACAGAATCAGGTTGTCCTCCGGGGAGACGGGGCGGCCTTCATAGAGATCGATGGTCTCCCGGCTGGCGGCGACTGCGTCATCAAAACGCCCCAGTATGAAGAGCAGCCGGGGCCGGACCGCACGGCGCAGAAAGTCAGGATCCTTCCCCTCCCCCAACAGATTTTCTGACAGTTCCAGCAGGGCTCTGGCGGTGTCCTGGGGTATGATCTGGGGGAGGCTGAATACCAGCTTGATGATACCCCGGTAATCCCCGGCTTTCCCGTAACAGGCAAGGGCTTCCTGCTTCATCCCGTGTTCCAGATACCAGTGGGCGGAGCGGGCATAGATATCCTGCTGTTCCCCTTCCCCCAGTTCTCCCTGTTTTTCCACAAGGAATTTGAGAAACAAGCCATGTACCCTGTAACGCTTTTCTGCGGGATCGTACACGATCAGGGAATTGACCCCCTCCATCAGGGGAATAAGACCCGTATCGCCTGAAAGTTCCTGCACCAGGGCGGCAGGCCAGGGTTCTATCAGGGAAAGCTTGATCAGAAATTTTTTTAAGTTTTCGGGAAGGGGGTTGAAGATCTCTGTCTCAATGAACCGGAAGATATTCGCACGAATAGAGGAAAGGGAGCGCTCTGCCCTCAGGCGGCCCTGTTCCAGGGCCCTGGCGGCCAGGTGCACCGCAAAAGCCCAGCCTTCGGTACGCTGGTAAATTTCCTCCACCATCCCCGGGGGAACGGAAATGTTCCGCAGCAGCAGATAGTCCCGGATCTCCGCTTCCCTGAACCGGAGATCCTCCCAGGTAATCCGCCCAACTTTGCCCTTAGACAGGGCCAGCTCCTGCCGGCTGATGAGGATGACCCGCATATTGGGATAGGGGGCCCCCAGAAATTCCTCAAGAAGCCCGGACAGATCCGGCCCCCGGGCAAACTGCAGATCATCCAGCACAAGTACGCACCGGGCCTTGGGGTTTTCGGGCCGGAAGTCCCGGAGGGAAACAGGGGCATGGGTATTCCATTCGGAGACAGGCAGCCAGCGGCTAAGCCCCGCTTCTCCCCGGAGGAACGATAAGACCGCACGGGTTTTTCCAAACCCGGCGCCGGCAACTACAGTCACCACCGGGTTCTGTAGGGCCTTTTCCAGTAAACGGTTAATCCGCTTCCGCTCAAGATACATTTGATTATTTATCAGATGCACAACAATCAGGAAATATTTTTTTCACTACTTCAATTCTAGTTTCGGAGGTCATCACTTTTCAAGATACCCAGAGAAGTTGCGATCCGCACCGCATCCGCCCGGTTTACTGCGCCAAGTTTATTGTACACGCTTCTGATAACGCTTTTAACAGTATTTAGGGAAATATCCCCATCATCCGCCAGTTCTTCCCGGGTTAATCCACGGGAGAGGCCCCGCAGGACCAAGAGTTCCCGGCGGGAAAGAATTACCGGTCCCGCCGCATCTTCATAGTCCGGGTCCTGGAATTTTTCCACGGTTATATACAGTTTCTTCGCATAGGCCGAGGCGCTTCGTAGTATCTTTTCAAGCCACTCCCGGGGGATGGAGCATTGGTGCTTTAAAACGGCAGAGAACAGGGCTCGGGTGCGCTTTCCCTGCTCAATGAAAATCATATCCAGGCCGTTGGGGGCGGCCAGATAGTAGGCTTCTTCCAGGGAATTTATTGCCCAGGGGATATCCTTCATATCGTAGAAACACATAGCCTCTATGAGTTTGTTCCCTATTTTTCCAAACAGAAAAGCCCCCATTCCGTATTCGTCTTTATCGTTTTCTATCAGCCTCAGGGCCTTGAGGTGCTGCTTTTGGGTAATATAGTATTTTACCCGGACCAGGGTCTCCTGCCCCAAGAGCATGGGATTCAGATCGCTTTCTTCAAAATCATTTTTAAGCCAGGAGGCCATTCGGGAAATCTGGCCGATATGGGCATAGAACCAGCCGGTTTGTACATCGTAATCGGTATAACGGTTCAGGTACCCCTTTTCCTCAAGCTGGGCTTCCATGAGCTTAAGCAGTTCTTCTATTTTTTCCGGGTTTCCGTAGAAAAGGTTGATCCGTATCAGGTAAAAAAACGCCCTGCTTGCTATTTCGTACTGATTCTTTTTCTGGGCCTTGAACAGGGCCTGGTAGGCCATCTGCTCCGCATTGGCCATGTCGACGCGGAAAAAAGCCAGTTCCGCCCAGGCCATATCGCCCATGCCATAGCCAAGCCCCCCGTTGGCGTCGGACATATAGGGCGCCATGGCCGCAATCGCCTCATTGTACCGTTCCGCTTCCCCCTTTTCCGGGCTGCTTACCCGGCACAGGTAGGAACTGAGCGGCGCCACCGTTGCGGGCCCCGTAAGCTTATGGCCGCTCAGCTGGGAGTAATGGTAGGCCCGTTCAAAGAAGGAAACATAACTGTAGTCACAAGTATGCATACTGGTTATCAAACCTATCAATCCCAGGTTGTTATAACAGCCTGTCAGAACACGGTTGTTGAAAAAGGAGGGAGCTTCAATTTCCAGCTGGGTTATAATTTCCCTAAGTCCCGCAGAAGCCCGGTCAAACTGCTTCAGGGTAAAGAGAATGCGCGTTTGGAGGAGGTAGGCCAGGGGGTTTTCCTGAAAAAGCGAATCCGGCGCCCGGTCCAAAATCTCCAGAAGGAAGGCGGCCATAGGGCTCGGCAGTATGGGGGGCAGGGTATAGGACGCTTCGAGAAATGCATCATAGGACCCGGCCTTTTCATAATAACTGAAGGCGTCCATTTTAAGGTTGTTTTCCACGCACCACCGGGCAGCTTTACTGTAGACATCCTGTTTTTCTTCCTCCGAAAGCTCCCCCTGCCTGCCGCTTAAATACTCCAGGAAGAGATGGTGGACCCGCCAGGCGTTTAGGTAGGGATCGTAGCGGACAAAGGAGCCGAGCCCTTCCAGCTCCTCCAGAATCCCCGCATCCCCGGCAATGTCCAAAAGTATATCCCTGGCCAGATGTTCTATCAGGGAAATCTTGATCAGAAATTTCCGCAAATCTTCGGAAATAACCGCAACCACCTCGCTTTCAATAAGCTTGAAGATGTTTGCCTTAACTGAGGAAGGAGCGTAGCGCTTGCCCGAAGGTTCATTCTTGATAGCCAGAGCTGCCAGGTGTATGGCAAAGGCCCAGCCCTCGGTATCCCGGCACACCGTAGCTGCCGCATCCGGCGGGGCGTCCACCTGCTGCAAATAAAAATACTCCTGTGTTTCCTCCGCCGTAAAGCGCAGATCATCCTCGTTAATCTGAGCCAGGTAGCCTTTGGAGAGCAGGGGAATGGAATTGATCCGGGGTTCCGTCCGGGAAATAAGAATAGAAGTGATATTGGAGAAGGGAGTGGTGATGGACCGCTCAATAAAGTGCAGCACCCCCGGGTCCCGGATCAGGTGGAAATCGTCATAGACAAAGAGGTACTTCTGCGCCGGCTTTATGTCATTCCTGGGAATTCGCATATACCGTTCAAACTTCTGATCCGTATCGGGAAACTCAAGAGCCCGGAGTTTTAGCTCCGTTTCTTTGTCAATAAACCCTACGGCCCGGGTATAATTTTCCCAAAACCGCCCGCCCAGGTTATCCCGTTCGGAAAACTGTATCCAGGCCGTAACCGCATTGTACTTGCGTGCAAATGAATAAACCGCCTGGGTCTTGCCATAGCCGGCCCCGGCGGTTACTGTAACGATTGGACTCCGTGCTGCCTTTTCCAGTAAGTCATGTACCTGGGGCCGGTCCAAATAGATTTGATTCCCCGAATTAATGGGGACATTGCTATAAAATAACTGATCCGGCATCAATTCACCCTAACCCTAATGGATATAGAAAAGGATGCTTAGACTTATAATGTAGTAACAGCTCGCCTGTATTTCGTGTTTTTCTTTGAATATGTTATTATGGTAACAAGAGTTATCAGAATCGTCAAGGGGACTTACGAGGGAAGGAGAAAAAAATTGCTTTATATCGACATTATTTCGGGTTTTGTCAAGGCAAAATAGCAGTTTTTTATGGTAATTGTATTGGGCAATTACCCTCCCCTCCCTGCCTCTGTCCCTGTGCACCTGCATTAAAGAGTTGTTATAAATAATGGTTAGGGATATCTTTTATACTTTGCGCCAGCTTTGGTTCAAGGTTTCAGGGGAAATATGCACTGGTGGTTAAACTGGGAACTGTTGGCAAAACATGGCGCTTTTTTACGCGGCGTATTATACTGGACCGATGAAAAAGCCCCTTCACGATTCCACGATCCGTATCCTGGCGGCTATTAAGGCGGTGCCCCGGGGACGGGTTTCCTGTTACCGGGATATAGCTTTTGCTGCGGGGATGCCCAACGGCGCCAGGCAGGTGGCGCGGATACTCCACTCTATGTCGGAAGGGGAAAAACTGCCCTGGCACCGGATTATCCGGGCGGATGGGCATATCGCCCTGCCTGAGGGGGGCGGGAGGGAGATACAGATTAGCCTGCTCCGCGCCGAGGGGGTGAAGGTGAGCAAGGCAGGGGTGGTGGATTTGGGAAGGTATGGGACGGGCGCTTCCGGGCAAAAGGCCACCTAAAACTGCCAGCCCGCGCCGATCAGGGGCCGGATAAAGCCCGGCTGGATTTGGTCATTAGCCGCAAAAACATGGTTAAAGCTTACACCGGCTTCAACAAAAAAGGGCTTGCGGATAAGCCACTGGAAAGAGGCGCCGGCGCCGGCAGAAAAATACAGGCCCGTGAAAGATTCGGAATTTCCGCTTGAATAGGCGAAGTGAAAATCTAAAATTGACACTACACCCGCCCCAAGGCGCAGGTTAAAAGCCATGGTCCGGTTGGACAGCCACTTTTGGTACAGCAAATTGACATTAAGGCCTGTTAAATGGGAAACCACATCATACCCTTCGCTTGGGTTTTTGGTGTCCATATAATTCCAGAAGGGGTCAAGCTCCACCCCTAAATATCCCCATACCCGCTTAAAGGGTACCAAGCTCAACTTGGTATGGGCCCCCAGGGGAAAAGCGCCCTGGTCAAAAAAGGAGAAAAAACTGCCGTACAGGGGTATTACCGCGCCATATCCTGCGGATACATTGAAGTCCACAGGCTTGCGAAAGGCCACCCGGAAAGTCCCGGTTTCCGTTTCCAGGCCCCCGGGATTTTTAATAAAGATGGTAAAGTTTCCCGTTACCAGGCTGGACATGGCAAAGCTGATCCGAACTGTCCGCCCGGCGCTATCTATCACCGTTGTTTGGGGTACAATATCTCTGGGCCGGTCGGTCTGCCGCAGTAGTACTTCGGCGCCATCTACCAAATTCAATCCGGTAATGACAATATTCCAGCTTGTATCTTCGTCTAAATAAAAAGCCTCGGGGCTAAAACTCTGTATCCCGGGTTTTAGGGCCAACATAATTTCAAAATATTCCCATTCCCCAATACCCTGGGGCCGGTTCAAGAGATCGTAAACCTGTATGGTATACCGGTAATTTCCCGGCCCAAGGGATACATCAATAAATGTTTCTTTGGTGAATTCACGCAGTATTTCTGTGTAAGATTCGTCAACATTTTTTAGCCCAATGATTATTTCATATTGACGCACATAAGGTTCCGCCGCCCAAAACAGGTGTTGGATGATTTTAGCTCCCCCGTTTTCCAAAACAACATAAGAATAGGTTTCATCCTCCCCCTTTTCCTGGGCGGCAATAAACCTGGGTAGGAGTGTCAACAGTAAAAGTGCTGCAAAAATCAGCTTATTGCCCATAGAGAATTCCCATATCGGCCCGCCGGGGATTAGATGGCAAAGGAATGTCAATGGTCAGCCGATTTGAAGCTATCATCCCCCGTTGTTCAATATACCCGTCTTCCGCGAGGCTCACCGCTTCTACCTGCCAGATGTAGGTTCCCACATCAAGGGCGGACAAATCCGGGAGGGTATAGGATACAACAGGTTGGGCTTCAGTTCTGGCAATCTCGGGAAGCCCGGTTTCATCTTCCCGGTACAAACTAAAGATGTAGGCGTTTGCCCCGGGCACAGTGCCCCAGGAAAAGGTGATGGAATTCATGGCTGCCAGCTGGTCCGGGCCTAAGAGGGCGCCGTTTTCAGGGGAAACGCCTTCCGGTGAAGGGAGGGGCGGTATGGGCAGCACCCGGAAGGAGAAAGGCGCCGGGGCGCTGATATCAAGGCTGTCTGGGGTTTCTGCCCGGATGGTCCAGTAATAATCCCCCGCTTCCAGGCGGACCAGGGGAATCTCAGCGCCGGGGTTGCGGATGTCCATGAGGGGATCTTTCAGCGGGTCGGAGTTCCGGGACAGGGCAAAACGGCTGGTTTGGGGGATTTCGTCAGAACTCCATCGTACCCTTCCGGGGCGGCGCAGGGCTTCCAGGCCCTCAAATTCCGTATTATTACCGGGCTGGTTCAGGGAAACCGGGGTAATTTCAATGGGCAATACCCGGAAGGACGCCGGCGTCGGGGCGCTGACATCATAACCCTCCGGGGTTTCCCCCAGAATCGTCCAATAGTAGGTCCCCTCCCGCAGTTGGGACAGGGGGATACTCGGGTTGGGGTTCGTGATATCCATTACAGGCCTTCCCGCAAGAAGGTCAGAGTTTCGGGAAAGGATGAACCGGGAATTTCCCAGGGTTTCCGGGGCGCTCCAACGGATAGTTTCACCCTGGCGGTAGGCGGCAAGCCCATTGAGGACCGCCCCCGGCTCGGGGGATTCCAGGGTAACCGGGCGTAGTTTCCGTAGGGAAAAAGCCGCAGATGAGATCAGGCCGTTCTGCCGGGAGCGCAAGGGAGTTTCCTCCGCTAAGGCCTGGACAGTCCAAACATAGTTTCCCTCCGCATAATTGCTCCAGTTGATAACCCGGCTTTCTGCAGCGTTCAGGTTGTCTTCGTACACCGGCCTGGTGGGGTCAGCCTCCCGGTACAACCTGAACTGGTAATAATCCGCATCCGGAACCGCCGCCCACTGGAACGGTACGTCCCCCTGTTCCGGGATAGCGACCAGGGCGTTATCCCGGGGCGTTTCCATTACCGGGCGGCCTAAAGGAGGGGCCACCTTCAGGACCTTGGGCGCGGTTTGCAGGGTCACCTCCGGGCTTTCCACCGCTATACGCCAATACCAGGTTCCCGCCGCCAGCTGCCTTCCCCGTATGGTTTCGCCGCCGGTTACTTCGTCTATTGCGGGGTTTGAAAAATCCGGGGTGGAAGAAATCTGGAACCGGGTCTGGAACGGGAGGTTGCTCCTCCAGGTAAAGCGTGTATCCGGGAGCAGACTTTCCGCAGTAGTATAATTGTCCGGCGGAAACAGGGTGCGCTGTATTACTTCCCCTTCCAGGGCGAAAAACCCATTCACCGATGAAACCGGCGAAGCGTTCCCTTCCATATCGGTCTGGTAGACCCCCCAGTAATACTGTCCGTCGCTTATGGTCCGGTCATCTGCCCGGTAGACATAGTAGTTATCCCGCACCATCCGGGTAATAATGGGGCCGCTCAGATCCCGGTTCCGGGAAATACGCAGGGTATAGGAATCGGCTTCAAGATTATTGGCCCAGGAAAAATAGAAATCCTGCCGCTCCGCAGAGATATTAAAAGAGCTCCCGTTCTGGGGATTGGAAAGTACCGGGGGTGACAGGTCGCCGCTCTGTTCGATAGAAAAGTAACTAAGCCCCGAACCTGCCGAAGTGCCCTCATAATCCCCGGAAAATACGGGCTGCACCTGCCAGTACCAGCGCCCCGGAGGGAGCTTTGAATAGATAAAAGAAGTTCCCTGTTCCTGGATCTGTAAAGCCGGGTTAAGAAGCTGGGGGTTATCCGCCGCAGTTACAATATAAAAGGCGGCCTCCGCCGTTTCGGTCCACTGGAAACGTACCGAAGGCTGTTTGGTCCGGTACCGGTATACATACCCCTCGGCGGGGGTAATCTGTTCAGGCGGCGGGGCGTAGCTTATGGCCAGCTTTTCGATGCTATTTTCGGCTGCCCCCCCTTCAAGACCTTCCGCCATGCCCGATGGGTATACCCGCCACCACCAGGTTCCCGGCGCCAGTTCCACCAGGGCTTCATCTCCATCCAGGTCCAACTGTGCAGCCGGCCGGGTAAAGCCCCGGTCTTCCGCAACTTCAAAGCGGGTCGTTTCAGTATAGTTTACCTTGTTCCACTTAAATTGGACCGTAGAGGGGCGGCGCTCATTCACCAGAAGCCGGGTTGCCGGCCTGGGTTGCAGGGAGACTGTCCGGGAAAGAGAGATTCCCCCGGGGTCACCGGAGAAAACGGACCCCGCTTCCAGGGTTTCCCCGGATACTATCGCCCTACCTTCCACAATAGAAGCCGTAAAACCATCCTCCCCGGCTCCGGCGCTTACCACCCCGCCTGAAAGCACTTCAAGGCGGCTGTTCCCGGAAGACAGGATGATACCCCCACCACTGTGGACATTTACACTTACGCTTCCCAGGGTAAAGTCGATCCGGGGTATGGCGTTTTCCTCAAAAAGCTGAATAATGCTGTTTTCCTGGAGATTTATGATTCCACCGCTATGAAAAGTAACGGTGGCTTCCGAAAGATCAGCGGTACGGATCATATCCCCGTTGTACACCGGGGATTCCTTCGCCAGCCGGTCCCAGAGTACCCGGTCAGAAAAACGCCGCTGGGCAGCCTTGTACTTAAAGGTGATGGTCCCCATGGGGGCCTCGTTCAGCCGGGTAAGGCTCTGGTTCAGGTCCCGCTGAAAAAACCAAAGGCAGAAGATCGCCCCGGCAATGCAGATGAGAAATACCGCATAATCCGGCGCCCCAAAAACCCGGCTTCCAGGGGCTTTATTCACCGGAGCCGATTTTATACTTTTTCTCTTCCGCATTGGTATTAACCTTACTCAAATCCGGGGGGATGATCCCCAGCAGATCCCTCAGTTCCGCCAGGGTTTGGGGCTGGAGCTGCCCCTCTATGGCCATATCCGCTTTGAAGTTCACCACCGCAAACATCCGCACAGGCTGGGATTTTCCCTTCACCTCCACCGAGGGCATTTCTTCCGTTATCAGATGTTCACCCGCCAGGTTCCAGGTATCTTCGGTGATAAGGATATCCGTCCCCAGGGGCTTGTTGAGCGCCTCGGTACGGCTCGCCAGGTTTACCGCATCCCCGATAACTGTGTATTCCATCCGCTGTTCCGAGCCTATCTGCCCGGCGGTAACGACCCCTGAATTGATGCCGCAGCCAATGCGTATCCTGGGATTGGCGGGATCGTTTTCCCCCCGGTTCTTGTTCATCTGGTAGAGGGCTTCCCGCATCATCAATGCCGCCCGCACACCGTTTAAGGCGTCCGCCTCGGGGCTGCCCGAGGTATAGGCAGTTCCCCAATGAGCCATGACCGAGTCGCCGATAAATTTGTCCACCACCCCGTTGGTTTTCTCCACGCACTCCACCATGCGGGTTAAATATTCGTTAAGCCAGGCGACAATCCGGTCGGAAGATTCATCGCCATAATTCCGGGCAAATTCCTCGGATATGGAAGTAAAGTTACGAATGTCCGAAAAAAACACCGTCCCGTGTTTGGGCTGGCCCCCAGGCTTGATCTCCCCCCGCATGGCCCCCAGGGCTATTTCCCGGTTGGTAAACCTGCCGAAGATCCCCAGTGCCTTACTCATACGGCTAAAACTCTGGGTAAGCACCCCCAATTCGTCCCGGCTTTTAGAGACCAGGTTCTGTTCAAACAAGCCTTCCTCGATCTGCCCTGCCACCACCGTAAGGCCCTTCAGGGGCCGGGAAATAGTTTTACTGAAAAGCCAGATCAGGACGATGGAAACAAAAAGCACCGCCCCGGTGAGGTAGATATTCCGCCGGGTAGTGGCGGCGATTCCCTCGAAAACTACATCGTATTCCACATTAGTGATTACCACCGCGTTGGCCACGGAAAGTTTCTGAAAAGCCCCAAAGTACCGCCCCCCGTCCCGGTCGGTATACAGGGTCTGGAGATTCCGTTCCTGGCTTTCCCGCAGGGTTTCCACAAAGGGCTGGTTTGCCACATTCGCCCCGGCCCGGACAAGCTCGTAATCCGGGTGGACCAGGATATCCCCGGCATCGTTGATCATATACGAAGAATTAACGCCCTGCCCAAAATTGTCGTTCAGGGAATCGGAGGAAAAGAGGATCAGCACCACTTCCTCGGCGCCGGTTTCCTGCCAGGGAAAAAGCAGGGCCAGCAGGGGGATATGAAATATGGGCGCGGCGTTCAGGAGCAGGGTTTCCCCGGAACGGGAACGATCCACCGCCTCCCGCTGGCGGGTCATAAATTCCCCCACCAGATCGCTTTCCAACTCGTTGGCCAGGAAAAACCGATTATTGACCAGTTCCCTATCCCCGGTGATAACAATGGCGGCGATGTCCTGGTTCCGCTCAAAAAAGAAGGCCGCAGCCTGCCGGGAAAGGGCCGCCTGGGAGGAGCCCACGGCATTCAGGGTATCCAGGAGCACCAACACGCTGGACCGGACCGTAGAAAGGGTGGTTTCCGCCTCCGAGGCGGAACGTTTATTGACGCTGAAATTGTTTTCCTCCGCGGTGACCCGCAGATCCGAAGAAACCATCACCGACACCAGGGCGGTAATGGCGCCTAAGGAGACCAGGAGGAGAATAGTAATAATTCCAACCAACTTAAAGCCGATAGGGTACTTTACCCTGGCGGCGCCGGGCTTTTTAGCATCCCTGGGCACCTAAACTCCTTTTTGACCAAAACTGCGCTTACCTGAGAATAAAATTTTTCTTTCAAATCCGAGCATTATTATCGGAGAACCTTCCTAAAATATTGGAAAGAACGGCTACTGTATCTTCCCCTCTTCACTACCACTATCAAATATCAGCGTCTTGCTGGTATCGACATGGCTGAATTTATCCACATCACTTTGGATCAGGATATGGGCAGTGGTATAGGGTGGTGATGCGGCGCCCTTAATCAGGACGGTCCCGGGGCCGGTATCTTCTGAATCGAGGACCGCGCCGCCGTCAGTATCCATGGTCTCGGTTACGGTAACAAAATGGCCGCTTGTCAGGTAGACCGGATTATTGACGATTTTCGCTGATCCGGACATTTCGATAGCCCCATTGACACGTACGCCGCCGCCTGAACCGGCGGTATTCCCGCTGATACTGCCTCCATTCATGGTGAATTTTCCGTTGCCACTGGCGACATTCACCCCACCGCCATCGTTGCTGGCGGTATTCCCGCTGATGGTTCCTCCATCCATGGTAAATTGGAGATCTCCATGTAAGTGCACCCCGCCGCCTGAAGCGCTGGTATTCCCACTGATGATTCCTCCTTCCATGGTGTATTCCCCCAGACCAAGCAACATCACCCCGCCTCCTAGGCCATTGGTAGTATTGCCGCTGATACTACCACCTTTCATGGAAAATTTGGAGCCGTCATCTATAAACATACCACCGCCATGTTCGTCGGCACGATTCCCGATGATGCTCCCACCGGACATGATAAATTGGGCGCCCCCTTGTATATACAACCCGCCGCCGCCTTTGCCGGAAGCGACGCCCAAGACTTTATTACCGCTGATAGTCCCGCCGGTCATGTTGAAGGTCCCGCCGACCCACTCGTCGTCGACGAGCACCCTGCCGACCCGCACCCCGCCGCCCCAGCCTTCTTGGATGATATTATTGCTGATGGTTCCTCCGCTCATATTGAAAGTCCCGCCGACATACACCCCGACTCCGCCGGAGCCCCAACCTCCAAATGAAATATCCCCATTCCCGCTGATACTACCCCCGCTCATGGTGAAGATCCCGGAATTAAGATACACCCCACTACCGTAGTAGGCGATATTCCCACTGATACTGCCTCCGGATATGGTAAAGTCGTCGTCATTTTCTACATACACCCCGCCGCCTTGGCTGGGAGATTCGCTCAGAAATTTATTTCCGCTGATGGTCCCGCCGGTCATGGTGAAGGTCCCCCCGAAGGGCACCAGCACCCCACCGCCTTTGCCTTGTCCCATGATATTATTGCTGATGGTTCCCCCACTCATCTTGAAAGTCCCGCCGACAAACACCCCGACTCCGCCAGCGTCGCTGTCTTCAAATGAACTATCTCCATTCCCGGTGATACTACCCCCGGTCATGGTGAAGGTCCCGCTATCAAGAGACACCCCACTGCCCCAGTAGGCGATATTCCCGCTAATGGTTCCCCCGCTCATGGTGAAGGTCCCATTCACGACTTTCACCCCGCCGCCATCGTCATTGTCATCGGGGTGTCTCCCTCCTGTGAGGGTCAGGCTGTCCCCCAGCCGTACATTGGCATTTTTTATATACAACACCCGGTTTAATTCATCGGCATCGAGTGTACCGGGGTTATCGGGATTTCCCTGGAGGATGATCGGGGGCAAGGTGTCATACAAGCCAGTGTCGCTTATATCAACCAGCCCGTTTGTGCTTGCTGTACCGGTTACTTCTCCGCTCACGATGATCACCGCAGGCTCGATACTTACTGTGGACTTGCCGGGCCAAGGGTCACCGATATCGGCATAGGCGGTTCTTATGGCAGTCACCGCCGCCTGTACCGAACCAAGGGGGCTGGCTAGGCTTAATCCGTTTCCGGTTCCCCCGGGGCTAACATAATAGACCGTTGTTGGGGATGACCCATTGGTATAGTCCAGGGTGTACCGGCTGCTGTGCAGTTGATCCGGGGCGCTTACAATGATGGTTACTTTGTTAAACTGTAGGGTAAGGCCGGTAATACTCGCCGAATAGACATCTCCCGTATGAGTAACTGAGGGGCTTGCAAGAACTGTCCCGTTTACTTCCAGGGCATAAGTCTGCCCTGCTTTTCCCAGGGTAAAGCCCAGGGTCAGACTACCTGTGCCGGTCAAGCCGCCGTAGTGATAAGTGCCGCTGTTAAAAGCCGGGGACAGGGTTCCGAAAGCGCTGCCAACGATTATCCCCGTAGGCATTAACAGGGTCGCGTCGGAGGAAAGGAAATTCTCCGCCGTAAGGTCAAAGCTTGATACTAAAGCGTCGTCTACTATCCACTTATTGGTGGTCAG
This sequence comes from Treponema primitia ZAS-2, assembly GCF_000214375.1. Taxonomy (NCBI): domain Bacteria; kingdom Pseudomonadati; phylum Spirochaetota; class Spirochaetia; order Treponematales; family Treponemataceae; genus Treponema; species Treponema primitia. The sequence continues at coordinate 744,296 of NC_015578.1, read as the reverse complement.
GTTTTTATAGACCAGAACCCCCAGGTCGTCAAAAACCTTGATCAGGGAGCCGTCTTTCCGGTAGAACCAGAGGCTTAGGGCGGCGTTCCCCGTCGGCACATCCGCCGCTTCAAAGGTAATTTGGCGGTATCCGTCATCAGAAGGAGGATCGGAAATGCCGTTACCCAGGGTGAACCGTTTGGAATAGGGGGTCCATTCATCGGTAAAAGGCGTTCCATCGGGGTCGTAGGAGGGGTAAAGGTGGGCTTCCACGGCGGCAACCGCATCGTCGGGATCAATGGGTTCCTCAAACCTGAAGGTCAGGCTTATGTCCCCGGTTCCGGGGCCGGGGTCGACCAGGTTAAGGGTAACCGTGATAGGTGAATCCCCCAGGTTGGAGCTTGGAAAGGATTCTTCTTTGCCCTGGGCCAAGAGGAGGCCGTATTCTTCGTCATAAGCTTCAGCAATAATGTTTACCAAACTTACCGTCGCATCGAGGGGAGCCGAAAAGGAGACAGAAACAATTCCGCTCGTGCCCGAGCCTGAGCCATAGGTAACGGTGTCCAAAGTATTAGTAATTCTCACGACATAAAACCCGGGGGTTATTGTCGGTACTGCAGTGCGGGCAAGCCCTGTTCCGAGGCTCAGGCGTATGGTCACGGTTCCCGGTGTACCGCCAGGCCCGGTCTCGGAGAAATTTGCCAAGGGCTGGGCGCAGGAGGCGAGAAAAATTATCCCCGGAAGAAGGGTAAAAAGAATACGCCGCTTAATTGTTTTCCTGTTCATGTGTATGTTCCCGCTCATGCTCGTACCCTAAGCCTGAAATTTCCTGAATGGATTTTGCCGTTAACGATAACCGTTATGGTTATATCATACTCCCCCGCAGCCGATGGGGCGGTAAATGTGAGGCCTTCGGTGGCGCCGGTTACATTGGAAAGGGTGATTCGGGCTCCCCTATAATCCCGCCCTGATGCGGTCCAGCCGCTTAACGTTAGGCCCGTGGCATTTTGGGCCGTCACGGATACCGTTGCGCCGCGGTCAACCGCCACGGCAGCGCCGCTAAATGAAAGCTGAGAATAGCCGATCACACAGGTTATGGAAGGTTCACGCTGGGCCAGTTGCCCGTTAGTATCCACATAACGCACGGCGGGGTCATAGCCCGCAATGGTAAACTTACTGTGATTCCCGATGAGGTAGGAGGATCCTTCCAGAACCTGGGCGCCCAGGGCGGTAGAAGTCGGTAAGGCGATGGCAGCCGCAAATGTCTGGGTCAAGTCGCCGCCCAGGGTGATTTTCTGGTTCACCGCAAGGTACACCGGGTTATTCTGGTTTACCAGGGCGCTCCCGGACATAGTAAAACTGCCGGTATTCACAGAAACGCCGTTGTTTGTATTGTTTGTGATAAGCGCATTGTCTTTCATAACCAGGCTTCCGTCATTCACGGCGACAAGCGCGGCTGTGGCTGTTACGGAGCCTTTGTTCCCGTCCAGGGTCAATAGATTTACTGCGGAAGCCTCGCTCAGGGTAAGGCTGCCGCCGCTTTGTATGTCAAAGAACGCGCCGGTCATCCCCGTTCCCCGGGTAATAGTTCGGTTAGAGGAATCCGCCTTTAAGGTAATAGGCTTGTTAATAACGATGGTTCCCGGAGCGGTTGTGGTAGTAACATCACCGCCGACGATCAGGACGCTTTCCTCACCCTGGGTAAAGCCGGGAGGTATCCGGTCAATGGCCTCTTTGAGTCCCATCCAGGTGGTGATGGGTTTATACACAGCTGAGAGACTTATACCGGACTGGCTGGCGCCCCCTACGGAGAACGCTGTCCTCACGATCAAGGTATAGGTTTTACTATCCGCCGTAATGATCGCCAGAAAATCTACGGAGGTTTGGGTGACCGGGACTTTCACTTTCCAGGTCCAGGTTCCGGCATTGACGGCGGAAACAGAGTCAAGCGCCGAGGTAAAGGCGCTGTCGCTGTAGGCCTTGACCGTAATCGCCGAGACAGTACCGCCTGAGAAATCAGTCAGTGAGAGCGTTCCATCCAGGACCAAGGAAAGCTGCTCCAGTTGCCCGGCGGTATTCACCCAGCGCACATCGCTGTCATAGCCGTCAATGGTAAACTTATCGTGATTCCCGCTGAGGTAGGCGGATCCTTCCAGAACCTGGGCGCCCAGGGCCGTAGAAGCCGGTAAGGCGATGGCAGCCGCAGTCGTCTGGGTCAAGTTACCGCCCAGGGTGATTGTCCGCCCCGCCGCAAGGTACACCGGATTATTTTGCGCCACCAGGGCGCTCCCGGACATAGTAAAACTGCCGGTATTCACAGAAACGCCGTAGTTTGTATTGTTTGTGATAAGCGCATTATTATTCATAATCAGGATCCCGCCATTCACGGTGATAAGCGCGGCGGCGGCTGTTACGGAGCCTTTGTTCCCGTCCAGGGTCAATAGCTTTACTGCGGAAGTTTCGCCCAGGGTAAGGCTGCCGCCGCTTTGTATGTCAAAAAACGCACCGGTCATCCCTGTTCCCCGGGTAATGCTCCGGTCTGATGTAGTATCCGCCTTCAGGGTAATGGCCTTGTTTAAAACGATGGTTCCCGAAGTGGCTGTAGCAGTAAAACTAGCGCCGATGACCAGGACGCTTTCGTCGGCGGGGGTAAAGCCTTCGGTAGAGGCCGGTGGTATCCGGTCAAGGACAGCTTTAATGTCCTGCCAACCGGTGATGGATGTATACACCCCAGCGAGGCTTATACCGGCTTGGTCCCCTGAGGAGGTCGCGGTCCCCGCGATTAAGGTATAGGTTTTGCCGCCCGCCGTAATGGTCGCCAGAAAATCTATGGTGTTTTGGGTGAGCGGGACTTTCGCTTCCCAGGTCCAGGTCCCGCCGGTATTGACGGCGGTATCGGTGTAAAGTAATTCCGTAAAGCCGGCGCTGTAAGCCTTGACCGTAATCGCCGAGGCGGTCCCGCCTGAGAAAGCGGACAGGGAGAGCGTTCCCTCCAGGAGCTTCACAAACTCCAGTTGCCCGGCGGAATTCACCCAGCGTACGTCGCTGTCATAGCCGGCAATGGTAAATTTACTGTGATTCCCGATGAGGTAGGCGGATCCTTCCAGAACCTGGGCGCCAAGGGCCGTAGAAGCCGGTAAATCGATGACAGCCGCAGTCGTCTGGGTCAAGTTACCGCCCAGGGTGATTGTCCGCCCCGCCGCAAGGTACACCGGATTATTTTGCGCCACCTGGGCACTTCCGGACATGGTAAAACTGCCGGTATTCACAGAAACGCCGTTGTTTGAATTGTTGGTGATAAGCGCATTGTCATTCATAACCAGGCTTCCGCCATTCACGGTGACCATCGCGGCGGCGGCTGTTACGGAGCCCTTGTTCCCGTCCAGGGTCAATACAGCGGTCGAGGTTTCGCCCAGGGTAAGGCTCCCGCCGCTTTGTATGTCAAAGAACGCGCCGGTCATCCCCGTTCCCCGGGTAATACTCCGGGGCGAGGAATCCGCTTCCAAGGTAATGGGCTTGTTTAAAACAATGGAATCGGCAATATCAAAAGAAGCGCCGATAACCAGGACGCTTTCCCCGCCCGGGACAAATCCGGCGGCGGCCGGGGGTATCCGATCAATGGCCTCTTTGATTTCCGCCCAGGCGGTAATAGTTTTGTACACCGCCGAAAGGCTTATACCGGACCGGCCGGCATCCCCTACAGAGCTCTCGGTCCCCACGATTAAGGTATAGGTTTTGCCGCCCGCCGTAATGGCCGCCAGGAAATTTATGTCCCTGTGGGTAACCGGGACTTTCGCTTTCCAAGCCCAGGTCCCGTCGGTATCAACGGCGAGAACAGAGTCAAGCATCTGGGTAAAGCCGGCGCCGCTGTAGGCATGGACTGTAATCGCCGAGACAGGGCCTGAAAAATCAGATAGGGAAAGCGTTCCCTCAAGGTACTTCTGGGCGACAAAGTCACCGCCGGAAAAACTGAAATCCCCATTGGTGGTAAGCCCGGGGTAGATATGTACCACCTCCGCCCGGCGGGCGGTTTTATTCGCATCGTTGGTTAATTCCAGAATCATAACATAATAGCCCGCAGCCACCGCAGCGGTCCCGGTGAGAGTGTCCCCAGGGAAGGTCTTGCTCAGCGCCGCGCCCTCGCCTTCCCTCGCTAAAGTCAGGGTCCCGGTATAGGAAACATCTGAAACCGCCAGGTTCCAGTAGAAAAGGCCGTCCCCGCCCTGGCTTATGGGGAGGGAGTCCACCGTTATGGTTTGCAGGGTAAGGGCGCCGTCGACAACATCAAGGGTGATCGTATTGTTTGCGGCCTGTAAATAAGCGCCTTCGTAGGAAACAAAGGCGGTAACTGTCAGGCTCCAAATTGCCGAGTCCAGATCCACCGGGTAGCCGCTGCCGGTCAGACCGGCCATATCCAGAGGCGCTGAAATGCTCAGGGAAAACGAGTCCTTTCCGGGGGCAGTAAATTCCAATTCATATTTAGAAAAAACCGGAAGATCCTCAGGAATCAGGGTACGGGCGCCGCTTGAATCTCCGATCTTAACCATAACCCGCCCTTTCCCCGGGGGAATCGGGTTGTAAGTACCGGGATAACCGGAGAAGTTGGGAGAGTTGGGAGAGTTGGAACTTTCAAGCATATTGGAGCAGGCGGAAAAAATCAGGCACCCCAGGAAAAGTGCGGCACTGGTTTTTTTTAGTCCGGTATGGCCTATCATTTCCTGTTCTCCCTTACTCAACCCTAAAGCTTACGGACTTAGAGTAAACCACCCCGGACAGGGTCATCTTTACCATTACCTGGTGGGATGCCAGGCTAAAATTCCCGGCGGGAATGCTCAAGGAAGCATCGGTCCCACCGGCGGTAACCGGAACGCCGTCTATGTACCACAGGAAGGCCGCCCCGGCGGGATAGCCCGTTATCGTGAGGGTCAAGGGTTTCTCCCAGGAGAGGACCCCGCTTGTACCTGGGACGGAGAGGACGCCGGACTCATCCGCCGGAAGGCCGCTAAAGCTAACCTGAATGGGCTGATTGGTATCCGGGCCTTCGGTTATTTCACCAAAGCCGGGGGTAGAAGCCGTTTCGATAAATCCATAAACATCCCTCACCCTAAGGCGGAAGAAATAGTGCCTCTCCACGGGCAAGCGGTTTCTTCTTATGGACAGGGGGAAATTGATATGGTAAAAACCATCCCTCAAGCCGAAATTCCTGGATGCATCGGCCCCCACAAGGGCCCAAGCGCCGGTGGTTTCAATACCGGTCGTTTCATCATTGGTCGTTTCATCATTGGTCGTTTCATCACTGGTCGTTTCATCACCGGCCGTTTCCTCACCGGCCGTTTCATCCCAGATCAAATCGTACTCTTCAGTGAGTATGCCGTCATTTTCATGCTGAAATTCCAGGATGAGTTTTTGCATACCCCGGTGTTCGTCCGGGGCCTGCATTTTCCAGTGGGCCACTGGGGGCGTACCGATTTCCGTGCCCTTAACCGCCTCGTCCACGGCGCCGGGTATGCTTACCCAGAGGGGGGTATTGCAGACCACCATGGGCAGCTTGAAATCATTAAAGTTCCGCAGCCCGTCGGAGGTCCCCATTTTTAGGGTAAAGTTAAACTCGTCCCCCAGAGTAGCGCCGTCTATACGGATTCGAACCTTATTGTAGCCCAGGGACTTCGCCTCCAGGGTACGCCCTTGGGCCAAGGCATTCTGGTTTACCACATTGAGCATTAAATCGTAATTTAGGTAGTTTTGGAGGTTTACCTCAATATAGCTTTCCCCGGGGGCAATAATCGGCGTTCCCGAGGGACTAATGCTCCCCCCGCTTATGAACTCCCAACTTTGGCTTTCGGCCCTGCCTGTTTGGAGTTCGATAAACGCCTCGGTGGACAGGTTTAATATCTCGCATCCCGAAAGGGGCAGGAGCGCCCACAACAGGGCAATACCCCGGGGGAGAAGGGCGAGGGCTTGTTTCATTTTCCGCAAACCATGGTTACCGATATCCACTAAAATTTCTCCCGAAATACCTATATCCTCTATATATCACAAAATCAATAAAAAATACAACGTTTGGCGTTAAATTTTTGGAGGATAAGCTAGGTATATTCTGATTCCGTCATTTTCCCTGAGACTTTCACCAGAGCTTATAGCTCAGTATCGCCGCCGCCCGGTAAAAGGTCAGGTACAGGGGGTCCGAATCCTTGAGGCGACGGTCCTGATAAAAAACCGTAGCGCCCAGATCGTCCTCGTCCCCTGCGGTGTAATTGCGCCGGGTGCGGAACTGGACTATCAGGGCGGCGCTGAACTTTTCGGTGACCGTAAAGTTGAACAGGGGGCCGAAGGTCCAGCGGGGAAGCTCGTCCCCCCAGCTGCCCCGTTTTGGGGTGTCGTACAGGTAGAGATCCATCTCCGCCATGAGGCCCACGGTGTTGAGGAAGATGGGCATCTGGTAGCCCAGGAGATAATTACCGTAGTAGTTAAAGCCATTACGGTTCTGGCCATCGTCACTTTCATAATACCAGGAATCACTTGAGGAGGCCGCGGTATCGCCCTTGTACCGGGCCTCATGGTAGGTACGGAAAACCACATGGCTCCAGTCACCGGGAACCAGGGCCGCCAAGTCAAATTGGAACACCCCGCCCCCCCAGGCGCTCCAGAGGAGGCCGTTAAATGCGGAGCCTGAGACTTCGGGCTTCAAATCCGCGGCCCGCCGCCGGTTGATCCCCATACCGTACACATCCCCCCCGAAGAGATTGATGTTCCAGCCCGAGCCAATACGGCCCCCGGCCACGGCCTGCAAAAAGGCAATGGGGGTAAACACCGCCTCGGCGGACCCGTTCAGGGATATGGGAGAAACATCCGCGCCCAGGGCCAGGTTCAGGTTATTGCCCTCCGTAAGGGGGCCTTCTCCCTGAAGCAGGGGGACGCTTAGATTCCAGGTGAAGCCCAGCTTTGCCTCAGGCCTGGTGGAAGTCTGAAGGCTCAGGCCCGCGGAGTGCTCAATACCCGAATCCCCCCACAGGGGAAGAGCCGCAAAAAACAGGAGGGGAATGAAAAGGGATCTAAACCGCTTATCGATCATGGCTCTATCCTTTAAGGTATATTCCGTTACCGGAAATGAGTATATACTGTAAAAGCATACTAGGCTATTCATTTTTTTAAATTAGATTCGGATTTTTCAGGGAGTTAATCATGGGCAATGAAACGGACAAGAAAAACGGCGGAGCCGGAATCACAACGGCGGGGTTAGCTAAATTTATCGATCACACCCTGCTTAAACCGGAGGCGGATACCGCCGGCATTGATAAGCTCTGCGCCGAGGCGAAACAGTACGGGTTCTATTCGGTCTGCATCAACAGCGCCTATGTCGCCCGGTGCGCGAAAACCCTGGCAGGTTCCGAGGTCAAAGTCTGCGTCGTAGTAGGCTTCCCCCTGGGCGCCATGGGTGCCGAAGCCAAGGCCTTTGAGGCGGAATACGCCGTCAAAAACGGGGCGGACGAAATCGATATGGTAATGAACATCGGGGCCATGAAGTCCGGAGACCTTTCCCTGGTGGAAGGCGACATAGCCCAGGTCCGCAAAGCCTGCGCGGGGAACTGCGTTGCAAGTAGCGGGAAAAAGGCCCTGCTCAAGGTGATCATCGAAACCTGCCTCTTAACGGAAGCAGAAATTGTGAGCGCCTGTACCATTGCCCTGAAAGCGGGCGCTGATTTTGTAAAAACCTCCACAGGCTTTTCCACCCATGGCGCCACGGTGGAACACGTCGCCCTGATGAGGAAGACCGTGGGCGCCGCAGCCGGGGTCAAAGCCGCCGGGGGAGTCCGTACCTACGAGGACGCCCTAGCCATGATCAAAGCCGGAGCTACCAGGCTGGGAACCAGCGGGGGGATTAAGATCATCAGCGGGCAGACGATAGATTCGGGGTATTAAGGACGGAATTAAGGATCCCCCCCTCATATTATAAGTCGCTAAACTACTCACGCCCTGGTTTTTCATTCCTACCGTAAAAAAACCACAATTTTTCCCCGTCACTAAGGCAAAATAGCCTCCCCTCCCCCTTATACCCCTATAAGCCCATAAGGGATTGATAACTACGGGATAATCGTATATATTATGGGAGAAGAGGTAATGACCAGGGTTTTTGTAAGTACCGTCGATTTCGACAAGTATTGGGCGGCTTTGGGGCTCGCCGATGATGATTTGTATGCCTTACAGAATGAATTGTTAAACGATCCTGCATCGGGAGATTTGATACAACAGTCAGGAGGCGCCAGAAAAATACGGGTAGCTGCGAGGGGTCATGGCAAACGGGGCGGAGCGAGGGTTATCTACGTGGATATTTTATTTCATGAGAAAATATATTTTTTAACCGCCTACCCTAAGGATAAGAAGGATGATCTTACACCGGCAGAAAAAAAGGCTATCTCAATTCTCATAAAAACATTAAAAACCGAACTGAAAACGGGGAGGAACCGATGAATACCGATGCGTCTGTATTTGATAATTTTGAGGCAGGGAAGGCCTTGATCCATAGTCTGGAACAGGCTATTGCCTTTGAACGGGGTGATAAGACAAAAGCCCGGGTAAGTGTCCGGGAAATTCCCACCCCAAAATATGAAGCCGGGGATGTAATTCAGATACGCCAAAGGTATCAGCTGACACAGCGGGCCCTCGCCCTTGCATTGAACGTATCCCCCCGGACAGTAGAAGCCTGGGAGGCTGGAAAGAATAAACCTTCCGGGTCTTCCTCAAAGCTACTTTACTTGCTGGAAAGGGATACTACAATCATAAACCAACTGGTGTCCCGGTGATTCCGGGCGCATACTTCGCGAGTAAGCTATTCAAGGTATGATGTTCCTTCCCCTAAACCGCCCCAAACCCCGCCTGAATTGCCGCTATGTTCATGGGCAAAAATTTATGCTTATCCTCGGGAAAAAATTTTTTCAGTATAGGCTCAATCCCCTCAACATTCAAAATGCCCGTAAGCTTCGCCATGGCCCCCAGGGCAACCATGTTGGTATACCGGGAGTGGCCGATTTTTTCCGCCAGAGCCTGGAGGTCCGCAGTGAAGAGCCGTATGTCCGAACGTTTCGGCGCGTCCTTAACTAGGGACGAATTGATCAGCATGAGCCCCCCGGGCTTGAGGTTTCCTTCGCAGAGGGGGAGGGAATCGGCGTTCATCACCAATACTGAATCCGGTGTGGTCACCAGGGGGCTGTCTATCTCCTCATCGGAAACTACTACCCCGGCCCGGGCTATGCCCCCCCGCTTTTCCGCACCGTAGAAGGGGAAGAAGGTGACGTTTTTCCCTTCCTTCAAAGCGCAATAGGCCCATATCTGTCCCAGAGAGATGATCCCCTGGCCGCCGAATCCGGCAAAAAAAGATTTTTCCGTCATCAGGCAACTCCCTCTTTGCGGATCGGGGTGACCTGATCCAGGGTATTCTTGATTTCACCCAAGGGGAAGACGGGGATCATTTCCCGTTCCAGCCAGTCCATGGCGGGGACCGGCTCCATGCCCCAGTTGGTGGGACAGGGGGAGAGGACTTCCACCATGGTAAAGCCGACCCCGGCAAGCTGGGCTTCCAGGGCCTTCCTGATATACTGCTTGGTTTTTCTGACCTGGCCGGGACTGTGCACCGAACCCCGGGCTATGTACCGGGTTCCGTCAAGCTGGGCCAGGAGTTCCGATACCCTAATGGGGTAGCCCATGCCGGCGGCATCCGGGTCCCGGCCTAAGGGGGCGGTGGCCGCCTTCTGGCCTATCAGGGTGGTGGGGGCCATCTGGCCGCCGGTCATGCCGTAGATGGCGTTGTTCACAAATATGGTGGTAAATTTTTCGCCCCGGTTGGCGGCGTGGATCATCTCCGCAGTGCCGATGGCGGCCATGTCACCGTCACCCTGGTAACAGATGACCAGGTGGTCCGGCAGCACCCGCTTAATCCCCGTGGCAGCCGCAGGAGTACGGCCGTGGGGGGGCTGGACTGAGTCAAAGTCGAAGTAGAGATCCGACCAGATGGCGCAACCCACAGGATTGGTGATGATGGAACGGTCCCGCAGGCCCATCTCGTCGATAAGTTCCGTGATGATCCGGTGGATGACCCCATGGCCGCAGCCTCCGCAGTACTTGGTAGCGACATTATAAAGACTCTTAGGATGGCCGTATAACTGTTTCATGCTTTCCCCTCCAAAATTTTCTTCACCCTGGCAAAGACCTCTTCTTCAGTGGGGATGACCCCCCCGGAATGACCCAGCAAATGCACCGCTGCCCGTTTTGACCCCTCTGGCGCCTCCAGGACCGAAAGCTTTACATCCTGCACCAGCTGCCCCTCGCTCATCTCCACGGTGAGCAGGGGCTTTCCCGTGGCAGCCACTTTTCCCAGGGCTTGGTAGGGGAAGGGCCAGAGGGTGATGGGCCGGAAAAGGCCGAGCTTGATCCCCTCCTTTTCGGCAAGTTTCTTTGCCCCCTGGGCAATACGGGCGCTGGACCCGTAGGCCACCAGGGTCAGGTCCGGCCCTTCCCCGGTAAATTCATTGCAAGCGGTTTTATAGCCCACCGCCTCAAACCGGAGTTCCTTTTTTTCAATTTCCGCATACCGGGCAAACCGGACCTTATTCCGGGCCTCCAGTTCCTCCGGGACCAGAAAGATTGAGGTGATATGTACGGCGTCTCCCCCGGCTTTGCCGGTCCGTTCCGGCAAATGCCCGGCGGTCCAGTCCCGTTTGGGCAGATCTTTCAATGACCGTTCCGGGGGCAAGAGCACCCCTTCCATCATCTGGCCGATCAGGCCGTCCGCCAGGACTATCACGGGTATACGGTATTTGTCTGCCAGATCAAAGGCCTGGTAGGTAAAGTCCGCACATTCCTGGACGCTTTTGGGGGCCAGGACGATGTTGCGGTAGTCCCCGTGGCCACCCCCCCGGGTGGACTGGAAGTAATCGCTCTGGGCGGGGGCTATGGAGCCCAGCCCGGGACCGCCCCGGACCACATTGACCAGTACCAGGGGGACATCGGCGCCGGCGGCATAGGACATCCCCTCCTGCTTCAGGCTGACCCCGGGGCTGGACGAGCTGGTCATGGCCCTGGCGCCCGCACAGGAAGCGCCGTACACCATGTTTATCGCCGCGACCTCGCTTTCCGCCTGGATAAAGATCCGGTCCCGCTCAAGCATATTTTTCGCCATGTAGGCGGTAATTTCACTCTGGGGGGTAATGGGATAGCCAAAATAGGCGGTACACCCCGCCCGGATCGCCGCCTCGGCAATGGCCTCGTTCCCCTTCATCAAAACTTCTTCGCTGCTCATGCCGAGGCCTCCCCCAGTTCAAACACCTGGATGCACACATCGGGACACATCTCATAACAGTTCCCGCAGGCAATACAGTCTTCCGGGCGGACCGGAACCGAGGGGTAGGACCCCCCGGAATTAATTTTATTGTCCTTCTCCAGCACTTTTGACGGACAGGCCCGGATACACAAATAACATCCTTTACACAATTCCCGGTCAATAACGACCTTACCTTTTCTCGCCATCTATACCCTCTCTCTAATGCATATTGAAACGATCTGTAAGCTCTTTCAAGTGGCTGCCGATAAAAATTGCGCCATAAGCGGTAACTATCGCCCCGATGGTGATCCCCACCGGGAGCAGCAGGGAAGATTGCCAGTCGTAGGACGGTTTGAGGAAGTCCATGCCCAAAAATACCGTGGAAAGGGTCAGGAGTATCACCAGGCCGGTGATCACCCAGCTCCGGAAGGAAACCCCCGCAACGCCGTAGTACTCCTCTTCAGGGACCTCCTCTATCTGCGCAAGTTGCGCCATAATAGCGTCCTCCAGGGAAGGCGACGGAGGAAAAAAGCTTTCCCCCAGCAGACCCCGGGCGATTTGTAATTTTTCAAATTCCCGGCTGCACCGGGGGCAGAAGAAGAAGTGAATCTGCATCCTCAGTTGGGTTACCAAAGGCGGATTTTCCCCGCCATCTGCTTCATACACCCTGTCCATTACCTCATGGCAAGTCATTCAATGCCTCCATCGGCTATATCTTCCAGTTTTTCCCGAAGCAGTTTTTTTGCCCGGAACACATGGGACTTAATAGTATTAACCGGAAACCCGGTAATAGCTTCAATTTCCTGATAGGACCGGTCGTAAAAAAAGAACAGATCCACACAGATACGGTAACGCTCGGGAAGATCCCCTATAGCCTCCCGCACCGCTTCAATTGCGGCGGAACGGATAAGTTCCCGGTCCGGGGTTTCCGGATCAACCAGCCGCTCCTCTTCAGCCAGGCTGGCGTACTCTTTCCGGCGCTGCACCCCATTCACCGCCGTATTGTAGGCGATCCGGTACAGCCAGGTTGAAAAACGGGCCCCCCCCTGGAACCGGCTCAGACTGCGGAAGGTTTTTAGAAAAACCTCCTGGGTAAAATCCGCCGCATCCTCGCTGTTCCGCAAAAAACTCATCCCCATCCCGTAAACTGCCCGCTCATGGCGCTGTACCAAAAAACGGAATAACTCCTTTTCCCCGGAAAGGATCTGCGTAACCAAAAGCTGATCCTCATCATCGCTCCCAGGGGTCACGGTTTCCTATCGTGCCGCCGTATCCCGTGATAAATCAGCAGACCGATGCCGATAGACAGCGGGATAATCCCCCCCAAAAGACCATAACCGGCCCCCTTGGCGATGGCGAGGAATACCGTTAAGCTTATCCCCACGGTGACCAACAGAAGCCCGGTAAGAAGACTGAAGGCAAAAAGGTCAAAATCAGCCCGGGTATACTGACCGGCTTTGATAAGCAGGGTTTTTCGTTTATGGTTCCAGAGGAGATAGAAAAACACGACCACCGAGCCCATAACTATCCCCACTATGGGAATAATGGCGATGATAACTTCCGCTGCGGAGCCCCTATTCATTGCAATAACTCCTTACAAGTGTTGAAATCCCCTTTAGTATACCCCGTACGCTTTAAGAAGTCTATCTTTAGACACCCCGCAAGGGGAATGGTTGCGCGAGTGGCGTCCCATGGCTGATTCCACCGGGCCCGGCCCCTACAGGCTCGATTCGTGCGAGCTCTGTCCCCGGCGCTGCGGGGCAGACCGGGTTTCAGGCAGCCGGGGCTTCTGCGGGGAAAGCGCGGAAATCCGCATCGCCGCCGCCTCCATCCATCGTGGGGAAGAGCCCCCCATTACCGGGCAAGGTGGATCAGGGACCATCTTTTTTACCGGCTGCACCCTGGGCTGCTCCTTTTGCCAAAACCACCAGATTTCCCATGCCGGCATGGGCCGTATAGTGGATGAGACAGAATTTGTCCGTATATGCCTGGCCCTCCAGGAACGGGGCGCGGAGAACATCAATCTAGTAACCGGAAGCCACCATGCCCCCGGCATAGCCCGGTTTCTCAGGACCGCCCGCAAACAGGGGCTGAACATCCCCCTACTCTGGAATTCCTCCGCCTATGAGGGGCCGGAAGCTCTGTCCCCCCTGGAAAACTTGATCGACGTGTACCTCCCGGACCTGAAAACCCTGGATGCCGCTGTATCCGCCCGGTTTTTTAAAGCCCCGGACTACCCGGAAGCAGCAGAACAGGCGATTTTGCGTATGCTGGAATACCGGGGGGAGCTTCGATGGGAGGATCGGGGTACGGAAACGCCGGTCCTGGTTTCCGGGGTGATGATCCGACACCTGGTCCTGCCGGGCTACCTGGCATCCACCCGGCGGGTCCTCCAATGGTTTGCGGAACATTGCCAGGGCCGGGCCCTGCTGTCCCTGATGACCCAATACACCCCGGTAGGTCCGGACCCGTCGAAGCGTCCCGATGGCTATGTGGGCCAGGACGAATATGGGCAAATTTTGGAATGGCTTGAGGAATACGGCATTGAGGACGGATTTTGCCAGGAGCTGGTTCCCGACGATAGCTGGCTCCCGGATTTTAAGCGGGCCAATCCCTTTTCGTCGGAACTTTCCGAGCCGGTCTGGCACTGGGGGGAGGGGTTTATTCGGCGGCCTTCATAGGCGGCGGGTGCCGTTTTAGTGCTGCGCTCCAGGAGCTTGGGATACTACATCATATAATTGGGATGGTAACAGAACGGGTATATCGGCATTTTCGTAATCCTGAGGGTTTCTGGTGATAATACAATCGAAGCCGTTTTCTTTGGCGGTGGCATATTGGACAGCATCCTCAAAATCCCTCCAGTGTAATGCAAGGGCATTAATGATAGCGGTTTCTGAAACTAAGGCTATTGAAAAAATACGGGTTAGATCTTCAACCAGGATGTATGCGTCATCAATGTCCTTAAGGTCTTTTCGGACAATGTAAAATATATCTGTCATGGCGGAAGCCGATACCCAGCCTGAGATTTTGCCGATTTCCGAGGATTTGAATACCTCCAGGGAATCGGCGTAAAAGGCAGAACGTTCCAAGAGAACGTCTAAGACTACATTAGTATCAACCAGTACGTTCATAAAGATTATTCGTATTTGCTTAAACGCTCAGCCCTGATTTCATCAAGGGATATGTTTTTACTCGACAGGGCGCCGAGGAGCCGATTGGATATGGGGGTCGCCAGGGCCTCCTGTTTTATTGTGGCCGATTCTTTTTTTTGTTCCTTATTTGGGACAATTTTTATATAGGGTTCGCCTTTCCGGCTGATCAGGATTTCGCTTGCGGTATCTTCGGGCAGATATTTTTGCACATTCCGGGAAAAATCGGCAAGAGATACTGTAATCATGAAAACTCCTCCATTTCTACTATATCCCCGAATTCTAACCGGATCAACCCTTTTTCGCCGGAGCTTTCTGAACCGGTCTGGCACTGGCGGGAGGGGTTTATTCGCAAGCGGGTTTAATACCCAAGAAGGGGCTTACTCGGGGGAACTTTAGGACGGTTTCAATCCGGTAAAACTTGGATTGTAGGGGTATTAAACCCGCATACAATCCATACCTTACAGAACAACATACCTCGTTGCTCTGCAGCGGGGTATGTTGATTGACACCGGTAGCAAAATAAAGCACTATTTGAGTATAAATTCCAAGCAGAAGATTCCTTGAAAATGCGGGGGTTACAAAATGATGGAATACAAAGGCTATTTAGGAACCGGAGAAGCCATACTCGGGTAAATTTAATCTGCGCTTATCCCCGGAATTGCATAAAGAGGTAGCCATACGGGCAAAAAAATTGAAAATGTCCATAAATAGCTTTGTGGAAAAAGCAATTTCCGATGAGATTGCAATTATGCATAATTAGTGTCTGTCCATAAAGCCGGTTGGTTTTTGGAGATGCCGGTGAAAAATTTACAGGAGGAATTTATGAAGCTAAGTATAGACGAAGGGATTGCCATTGTGAAAAAACAGGAAGAGCTGATCCAGTTTTCCCATTTTAACCGGAAGGATGTTTGGGACCTGGGGACTTTTTTTGTAGAGGAGATATTTGCCAAAAACTACACCCTGGCCTTCAGTATTCGTATGTTCAGTGGGTTGATTGCCTTTCAATACTTCACCGAAGGCACGAACCTTAACAATAACCACTGGATGACCCGCAAATTTAATCTGGTCCAGAATAAAGAAGCCAGCAGCCTTCTTACCAAGCTTGTTTGGGAAAAGAACAATGAACCCCTGGAGGCTCAGGGAATGGAATCGACAGAATATGTAACCTGCGGAGGCGGATTTCCTATCACAATCCGGGGCACCGGCCCGGTAGCTGTAGCCCTGGTTTCGGGGCTCCCCCATTTACAGGACCATGATATTTTAGTTGATGGCCTCAGCCGTTTTCTGGGAATTGCGGATGTTCCCAGGATTCCCCTGGATGCGGGATTATAGCACTGAGCTTGGTATCGTATTGGCGGTAATGGCATTGCAAAGCAACCGATGCATAATAAGTAAAGCTCCTTAATCGAAAAGGTGACAGTCACCTGAATGGTGTTGCGTCTTTTGCTCCCGGCTATATACGGCGCAAGAGAGTTATACCACCTTTTGGCAGGAGCCTATTCCGCGCAAACCCGGTTCCGGCCGGTATTTTTTGCGGTGTAGAGCCGCCCGTCCGCAGTGGAAAGGAATTCCTCTACCTTGTGGGTATCGTCAGGTACCAAGGACACTGCCCCTATGCTGATAGTGGCGGTGGTGATAGTTTTCCCGTCCGCAGTAGGCACCCGGGCAGCCTCCACGGCGGAACGGATCTTTTCGGCAACCACCAAGGCCGCTTTCATGTCCGTATCCGGGAGCAGTATCCCGAATTCCTCACCCCCCAGCCGGGCGGCCAGGTCGGTGGATCGTTTGGCGGCGGCCTTGAATATACCGGCGATGGTCTTGAGCAGGGTATCGCCCTGGGGATGGCCGTAGGTATCGTTGTAGGTTTTAAATTTATCCACATCCATCATGAGGAAGGAGATGGGCTTCTTTTCCCGGACCGCCCGCCGCCATTCCAGGGCAATGCGGTCGTCAAAGCAGCGCCGGTTGGGGATATTGGTGAGCCCGTCGATGAGCCCCAACTGTTCAATGGTGCGGATCTGGCGGACTATCTGGCTATGGGTGCGGACCCGGGCCTGGACGATGGCGTTTTTAAAGGGTTTGGTAATATAGTCCACCGCACCCAGGCGGAAGCCCTTCTCTTCGTCCGCCTCATCACTGAGCCCGGTGATAAAGATCACCGGTATCTGCATGGTTTCACTGGACTGTTTCAGGGCCACAAGCGTCTCAAAGCCGCTGATATCCGGCATGAGAACATCCAGCAATATCAGGTCCGGCCTGTCTGCGGCAGCCCGTTCCAGCCCTTCTTTGCCGGACTTGGCGGTCAAAACCGTGTATTCCGACGAAAGAATCTGGTTCAGCACCATCAGGTTAGATGTTTCATCATCGATAATCAAAAGGCGAAATTCCGGGTCGCTTTCCATGAGAGGGCTCCTTTTTTTATCAGGATTACACTAAATGGGATTCTGGTCAAGATAGGATTCTTTTACCCTCTGTATCCTAAAAAGTAGGGTCACCGTCCCCCATGTTTCGCAAGCCATTGTTCCCATTCGGGGACAGACAGTAACAGTGCAGGAAGCCTGTTTAGTGGGTTAAGCCATTCCTTACAGTCCTGTCGAAGTTGCCCGCATTTTAGTTTCCCGGTTGTTGATTATTTTTCCGATATAGTTTGAAATTACATTCTCTATCACTATTAGTATTCCCAATAATAATATGATTGAACATTCAGAAACAATCTTTTTATCCTCCAATATTTTTGCAATGATGTTTATGGTTTTATATATCACTATTGTTGAAATTATTAGCAGCATATAATTTATAATTGTAAACCCCGTCGTTTGTATTTTTATTATTGACGATAATAACCCTGTTATATTTGAAAATAGTATAATAAACACTACGACAACGCCTAAAAATATTGACGGCCAACTATCTATATAAAATTCCGTAAAATATTTTTCGTAAAATAAGTATATAATTGCAGATGCTATTAACAATACACTGTTTATGCAAATGTTTTTTAGTATCATACTTAAATCTTTTTGTCCTGTTTCTTTTCCGGTACGGTATGGCGCGAGTTCTTTTTCAAATTCGTCAATTCCGCCTCCTTGGCTCCTGCAATTTTCTCTACAATGAAATGCCATCGCCCGAAACAGCATTGAAGGCGAAATATTGACACTCCCCTCTATAAAAAGGTAAACTAAACACTCTGGGTGACCGGGATACTGGGGACCCGTACAGGTTCTCACAAAAAGGTGGTTTGATAATATGAAAGAACAATTAAATCTTGACGATTATATCAGGAAAGTCCCGAATTTTCCCAAGAAAGGGGTCCTTTTTTACGATATAACCAGTATTTTAGCGGAACCAAAGGCCTTTGGCTACTGTATTGATTCGATGATGGAGATTTACAGCGGCAAAAACATCGATGCCGTGGCGGCCATAGAGGCCCGGGGCTTCCTTTTTGCCGCCCCCTTCGCCATCCGCATGGGAATCCCCCTGATCCTGATCCGGAAAAAGGGTAAACTCCCGGGCAAAACCCTGTCCAAAAAATATTCCCTGGAATACGCGGAAGCGGAAATCGAGATCCACGGCGAAGATGTCCCCCAGGGCAAACGGATACTCCTCCTGGACGACCTCATCGCCACCGGTGGTACCCTCAACGCCTCCCGGGAACTGATCAACGCCGCCGGCGCCGAGGTCCCGGAGATCTTCGGCGTGCTAGGCCTGCCTTTCCTGAACTACGAGAAGGCCCTGGCGCCTACGCCGGTGCGGACCTTGATAAACTACGATTCGGAGTAGAGATTCGGCAATACTATGAAAGAGAAAAAGAAACGCTTTTGATTCAGACAGATGCGAAAAACCTGATCAAGCGTCATCCGCAAAAAAACGCAAAACTTGACCCCCTATACTATAATTTATTATATTATACAAAATAGTATTAAACACCAACAGATTTTAAAAAACAGGAGGATTCATCATGCTGCGTTATATCGATCATGCAAAAATGGGGCGGGGCATTCATGGCTGGCTGGACAGTCACTTTCATTTTTCGTTTGCCGAGTATTATAACCCAGAAAACATTCAGTTTGGAATTTTACGGGTTATAAATGACGACATGGTAGAATCCCAAATGGGCTTTGATACCCACCCCCATGAGAACATGGAAATTATTTCCTATGTTGTTGACGGGGAGCTGACCCACGGGGACAGTATGGGAAACAAGCAAACTCTGACCCGGGGACAGGTGCAGTATATGAGCGCGGGAACCGGGGTGCAGCACAGCGAATACAACCTGGGCAAAGAGGGCCTGCGCTTTTTGCAGATATGGATTTTCCCAGACAAGACCGGGTACAAGCCCAATTATGGGGATTACCGGTTTACTTTTGAGGACAGGCGCGACAAATGGCTGCCTATTGCGTCCAGTACGAATAACGAAAAGAGTAAAGCACCTATCAGGATTCATGCGGATATTAATGCCTATGCAACAATTGTATCAAAGGGAAAGAGCCTTGAGTTTGAAGTTGCAAAAAACCGGCAGGCCTATCTTGTTTTGATAGAGGGCAGTGCAAAGGTGAATGATCTGCAATTGTCCAAACGCGATGCGGTAGAAATTACTGAAGAAAACATAACTCTTCATGCCGGGGAAGATGCTCAACTTGCAACGGAGTTTCCCGCGCACGCGATTATTATTGAGATGGCGAAAGGGTAAACACCATTGTCTGAAGCAGTTATGCTAGGGCAGAGCCCGGCCTGCCCCGGCATAACTGCGGGACCAGAAGCCCTCGTTCAGATGGGAATACATCACCCCTGTTTTGGGGCCATCCGAAGCGGAGTGGAAAAACCAGCCCTCCCCGATATAGATCCCCACATGGAATATATGCCCGTCCCGCTTAAAAAAAACCAAATCCCCGGGCTGGATATCCGCTTTTTCCACACGCTCCGTCCAATGGTACAGATCCTCCGAACGCCGGGGAACCTCAACCTTGAGGCTATCCCGAAAGCTCAAGAACACCAGCCCCGAACAATCCAGTCCCTGCCGGCTCATACCGCCATATCTATAGGGAACACCCCGGTATTTTTGCGCCGCCTCAATAAGCCTTGCCCGGGCGTCAGCATCTGAGACCGCCGCCAGCGGAATTTCCGCAAAAAGCCGAAACAGTGGAAAAATCAGAAAAACCCCGCAAAAAAACCAGCCCCAAGAGAAAAACCTTGAAGTTTCCGCATGGATCATACCAGCCTCCGGCACTATTTTTAGTATATCACAGAACAAAACGGTACTTGACAAAAAACCGTCTAACTTATACTATCTTATCGGTAATTTAAACTCATTCCCCGGTTGTGTAATGGTAGCACGGTAGACTCTGGATCTGCTCGTGGGGGTTCGAATCCTCCCTGGGGAAAAAAAATCGAATAGTTACATCTAAATCCTCATTTGGTAAAAAAATCTTAAAATCAGAACAAATCGAGGATTCGAACGGGTTTTTGCGGCCCGCAGAAGCGAAGCTTCGGAGGGCAAACCGCCATGGAGGGCGGTTTAGCAAAAACCCCGCCTGGAGGGAGGCAACAGGACGTTGCCGACCGGAAGGTCGAATCCTCCCTGGGGAAAAAATCAAATAAGTACGGCTGAATCCTCATTTGGTTAAAAATCGTAAAATCAGAACAAAATTGAGGATTCGAACGGGTTTTTGCGGCCCGCAGAAGCGCAAGCTTCGGAGGGCAAACCGCCATGGAGGGCGGTTTAGCAAAAACCCCGGCCTGGAGGGAGGCAACAGGACGTTGCCGACCGGAAGGTCGAATCCTCCCTGGGGAAAAAAATCAAATAAGTACGGCTGAATCCTCATTTGGTTAAAAATCGTAAAATCAGAACAAAATTGAGGATTCGAACGGGTTTTTGCGGGCCCGGAGAAGCGAAGCTTCGGAGGGCAAACCGCCATGGAGGGCGGTTTAGCAAAAACCCCGGCCTGGAAAGGTGAGGCAGGATGCCGAACCTTGGAAGGTCGAATCCTCCCTGGGGAAAAAAATCAAATAAGTACGACTGATTCCTCATTTGGTAAAAAAATCTTAAATTCAGAACAAAATTGAGGATTCGAACGGGTTTTTGCGGCCCGCAGAAGCGCAAGCTTCGGAGGGCAAACCGCCAGGAGGGCGGGTTTAGCAAAAACCCCGCCTGGAAAGGTGAGGCAGGATGCCGAACCTTGGAAGGTCGAATCCTCCCTTATCCTGTTTTACAAAGCGGGTTTTTTGCGCTTGATCTTTCCCCAAATTGTGGTAAAATGTGATATATTTTAAGTAAGGTGTGTTACTTAAAGAGTTTTGTATCATGGGGTGGTTTTAGGCCGCCTAAAATGGCTGATTGCCAGCTTTGAGCTGGCGGTAAATTAAGGGATGCCATGAATATCGAGAGGCTTGTCCAGGCGACAGGATACCTTCTAAAAAAATACGATAATAGACGGCTCAATTATACCAAGCTCATAAAAGAGTTGTATCTGGCGGATCGGGCATCTATACACGAAACTAATTCCTCTATCACCGGGGATACCTATGTAAGCATGAAAAATGGCCCCGTATTGCGTAAACTCTATGAGCTTATCAAAGGAAAAAGCTGGGGCGCTAAAAATCAGGAGTATTGGGATTCCCGGTTTTCCACCGATGGAAATGAACTACTCGCAAATTTTGATCAATATCCCGAAGGAAAGCTCTCAAGAGCTGAAAAAGAAATCCTCGATAAGATTGACGGGCAATTCCACCAGAGCCGGTACGGGGAATTAATTGAATATGCACATGCACACTGCCCTGAATGGCACAACCCTGGCGACACTTCGGAGCCTATCAGCCTTGAGGATATTCTCAGCGCCCTGGGCCGTACCCCGGAACAAATTGAATGGATTCTGGAAGAAAATAAGGTGTTTGAAGAGGAAGATAGTATCTTTGCCTCCCTTGTTACAGAGAAATAATGGCAAAGGGCCAGTCATTCCTTAGCGAAGAAGAACCAACATCAAAAGGCCTTACCAGACACCTGAATGTCATCATCACCGAGCCAACCGAAGATATGAACTATCTGGTCGTTCCGATAACAAGCTACCGGGAAGATACCAATGGAAACCCCATTCCGGGACAGGACGATAGCTGCATTCTCAAAGCGGGAAGCCACCCTTTTCTCAAACATAAATCGTATGTCCGGTACAAGAACGCCCGTCAGATGAGCGCAGTTGAAATACTTGTCGGTATCCAAAAGGGGCTGCTCATCAGGAAAGAGGACATGAACCCGAGGATCATTCAAGAAATGCAACGGGGCGCGGAGGATTCTCCCCATCTGCCTGAAGAATTAAGGTATTTCTTTAAGTTTTTCCTTCAAGGCGGTGAATGATCTTTCTAAAAAATATTACACGAAGGCCGTAGACCGCAACCCCAAATTTGAGGATGTGTTAGGAGGATTCCGGTGGAAGCCCCTGAGAAAGGGGTAGACCAAGAGGTGGCAAATATGATAAATAAAGACAAGATAGCGTTTTACGCTCCGGCCCCTTCGTCTAACGGTTAGGACAAAAGATTCTCAATCTTTAAACAGGAGTTCGATTCTCCTAGGGGCTAGAAAAAAGTATTACATAAAAAAAATTTCCCTAGGAGAATCGAACTCGGTTTGACCCGCTGACCGAAGGGAAGAAAAGGGGCCATGGATGGCCCCGCCAGGGTCAAACCGCGGGCTGGAAGGAGGCAACAGGATGTTGCCGACTGGAAGCTTCGATTCTCCTAGGGGCTAGAAAAAAGTATTACATAAAAAAAATTTCCCTAGGAGAATCGAACTCGGTTTGACCCGCTGACCGAAGGGAAGAAAAGGGGCCATGGATGGCCCCGTCAGGGTCAAACCGCGGGCTGGAAGCTTTCCCAGCTTCCCCCCCTCTCGTTGACCGATCCCCCGGTACACCATATAGTTATATAGATGGAAGACCCCGAAGTTTTTAACCGCCTTGCCTCAGAACTTTCCATGGATGACCGGAAAAGCCTCCTGGAAAAACTCGGCGCACACTCAGGGATATCCAATCAGCCAATGTATGATGACGAGGAGAGCCCGAAGGCTGGGGACGAGGTACCCCAAGCCCCGGGTCAGGGGCTTGCAAAGGAGTACGAGGCAGCATCCTGGCTTACCCGACTTGTCCTGTGGATCATTGGGCTTTTCACGGGGAAAAGCTCCCGCCAGGTATTCATAGACCGGCAGGTCGCCCAGTTGGGGCGGAGTATTGAGGAACAGTCCCCGGGGCTCTACGATTTTGAACATGACCAGCTGCTTCCGAATTTTCACCAGGAACTGAGCAAGCTCAAGGAAAGCGCCCGGTTTTTCTATGATGCCCTGGATATGAGCGTGAACCGGGATAAGGGGGCCTTTTATGTATTCCTGGCCTCACTGGAAATGGATGATATCCACCGCCGGCTGCTGGAGGAAACGGATCCCAAAAAAATCGCGGAGCAGCACACGGGCTTAAACGAATCGGCCCTGCGGCAATTGGGGGTGGAGGCCATGGAATCTTGTATCGCCACTATCGGGGATGATCGGCGGACGGTGATGTACTACAATGCCCGGACCTTGAGCTTCCTCAGGGAGCTGTCCTCCTTCCTCTTTGACCGGCTCCTGGGGTCCTTTGCCCACCAGCCTGCCAAACTGGGCAAGGTCTGTTCCGCCCATCTGGTGAACAATTACCTCCGGAGTCTGAACAACATTCTCTTTTCCCTGAAAGAGACTCCCCCCATGACCCTGCTGGAGTCCCTCTTCATTTTTATCCTCCAGGATCGCGCGGAAGCCCCGGACTTCAATATGGAGGAAGAGATGAAGGCCCTCCTCTCCCAGGCTGAAAAAGCTTTATTGAATATACGCCACTTCAATAAAACGGTGCCCCTCACCAAAATACTCCGCTGCGCGGAACGGGACATGAGCCTTCTTCCCATGGCCCTGAGCGGCGGCGAAGACTGGTTCAGCCTGTACAAGGAGTACTGGAAACAGACCGTAGAAAAACGCATTACCGATTATACCCGCAATCACCGCAGTCAGGAACTGCTGGATGCCCTCACCGCTTTTTTTAGCGGCGCAAAGATGAAAACCCTCGCCGGGGCTGAATCGGTTCTCAACCCCGTGGGGATTCCCCTCAAGGGGGCCTTCTGCCTTTCCTTCCTGGCGACCTTTTATTCAACAATATTTATGAAGGAACTGAACCTGGTTCTCCGGCCCATCCTGATCGACGGGGAATTCTTCAAAAAGGAAAACCTCGCCGAATTCACCGAAAGCTACAACGAAATATTCAACCTGGGCGATGCGATCCGCCTCTTCGAGGGGGACATCTCCAATGCCGGGGAGCTGGGGAAACGCTACACCCAGGCAAAGCTTGAGGTGTCCTCTCTTACGGCCAAGCGGCACAAGGTCCAGCTCGCGGTGGACGAAGCTTCTGACGAAGCGAAGCGGATTATCGACCGGATGCGGAGTGCCATGACCCTCATGAAAAAGGTCCTCAAGGGCTTGCTGACCAAATCCCCGGACGGCAAATTCGACACCCTGACCAATCTGGCGGAAATGTCCGGAAAAACCGACACCTTTACTAACGGCATCAGCGCCACCATTAATAGACTGAACGAAACCCTTGCATTTATGGCCAAAATTGATACCCTGGAGGCAGGAAGATGACAGCAAAACTGTACCCCTTCACATTAAATTTCGATACCAGCCCTAACCAAGCCCGGTTCCCCCTGATGATGGAGGGCGAAGAATTGGGGGAAATCAGCTGCGCCCTTTCTTCCCGTTCCGCCGGAGATATGGTATATTCGGAAGAAGGCAACCCCAACCGGGACCGTTTCTTTTCGGCCCTGGGCCTGGACCCGGAAAAAGTCAAAAGCTGCACCCAGGTCCACTCACGGGATGTCATCGTGGCGGACCGGCGCAGCGCCGGCTTTCCCGAGGCGGACGGCATGGTAAGCCGTGATCGGGAAATCGCCCTTTCGGTGACCGTGGCGGACTGCCTCCCGGTGTATCTGTACGATACCGGGACCGGCGCCTTTGCCCTGGTCCATTCGGGCTGGAAGGGTACGGGGATAGCCCTTTCCGCCCTGTCCCTGATGACCGAGCGCTGGTGGACCCGGCCCGAAGACGTGGCGGCCCTGCTGGGTCCCTGCATTCGCTCCTGCTGTTACCAGGTGGACGAAGAGCGGGCCGCAGCATTTGAGGCGGAATTCGGCGGGCCGGATGGGGACTATCCCCTGGGGCCGGTGGTGCTGCGGAATGGGGACAAGCCGAGCCTGGACCTCCAGGCCGCCAATGCCCGGCTCCTGGCAAACGCGGGGGTACGGAACATTGCTTACTGTGAAAATTGCACCTTTACGGACCAACGGCTGGGCTCCTTCCGCCGGGAAGGAAACGCCTATACCCGGATGTCCGGGGTGATGGGATTTTTTTAAAGAGGGAAACTATGGATAAGGCAAGAGACGCATGGAAAGCTCGGATAGCCCGGGCTGTGGAAAAAATAGCGAAAGAAGCCGGAGCAGAGCTTCACATTGATCCTGCCCAGGTGATCGCCGAGATACCCCCAAAACCGGAACTGGGGGACCTGGGTTTCCCCATGTTCAGCTACGCAAAAATACTGCGCAAAGGCCCGCCCCAGATAGCCCAATTGGTCTGCGCCGTATTAGCCGGGGAGGATAGCGATTCCAACAGCAATACTGTCAGCGCCGCCGGGACCTTCGCCGCCGGGACCTTCGCCGCCGAGGGCCCCTATGTGAACGTGCGGCTGGACCGCGCCTCGGTTACCGCAGCGGTCCTGTCGGAGCTTGCGGATGAAAGATCCCCGGTGGGCCGCCCGGGCTCTCTGACCGGTTCCCGCATCATGGTGGAGTTTTCCAGCCCCAACACCAACAAGCCCCTTCACCTGGGCCACCTCCGGAACGACATCCTGGGTGAAAGCGTCTCCCGGATCCTCGCCGCCTGCGGGGCCGAGGTCCGCAAGGTCTGCATCATCAACGATCGGGGCATCCACATCTGCAAATCCATGCTTGCCTATAAAGAACACGGCCAAGGCAAGACACCGGAGTCCGAGGGTATCAAAAGCGATCACTTTGTGGGGAACTGGTACGTGAAATACCATCAGATGTCCCAGGAGGACAAAGGCGCCGAGGGCCGGGCCCAGGAACTGCTCCGCCAATGGGAAGCCGGGGACCCGGAAACGGTGGAACTCTGGAAAACCATGAACCGCTGGACCGTGGAGGGCATGAAGGCCACTTATGAACGCACCGGCGTTTCCTTTGACCAGTATTACTACGAAAGCCAGACCTATCTCCTGGGCAAAGATGAAGTTTACAAAGGCCTTGAGAAAGGTATTTTTTACAAGGAGCCTGACGGCGCAGTTGCAGTAGACCTGAGCGCAGAAAAACTGGACAAAAAAATACTCCTCCGCAAGGACGGCACCTCAATCTACATCACCCAGGACTTCGGCACCGCCATTTTCCGGCACAACGACTGGCCCTTTAACCGGCTGATCTACGTGGTAGGGTCCGAGCAGCAGTATCACTTTCAGGTCCTCTTCGCAATCCTGAAAAAAATGGGCTACCAGTGGGCGGAGAACCTCTACCACCTTTCCTACGGCATGGTAAACCTCCCGGAAGGAAAGATGAAGAGCCGCGAAGGTACCGTGGTAGACGCCGACGACCTCATCGATAGCCTCCGGGACCTGGCCCTGGAAGAAATCCGCAGCAAAGACCGGGAAGAGGCGGTGGGCAATTCCGCCGAAGTGGCGGAAAAAATCGCCCTGGGCGCCCTCCACTACTACCTGCTCCAGGTAACCCCCGCCAAGGATATGCTCTTTGACCCCAAGGAATCCCTGTCCTTTAACGGCAACACCGGCCCCTACCTCCAGTACATGGGCGCCCGCATCTCCTCAATGCTCCGCAAAGACAGGGAACGCGCGGCGGACAACAGTACTGCTGCGGGCAAGACCGATGGTAATGCCGGCGGCACCGTCAAGCCGGAACTGCTCAGCACCGATGCTGAGTGGGAGCTGATCAAGGCCCTCTCCGCCTATCCCCAGGCAGTAGCCGAAGCGGCGGCCCGAATGGACCCGGCGATTCTGGCGGCCTACCTCTACGAGCTATCCAAGGGCTTCAGCCGCTTCTACCACGACTGCCCCATCCTCAACGCCGCCACCCCGGATCTGGCCGCCGGGCGGCTGGCATTGAGCCGGGGGGTGCTGCGGGTGCTGCGGGATGCCCTTGAGCTCATCGGGATACCCTTTCTGGAAGCCATGTAAGGCCCGCTTATTGCCCAGTACTTTGTTCCCGCGCTTTTTTCCGGAAAACATACCACAGGCTTATCCAGGCGCCCCGGATAATGGCAGTAATACTAACCGCCACCCAGACACCGTAGAGGCCCAGGGATGTCCGGGAGAGGATCAGCGCAAGAAAGGGCCGTATCAGATTTGAGATAATGCTCACCGCCGATGGCGCCATGGTTCTGCCGGTTCCCTTAAAGGCCCCGGCGGATACCGCTTCAAGGTTCATGGCCAACTGACAGAAGGCGAGGATACGTAAATACTTTGTCCCAAACTGTACCAGCTCAGGGTCGGGAAGGAATAGCGAAAAAAGGAAGCCCCCGGCGAAGTACAACAGTAATGTTACAAAGATACCCCAGGCTGTCATGAGCAGGGCGGAAATCCGCACCCCCCTCCGTATCCGATCCCATTTTCCCGCCCCGTAATTCTGGCCGATAAAGGCTATCAGGGCGGATCCAAAGCCGCCCCCGATGAGCCAGGACAGGGATTCTATCTGGGACCCTACCTTGCCAGTCGCCATGGCAAAGGCGCCGAAAGAAGCTTCGATCCGGGAAGTGACCATGGAAAGAAAACAGAAAAGCAAACTTTCCACACCGATAGGGACCGCCCACTTCAGCATCATCGCTATTTTTTCTTTTTCGATCCGTATTTTGATTGGGTACCGCTCAAAGGGGCGGCCTTTAAGCCAGTTGACACCTGCGAACATCCCTGCGGCTACGACAAGCTGGGAAATCACCGTTGCAATGGCGGCGCCCCGCACCTCCAGGCGCAGGACAAAAATGAACACCGGGTCCAGGATCACATTAGCTGCCAGGCCGATGCCGTTTATGATAAAGGGGGTCCGTGAATTTCCTGAGGCGTTAAAGGACCCGGTAATTACGGCAGTGAAAAAAGTTGCAGGAATTGCCCAGGCGACAATCGAAAGATAAGCAGCCGCGTCCCCGGCGACATTGGGCTCCCGAAAATTATAGAATCCCGCAAGCTCCCGGTTAAAAATAAACAGGCACAGCCCATAGAGGAGCCCCAAAAATAGCGCCATAAGCATGGCGTTTTGGGAGAAGCCCAGGGCGGCTTTCTTATCACCCCGCCCCAGGGCCTGGGACACCCCAATCTCGGCGCCCATCCTGCCAATCAACAGAAAGCCCATGGACAGCCACATGTACATCCCTGCGGCCCCGGAGGCAGCCACGGCGTCGCTCCCCACCCTGCCCAGCCAGAACATATCTGTAAGGTTGTAGGCCATCTGCAAGAACTGGGTCCCCATGATGGGCAGGGCCACCTGAAGCAACTTGCTCAGGATGCCCCCTTCGGTAAGGCTGTATTTGTTTGGTGCTGAAGCGCTCAAGCGTTGATACCTTTTACCCGCTCCATTCTCCCCCGATAAAAGGCGGAGCTCCCGCCCCGCCGGGTAATTTCGCCCTGCATGATCTTCCTTACCGCTTCGGCAAATTCCCGTACTGAGGCGTTTTCAATTTCCCCCGCCTCATTCCGCCTGATATACTGTGAAGGGTAAACCGGGTCCAGAGTCACCAGGGTTTCCTTTGGCCGCTTCCTGCTCCAAAACGAAGGCGCCTTAAAAAGCCCTTCGGACATCACCGTTACCAGGGGGACCACGGGAAGATCCATTTCCGCCGCAATAAGGAAGGCGCCGGGCTTAAATTCTTTGATTTGCTGGTTATAGAGGTAACATTCCCCTTCGGGATAGAAGTGGATAAATTTCCGGTACCGGAAAGCGGTATCGCAGGTCTCCAGAATCTGTTTTAAGCCCCGGGCCCCCGGCGGCAGAGGCATACCGCCCAAGAGCCGTGTGAAGGTACCCACCACCGGGGCTTCTACAGTCGCTTCCAGAAGGGTATGCCAGGTAAGGTAGGGAAGAATCATGCCGGATACCATGAGGGGATCCAGGGGGGTGGTATGGTTGGATACCAGGATAGCCCGTTTAAGGCGGAACAGCTTTACCCGGTTTTTCCAAGCGGTAGAATAGAGCATGGAATTAACGAATTGAACCAGGGGCCAAATGATACTGAAAACCAGCACCGAAGCAATACGAAACGGAAGCGATGTATTGAGTAAAGGCCTACCCCGCTGATACCGCATGATACTCCTCCCCAGCCAGGCTGCTAGCCCACCAAGCGGTCTTTCCAGTAAAAACCCTGGCCGGAAACGGTCTTAACCCAGGACCAGATTATCATGTAAAAAAGGTTCAGGAAGATACAGGGCCAAAGAAATCCATAATACCAGGGCTGCTTTCGGTCCAGGAAGAGCAGGGTCCAGGTCAGAGTATAGAGTAAATCAATGGCAATGAAGTTCAGCGTCCAATGACTGCCCATAAAGAGGCTGACAAAAAGCATGGGCGCGGGAAGGAAGAGGAAAAGCAACACCAAAACCGCAACTATTGAAACAATGACCGGGTTTTTCCCAAAAAAATCGTAGATATTTTTGCCTATCCCCTCTACCGCTGCGGTATATCCCGGGTACATTCGACACTGAATATGACCTTTTATGTCCAGGAAAAAAGTCTTGTATCCCTTTTCTTTGACATACCGGGCCAGGTATACATCCTCGGTGGTCTTGTGCCTGAGGGGCTCATAACCGCCGATTTCGTCAAAAACTTCTTTTTTAATGGCAATAAACTGCCCAACGGCGGTGGAAAAACTCCCCAATTTGGACAATTTGTTCATCCAGAGGGGAATAATAAAGCCGGTCATAAAAAACAAAAGGGAGCCGACTATCATCTCTCCAAAGGACTTAAAGACCTGCCCGGTAAAGCCGGAGATTAAATCCGCCTGAAGGGTATGCATATTGGTTACCGTCCAGGAAACACTGGTGGGGCTGTGGACCGTGTCCGCATCGGTAAACATGAGGATTTCCCCCTTTGCTTCCCGGGCTAACTGCTGCATGGCATAGGGCTTACCGAACCAGCCATCAGCCAGGGGCATACCTTGATAAATATGTATCCGTGTATCCAAGCGGGCCATCTTCTGTATCAGTTCCAGGGTACGGTCGGTGGAATTATCGTCAATTATTAAAATTTCATAATTCCGGTAGGTCTGTTCCCGCAGGGAATTGATACAGATTTCCACATTCTGTTCCTCGTTCCGCATGGGGACCAGGACCGACACCAGGGGTCCGTCAGTCAACTCTGCGGGTCTAGTGTTTTTCCGTATTTCCAGGATATTTGATGTGGCAAGCACGAAAAAATAGAGGGCTAGAACCCCAAGTATGGGAAAATACAATCTGATGATAAAATCCAATACAGATTGAAGCATAATTCCTCCTCGAAAATTAAAACTTCATCAGCAAACTACGAATAAGTACTGACGTCAATGGTCAAATTTAACTCATCTATTATAACACCGGCGGGGTGTAAAATTTTACTGGGCGATTTGATTGGCAGGATACATATCAGGGTATCCATACAATTTCATGACAACTTCCTTATAATAAAGCAGTTTAGGGATCTTGATCTAGCCTTTGTTTCCCGAAACTAGCCAAAGGATTTATCAAATGAGGAAGTTCCCGTGGCCCACTTGACTATCCCAATCCCTTTGTAGTATAAATTATCCCTACTCGTATTCGAAGAAAGGATAATATACTATGTACGCTTTAGTTGAATTTAAGGGAAAACAGTATAAGGCCGAAAAAGGGGCCAAACTGAAGGTTGACAGAATCGACGCCGAACCAGGTACCGCGGTGGATATTGACTCGGTACTGCTGGTATCCTCGGGGGCCGATGAGGGTTCCCAGAATACGGTGAGCGTTGGAGCCCCCTATGTGAAGGGCGCCAAAGTCTCCGCAGTGGTGGAAAGCCACGGGAAGGATGGCAAGATCATCGTGTTCAAGTATATGCCTAAAAAGGATTACCGGCGCAAACAGGGCCACCGGCAGCAGTATTCCATCATCAAGATCGAGGATATTGTCGGAGCCTAGGGCGGATGATACATATCGGCGCGGTTTTGGATGGGACGGGACTGCTCAGGTCCTGCACAGTCAAAGGCCACGCCGGGGCAGGGCCAAAGGGCGACGATATTGTATGCGCCGCCGTTTCGGTGTTAACCAGGACGGCCCTGCGGATTCTCTCGGAAAAAGAGGGGATCATGGTCCAGGGAGAGGCCCCTGAACGGGGGCTGGTCCGGATGGAAATCGACTATACCGGCGAAGGAAGGGAGTTTCTTTCCGCCGCCGGGACCTTCCTGCTGGAAGGATTGAAGTCGATTTCTGAGGAATTCCCGGAATATTGTACGATGAATGTAAACAGACAAATAACGGAGGAATAAGATGGCTCGGAAACGGGGCGGCAGCGGCGCAAAAAATGGACGGGACTCGAATCCCCAGTACCTCGGGATCAAGGCATCCGATGGGCAGCCCGTAAGGGCAGGGACTATTATTGTACGGCAGCGGGGGACCAAGATACATCCGGGCCCCAATGTGGGCTGCGGGGGGGATTTTACCCTCTTTGCCCTGGCCGACGGGACCGTATCTTTTACCACTCGCCGGGGACGGAAGCTGGCGGGGATTGTCCCCGTGGAATTTCCAACGCAGTCCTCTGCGAATGTGAAATAGGAACCTGAAACCCACGCGGGTTGAGGGTTTATCGGTTATTTATGGTGAATAGTAAGGCGCGGCGTGCCCCGGGGTACGCCGTTTCCATCTCCGGTGCAGTATGATTGAAAAATTTGCCGATGAGGCTTTGATTGAGGTTAGCGCGGGATCCGGCGGAAACGGCTGCGTGGCCTTCCGGCGGGAAAAGTATGTCCCCCTGGGGGGGCCCTCGGGGGGTGACGGCGGCCGGGGGGGCAGCATAATCTTCGAGGTTCGGCGCAACCTGCGGACCCTGGCCCATCTGCGGTACAAACAGTCCTTTAAGGCTGAAAACGGCCGGGACGGAGAAGGGGCCCAGCGCTACGGCCGGAATGGGGGGGATGCGGTAATAGCCGTGCCCCCGGGTACGATTCTCAAGGACGCCGATACCGGGGAGATTATCCGGGACTTCGGCAGCCAGGAGGGGAGCTTCCTCTTCCTCAAAGGGGGAAACGGCGGCTGGGGGAACATCCATTTCAAGTCATCGATAAATCAGGCGCCCCGGCGGGCTCTTCCGGGGCAACGGGGGGAGACCCGGCGGCTCCGGGTGGAGCTCCAGATCCTGGCAGACATAGGCCTGGTGGGCTTTCCCAATGCGGGCAAATCCTCCCTGCTGGACCGCTTTACCAATGCCCGGCCGAAAATCGCCCCCTACCCCTTTACCACCAAGATACCAAACCTGGGGGTGCTGGCCTTGGGCTCCACCCGCCGGGACGAACCGGGGGACCGGGACATCATACTGGCGGACATACCGGGGCTCATAGAAGGGGCCTCCGGGGGGGCGGGCCTGGGGATACGTTTCCTCAAGCATATCTCCCGTACCGCCGCCCTGGCCTTTCTCATTGATTTATCCCAGGACAACTACCTGGAAGCCTTTGATATCCTGTATAAAGAACTGGAAACCTTTTCCCCGGAGCTGGTGGAAAAAAAGCGGATCCTGGTGGGAACCAAGACCGACCTGGAGAGAACTGCCGAGCGCCTTGAAGAGCTGCGGGCCGCCTGCCCCGGAGAGACCCTCCTGGGCATCTCGGTCTTTTCCGGGGAAGGATTGCCTGAACTGGCCGCGGAATTGGGTCGGCTTGCGGTTGGGACCGCCGAAACGGGATGGAAAACCGAAGATAAGGAGGCTTGAAGCGTGAGATTTGCGATCCTGGGGGGAAGTTTTAACCCTATCCATTTAGGCCACCTATCCCTAGCAGAGGCGGTGCTGTCTGCCTTTGGGTATGATCGGGTCATCCTGGTCCCCGCCTCCACCTCCCCCTTCAAACTGAGTGTCCATGGGGCTTCTCCCCGGGACCGGCTGGATATGCTCAACGCCTCCATCCCGGGGGATCCCCGTTTTACCATCGATGACTGCGAAATACAGCGGGAAGGGGTCTCTTACACCATAGATACGGTTAAGGACATTATTCAACGGTACCGCTGCGAAGGAAAGCCCGCCCTCATCCTGGGGGATGATCTGGCCCGGGACTTCAACAAATGGCGGAGCGCTGGGGAAATCGCGGAGATCACGGATATTATCATCGCCCACCGGCTTTCGGCGGAGGCTCTCCCCTTCCCTTTCCCCCATAAACAACTGGAAAATGAAATTTTAGCCCTTTCTTCGGGGGATCTGCGGGACCGCATCCGCTCCGCCGGTCCTTGGGGCTACCTGGTACCCCAGGGGGCACGCCTGATAATCCAAGATCGGGGCCTCTACGGCTTTCAAAAAAAGATGGAATCAGGCTTTACCTGGGAAACCATTGCCGCTATCGAGAATACCGTGCGGACCATGATAAGCCCCTCCCGGTTCCTCCATTCCCGGAATGTTGCCCTTCTTACCCAAGACCTCTGCCTGAGCTTCGGCATGGACGGGCCATCAGGCTACCTGGCGGGGATTACCCATGACATGTGCAAGTCCTTTCCGGAGCTGGAAATGATCCGGCTGGCAAAAAAGGACGGCCTCCGGATCAGCAGGCTGGAGGAACAGAAGCCCTCACTGCTCCACGGACGGGCTGCGGCGATATTGCTCAGGGAGCAATTTGGCATCCATACCAAGGATATACTGGAAGCAGTACAGCTCCACACCACCGCCGGTGCGGAAATGGGTCCCCTGGCAAAAGCCCTGTATATTGCCGATAAAATAGAGGTTTCCCGGGGACAGGTCAGTGAAAAACTCCGAAATTACCGGGGCTTCACGGATCTGGATGCCCTCTTTACCGCAACCCTGGACGAAACCGTGGCCTACCTGCGCTCCCGGAAACTGGACCTTTCCCGAAGCACCCAACGGCTGCTAAAAACCATGCAGAAAAGGGGCGGTTTTTGAGAAACTCCAAGGTTGATGCCAGCGGATTTCTCCTGATATTGATACTCCTGCTCCTGGGGGGAGGGATTTTTTTCACCATCCTGGCTATGCGCTCGGACCCCATTGAGGAAGCCCTTTCCGGGGACCGGGTAATTTCTACCCTGTTTATCATTGAAAAGGGAGACAAGCCCCTGAGCTCCTATGTGCTGTTCTACTACCCGGCCACAAAGCGGGCGGCGATCTTCGACATACCCGGCGAGTTGGGGCTGATCATCCAGCGGATCAACCGGGTAGACCGCATCGATACGGTCTACAATCCCCAGCATATAGGCTACTTTGAAACTGAAATCGAACGATTTCTCGGGGTGGAGATACACTTTTCAGTGGTGTTTACCATGGAGGACCTGGGAAGGGTGGTGGATTTAATCGAAGGGGTTGAAATTTTTATCCCCACCCCGGTGGAAATATACGATGGGAAGGACACTATCCTCTTTCCTTCCGGGGTAAGGCGGCTGGACGGAGACAAGACCCGGAGCTACGTGACCTATGAGCTGCCCGAGGAGGAGCGCGAACTGGCCCTATTCCGCAGACAGCGCTTTTTCCTGGGCTTTATCAAGCGGATGGGTGAAAAGGTGGAGTACCTCAAGGAACCCACGGTGGCTCAATTGTACGAACCCTTGGTAAAAACAGCCATGAATCACCGGACCAGGACCAGGCTTTTCGATGAACTGGCCAAAATTGATATGGACCGGGTGAATATCCAGTCTGTTGGGGGCAATCCCCGGGAAGTTTCAGGACAGATGCTCCTCTTCCCCCTTTACGATGGCAGCCTGATCAAAGAAATCGTCCGCCAGTCCCTGGCAGCCCTGACCCGGCAGGTAGAAGGGACCCTAACCGAGCGGGTCTTTACCGTGGAGGTCCTGAACGGGACCACCACAGCGGGTTTGGCGGGAAGAACTGCGGAACTGCTGCGGGGCTTCGGCTATGACGTGATCTCCATCGGAAACGCCGACCATAGTGACTACGAAGCCACGGAAATCGTGGACCGCTCAGGTTCCGAGGATGTGGCCAGGAACTTTGCGGACATTATCCGGTGCCGGAACCTCCGTTTTGAAGTTTTAACCCCTGAAAGCCTGGAGCTTGGCTTAGAGATGAATATCCAGAACCTTGAATATCGTTCGGATTTTACCCTTATCATTGGAAAGGATTTTAATGGAAGATACGTTTCAGGTGGATAAAACCGCCGCCCTCGAATTAGCCGCCCTTATCAGGGATCACCGCGGAGAAGATGTCATTGTGATGGATCTCCGGGAAATCAACCACTGGACCGACTTCTTTGTGGTAGCCACAGTCTCCAGTTCCGCCCATGTCCAAGGACTACAGCGGCATATCAAAGACTATGCCCGGGACAAGGGCATTGAGATACTTAGGCAACACCGAAAAGCCAGCTCCGATGACGAATGGAACCTCATCGACCTGGGGAACATCGTGGTTCACCTCATGTCTTCGGGTTCCCGTTCATTTTATGAGCTGGAGCGGCTTTGGAGTGCCGCCGTGATAGTATCACCCTGATGCCCGATTTTCCGGCGCTGGTTAAAAACCTTTAATCGTCAAAATCGTCGTCGAAATCCATGTCCTCTTCATAATCGTCGAAATTGTCGTCATCATCATCGTCATCATCATCAAAATCGTCGTCATCATCATCGAAATCATCATCGAAATCATCATCGAACTCTTCTTCGATGTCGTCGAATTCTTCTTCTTCTTCCATTTCGTCATCCTCATCATCATCGTCATCATCGTCCAGGGCCAGGAATGGCGGATATCCGGCATTATGCTCATTGACCAGGGGTATCAACATGAGCTCTTCAGTATACATGGTCTCAAATAGAACCATAACATTCTCCGTTAGAATATGAGATTTCTCTTGAAACATAAGGGAGACATTCAGTATGTGTCAACTGGTTTTTGCAATGTATCTCATTTTTTTTTTGGATTTCTGAAAATATGGCAATCATTTTTTGCCCCGGGTTGAGCTCCGCATAGGGAATCGGGTCGGCATAATACGACAAGTCTTTATATAGCAAATAATTACATTCAGGCAACCCGGATTCGTGCTGCGCAACTTGGGTCAGCTTCGCGACCCTCTAAAAGGCTCGTTTTGTCGAGCAACCTTCTTGAATCTGAGCTTCTCACATGTGTCGCACATCTCGGATTCTGGCGGCGCTGCTGGTTACAGCTTCGCGACCCTTCAAAAGGCTCGTTTTGTCGGGCAACCCTCTGGCTCAGAGCTTCTCACATGTGTCGCACATCTCGGATTCTGGCGGCGCTGCTGGTTACAGCTTCGCGACCCTTCAAAAGGCTCATTGAATCGCCTTTTAGAGGGTCCTGGTCCCCGGTTCGAATCCGGCCTTTACTGGTTGAATGTTTACTTTGTCGGGCAACCCGGATTCGTGCTGCGCAACTGGTCCAGCTTCGCGACCCTCTAAAAGGCTCATTGAATCGCCTTTTAGAGGGTCCTGGTCCCCGGTTCGAATCCGGCTTTTTTTGGTTGAAGAATCACTTTTGTCGGGCAACCCGGATTCGAACCGGGGACCTCTTGGTCCCGAACCAAGCGCGCTACCAGCTGCGCTATTACCCGAAAAAAAAGAAACCCGTCTTTACAGACGGGAACGGGAGCGACGGGGCTTGAACCCGCGATCTCCGGCTTGACAGGCCAGCGTGATAAACCAGCTTCACTACACCCCCATAGGTTTCTATTATAGTAATAAGTGAAGCAAAAAAAGTCAAGTATCGTACTTCAAAGTTGTCGACTTCAAAAATTATTTCTCATGGGCCTGGGAACTCCGTTTATTTTCAATTTTTTTGCCATACGGTATACATTTCCCCTCTTTTTCCGGTATAAATTCTATGGCTGGTTCCAAAAGTCAATTTTTATCTGGCACCATGCTATAACAAGGAGGATACGCTATGTCTGCGTCCAATATTCAGACCCTGATTGGGATGGGAGCCTATCTGGTGGTGATGATCGTCATCGGTTTGTGGTATGCCCAGCGGAGTAACAGTAACCCCGAGGAGTTTTTCCTTGGGAAACGGGGGCTCGGGCCCTGGGTGGCGGCTATGAGCGCCGAGGCATCGGATATGAGCGGCTGGCTCCTCATGGGGTTGCCCGGGGTGGCCTACTTTACCGGGATGGGGGAGGCCTTCTGGACCGCCCTGGGGCTCTTTATCGGGACCTGGATCAACTGGCAGCTCGTGGCAAAACGGCTCCGCGCCTATTCCCAGGTGGCGGATAACGCCATCACCCTGCCGACCTTCTTCAGCAACCGCTTCCATGACAAAAAGCGCATCCTCATGTCCATTGCCGCCCTGGTGATCCTGGTGTTCTTCTCTATTTATGCGGGCTCCCAGTTTGTCACCTTCGGGAAACTCTTTGGTTACGTCTTTGGGGCGGAAGACTACTATACCGCCATGGTCATCCTGGGAGCGGCCCTGGTGATGGTCTATACCCTTCTGGGAGGCTTTCTGGCGGAGAGCACTACCGACTTTATCCAGGGCCTGATGATGATCCTGGTCCTAATCCTGGTCCTGGGTTTCGGGGTTTCCCATGCCGGGGGCTTGGCGGGGGTTTCTGAAAACCTCAAGAATTTCCCCCGGTTTACAGATATCTTCGGTATAGCCACCCCCCTGGATGCTTCGGGGAAAGCCGCAGGGGTCCAGGCCCTGGTGAACGGGAAGCCCTCTTTTGGCCCCGGGGCAAACTATTCCCTGCTCAACATCGTTTCCTGCATGGCTTGGGGGCTGGGCTATTTCGGTATGCCCCAGGTGCTGCTCCGGTTTATGGCCATACGCAAATCCTCTAAAATTGCCCAATCCCGGCTTATCGCGGTGACCTGGTGCTTCGTCTCCCTTTTTGCCGCAGTGGCCATCGGCCTTATCGGGAGGGCCTATATGCCCGCCCTGCTCAATACAGCGGGAAATTCGGAAACCATCTTCATCCATCTGGCCGTGGACTTTTTCCCGCCCCTCCTGGCAGGGCTGGTGATTTCCGGGGTCCTGGCGGCCTCCATGAGTTCTTCTGACTCCTATATGCTCATCGCTTCCTCAGCCCTGGCCAACGACATCTTCAAGGGGCTTGTTAAAAAGGACGCCAGCGAAAGCCTGGTAATGTGGGTGGCCCGGATCACCATGCTCCTGGTAACCATCTTCGGGGTGGCCATCGCCCTTTCGGGCAACCAGTCGATCTTCCGCATCGTCTCCTACGCCTGGGCTGGCCTGGGCGCCGCCTTCGGCCCCCTGATCCTTTTCTCCCTGTTCTGGAAACGGACCACTCTGCAAGGGGCCATCGCAGGAATGCTCACCGGCGGCGGCATGGTGATCATCTGGAAGGAATTCATCAGCAAGATCGGGGGCGCCTTTGGGGTATACGAGCTCCTCCCCGCGTTCATCCTGTCCTGTCTGGCGATCTTCCTGGTCAGCCTGGCAACTCCCAAGCCCTCGGAGGAGATTGAAAAGGAATTTATCGCCGCAAAAACTGCGGAATTTTAAGGGCTTTTCTAGCAATGCCCGGTGCCCTGTCATTCGTGGTTTTAATGCGGTAGAATGGGTGTGAGGAGTAATTAGCCGATGACCAGAGGAATTCTCATCGCCGGAAACGAATCCACCCTTTCCGCCGCAATTGCCTCCGAGACGGGGCGGCGGGTGGATCGCTTTGTAGCGGCCATTATCCCTAACCGCCTGCCCTACCCGCTGGAAAACAGGCCTGCCTCGGCGAAGGCGCCTGAAGGGACCGGCCCCATCCCCTTGGACTGGAACCCCGGCAGCCCCGTCTCGGCACGTACCATGGTGCTTGGGGCGGAAAACCGGCTGGGACAGCTTAGTGAAGCCATCCTGGTCTGCACACCCCCGGCGGTGCGGAAGAGCGCAGAAAACCTGAACCCTGCCAACCTGGAGATCATCATCAACGATTATATCAAAGGCTGGTTTTTTCTGGTAAAGGAACTGGCTACAGTTTTCAAGGCCCATGGGGCGGGTGCCCTGGCACTGGTACTGGCGGACATCGGCTCAGGGGGCGGCAGGGATGA
Organism: Treponema primitia ZAS-2; assembly: GCF_000214375.1. Taxonomy (NCBI): domain Bacteria; kingdom Pseudomonadati; phylum Spirochaetota; class Spirochaetia; order Treponematales; family Treponemataceae; genus Treponema; species Treponema primitia. The sequence goes on along the minus strand of NC_015578.1, from coordinate 705,624 downwards.
TCCGGTTGATCTTATCGGCCCCCCGGTGGCCGCATCCTTCCGCGCCTTCGCTCAGGGGCTCATGGATTCCTCCCGGAACGAACCCTACCAAGTCTACGGTTTTTCCGCCTCCGAAGCCGGGGAGGACAACGCCCTCGGTACCTTTATCTTTAACATTATTGAAGAGGGAAACAAACGGGACTCAGGCAAGTGGCACAAATTCGGCGGCAAGCTGTCTTTTCTGGGACGGTGAGGAACCTGGTGGAAAAAACCGAAAAACAGGAGATCCTATATGCAATACCGGGAAGATAAAGTTTCAGGAAATAAGCTGTCAATACTGGGGCTTGGATGCATGCGGTTTTCACGGAATATGGCCGAAACAGAACGGATGATCCTGGCGGCGATTGACGGGGGGGTAAATTATTTTGACACCGCGTATATATACCCAAATAGCGAGGAAACCTTGGGGACAATTCTTGGGAAGCACAAAAAACGCACATCCGTTTTTATCGCCACAAAATTACCCTTGATCGTGTGCAAAGGTCCCGATGATTTTGACAAATTTTTTAACAAGGAACTTGAACGCCTTCAAACTGATTACATAGACTATTATCTAATGCACATGATAACCGACTCCGCCCAATGGGAACAGTTTCGTGAATGGGGAATAGAACAATGGATAGCCGAAAAAAAGCGGGCAGGAAAAATACGCCAGGCGGGATTTTCATTTCACGGTTCCTCGGTAGAATTCCTGAAGATACTCAATGCCTATCCATGGGATTTCTGCCAGATACAATACAATTATTCCAACGAGAATTATCAGGCCGGCAAGGAAGGGCTAAAAGCGGCCGCAGCAAAGGGAATACCGGTTATGATCATGGAGCCCCTGCTCGGGGGAAAACTTGCCGCAGGATTGCCAAAGGAAGCGGCCGCCCTGTTTTCAAAAACCGACCCCACCCTTTCCCCCGCAGCATGGGGATTCCGCTGGCTCTGGAACCAGAGCGAAGTAAGCTGCGTGTTAAGCGGCATGAATACTACTGCGCAAATGGAAGACAATCTTCGCTCCGCTGAGAATGCCCGCCCTTTAACCGATGCGGAATTGGCAGTGTATACCGAAGTGATTGGACTGTTTAACCGGGCATACAAAATTCACTGTACAGGGTGCAATTACTGTATGCCCTGTCCCAAGGGCATAAATATCCCCGGCTGTTTTGCCGCCTATAATGCCAGCTTTGCCCAAAATTTTACAATCGGGATGCAGCAATTTCTTACCAGTACTGCAGCGGTGAGTAAAAAGCCCCATAGCCCGAGGCTTTGTGTTGAATGCGGCAAATGCGAAAGCCACTGCCCCCAACATTTGCCGATTCGCAAGGCGCTTAAACAAGTAGCCCGCCGCATGGAACCATTGCCTGTCCGCCTGGGCTTATCCATAGCCCGACAGTTCTTAGGCTGACAGCAAAATACAAGGAGATATGACCATGAAAATAAATTTTGATAAAGACATACAATTGATAAAAGAAACAATTTTAAATAATATTGACGCAAAATCCATTTATCTTTTTGGATCCTATGCCTATGGAAAACCAAATGAAGACAGCGATATAGACATATATACAGTATTACCCGACAAATACAAAAACACCACAGAAATATATGCAAAAATAATAAGGGAATTAAGCGACAAGAATATTTTTTTTATTGATTTATTACTAGTAAATGAAAATATTTTTAATTCAAGAAAAAATGACTACATTCTTGAGAATACTATTTATAATAAAGGAAAAATAATTTATGAATCTTAAAGATACAATCCAATGGTTTTATAAGGCAGCCGAAGATTATGATGCTGCAAAAATATTGAATAGTGCGTTAAAAAAACATAATGAAATTATATGCTACTTATGCTCACAGGCCACAGAAAAATATTTAAAGGGATATTTAGTATACAATGATCATGAAATTGAAAATACGCATAATTTACCATATTTAAATAATTTGTGTTTACAATACGATAATTGTTTTAACGATATAAAGGACGAGTGCAGTTTATTGAACAAATTTAATAACAACATAAGATATCCTGATGGAATTGAAGCAAATAGCAATGATGTAAACTTGTCTTTCAAAGCATTGGAAAACATAATTAATTTGGAAGCATTGAAAAAATTAGAACAAATAATCCAAAATCAAAATACGGAAAAAGTTTTTGAACAAAGACGAAAAAATAACCCTTAAACCCTATCTAAAATGGGCGGGGGGCAAAAGGCAATTGCTGGCTGAAATAAAAAACCATCTCCCCGGAAATATAGATAAGTATACTTATTACGAACCCTTCATCGGCGCCGGGGCTCTGTTTTTTGAATTACAACCCAAAAGGGCAATCATTAACGATTTTAACGCCCAGTTAATTTTAACCTACAGGGCAATAAAAGAAAACATTGAACAGCTCATTGAACTATTAAGAACCCATAGAGAGAATAACGACAAGGAATATTATTATAAAATCAGAAACCTTGACCGGAATACCGATGAATTTAACAAATTGACCGACACCGAAAAGGCTGCCCGTTTAATATTTTTGAACAAAACCTGTTTTAACGGCCTGTATCGCGTCAATTCTCAGGGTCTTTTCAATGTGCCCCATGGAAAAAACAAAAATCCTGCAATCTATGATGAAACCCTATTACGCCAAATTGGCAACTATCTTAACAGCAATGACATTACCATCCTTAATACTGACTTTGAACAAGCCGTTACCAATGCCGATACAAACTCCTTTATATATTTTGACCCGCCCTATCACCGGCTTGATAAAACCAGCTTCACAGGATACCAGGCTGATGGGTTTCTTGAGACGGAACAGGAACGGCTCCGCAATGTTATGATTACCATGGCCGAGCGGGGGGTGAAATGCCTATTGAGCAATTCGGATACCGAATTTATCCGGGGCCTGTATGCCCATGGGTACTTTGAGATTATACCCGTATCGGCAAGGCGGTTAATTAATGCTGATTCAGGCGGCAGAGGCGCCGTAAACGAGGTCCTGATAAAAAACTGGAAGTAAATAAATTATTGATATAGAAGATTTACCACAGAGACGCAGAGGGAAGCACACAGAGATCACAGAGGAAGAGAAAAGATGGCTGTTTGGAATTGCCCCTTTGTGTTCCTTGGTGTCCTTCGTGGTTATTCCCCCTGTTTTTTGCATTTTTTCTCCATTCCGTTGTAAATACAACATATTTCTCCACCCAGGGCGGCTATATTTACATAATCCATTAAGTCCATAGGAGGATAGTATGTTTTGTTTTCAATGCGAGCAAACGGCAGCCGGCAAAGGCTGTGCAGGAAAGGCGGGGGTCTGCGGAAAAAAGGACGATACCGCCCTTTTACAGGACCAGTTGACCGGCGCCCTTATCATTCTGGCTAAAGTAGCCTCAAGAAAGGGAAAAACAAAAAACACGGATAGGATTATTGTTGAAGGTCTCTTCACCACTATGACCAATGTGGATTTTGACAATGCTGCTATTGCCAAAAAAATTGAAATTGCCCGGGCTGAACGGGCCGCCATTTTTGCTGAGGCCGCACAGTGTGAGGACTTTGACATGGAAAAAATCTGGCAGGCCCATGAGGACATCCGTTCCCTCAAGTCACTTTTACTCTTTGGGGTACGGGGTATAGCCGCCTATGCCTACCATGGGATGGTCTTAGGCTACACGGACCAAACAGTGACGGATTTCTTTTATACCGCCCTTAATGCACTGAGTGAAGAACAGTACGGCATGGATGAACTTTTGCCCCTGGTCATGGAAACCGGGAAGATCAACCTCAAGTGCATGGAAATCCTGGACAAAGCCAATACCGAAAGCTATGGACACCCAGCCCCGGCAAAAGTTAGTTTAACTGTGGAAAAAGGACCCTTCATCGTCATAAGCGGCCACGACCTCCGGGACCTCAAATTACTCCTGGATCAGACCAGGGACAAGGGCATTAATATCTATACCCACGGTGAAATGTTACCTGCCCACGCCTACCCGGCCCTCAGAGCCTATCCCCAGCTCAAGGGCAATTTCGGAACCGCCTGGCAAAACCAACAGCAGGAATTCGATGGGCTTCCCGGGCCAATTCTTTTCACCACCAATTGCCTCATGCCGGTTAAGGACAGTTATAGTGACCGGGTGTTCACCACCGGGGAAGTCGCCTATCCCGGCATGGTTTACATTGGTGAGCCAAAGGATTTTTCCGCAGTAATCAACAAGGCCCTGGAACTGGGTGGGTATAAGGAGGACCACCCCATGACCGGCATCAACGGCGGTAAAGAAGTGACCACCGGTTTCGCCAGAAACACTGTTCTTGCTGCGGCAGAAACGGTTGTCAATGCGGTCAAAGCCGGGGCGATCAAGCACTTCTTCCTGGTAGGCGGATGTGACGGCGCAAAGACGGGGCGTAATTACTATACAGATTTTGTGAAGCAATCCCCCAAGGACTCAATTATCCTAACCCTGGCCTGCGGCAAGTACCGCTTCAACGACCTTGATATCGGAGAAATCGGCGGCCTCCCGCGAATCATGGACATGGGTCAGTGCAACGACGCCTACTCGGCCATACAGGTGGCTATTGCATTAGCCGACGCCTTTAAGTGCGGGGTAAATGATCTGCCCCTGACCATGGTTCTTTCCTGGTATGAACAAAAGGCAGTAAGCATCCTGCTCACCCTTCTGTACCTGGGTATCCAAAACATATACTTAGGTCCCAGCCTGCCGGCCTTTGTTTCGCCCACTGTGCTGAACTTCCTGGTCGAAAAATTCGCCATCACCCCCATCAGCACCCCCGAGGCGGATCTAGCAAAGATACTAGCCAAGTAATAATTCCAAGCAAAGAAAAACACAGAGAACGCAGATGAACGAAAGAAAAATAGGTTCTCTGTGAACTCTATGTTTTTCTCATAAAGGGCATTTCTAAAAACCCGGTTAGTTTTTAGAAAAAGAAGATTGATGATGCCAAACCGCCGAATCTCCCGCCCCCAGCTCCCCTTCCCAAGGAAAAGCCGTTATGCCCTATCCCACCCCCCGGTCCCCCCTCAGGGGAAAAGTCGTTATGCTCTTACTGGCACACCAGGCCGGAGGGGGCGGGCGAATCCCCCTCCCCCGTCTCTGGACGCCTGGAAATGCAACCGCCAGGTTGTTACCTGAATAAATGTCGCCTGGCGTGGGGCTCAATAAAGGCCGCTATTTGGGATAATGCGTCAAGCCCCCTTTCCCTGCCGGAGGAGACCTACCGGGCTCCGTAGGCAGACTCCACAGGTTAGGGGGAGGGGGATTCGCCCGCCCCCTCCGGTATGAGCGTCCCAAGCCTGACATAACGCCTTATCCCCCATTATTGCATAATAATCCTCAATTTTGTATAACTATAGGAATCGCTTATGTTAAGGAGCCATTATGGGCCAGCACGAAGAAGAGGTAGACCAGCGCCTCCAAAAGGGTTTGTATCGGGAAGAGGATGAGCATGATTCTTGCGGTATAGGGTTTGTGGCTGATATTAAGGGCCGACCTTCCCATGAAATTTTGAAACGGGGGCTTGAGGTCCTGGAACGGATGGAACACCGGGGCGCGGAAAGCGCTGACAATAAGACCGGTGACGGTTCCGGGGTGCTGATCCAGATCCCCCATGATTTTTATAAAAAATTTGTCCCTGCCCTCCCGGAAGCGGGAAACTACGGGACCGGCCTGGTGTTTCTTCCCGGTCCGGCAGGGGATAAGAAGGCGGAGGAAAAGGGCGCTAAAATCCTCGGCTTAATCGACGAAACTGCTGCGACGGCGGGCCTTTCGGTCCTGGGATGGCGGGATGTACCCACCGACACCGGGGTACTAGGCGCCATTGCCCAGGCTGCGGAGCCCCTGACGCGCCAGATATTCCTGGGTTCCCAGGATCAGGGGGCAAAAAGGGATGGTGAAGGGGTCTCGGACCTGGAATTCCGGCTCTATATTTTCAGAAAATCTCTGGAAAAGCGTATTCGGGAGGATCCTGCCCTGGAAAACGCCGGGGCCCGGGGCTATATGCCCTCCCTTTCGTCCCGGACTATCGTGTATAAGGGGATGCTCATGTCATCCCAGCTCCAGAATTACTTCCCGGAACTTAAAGATGAGGGGCTAAAGACCGCAGTGGCCCTGGTCCATTCCCGGTTTTCCACCAATACCTTCCCCAACTGGCCCCTGGCCCAGCCCTTCCGCATTGTTTCCCATAACGGGGAGATCAATACGGTCAAAGGAAACCGGTTCTGGATGGCTGCCCGGGAGGCTCTCTTTGCCCATCCCCGTTTCGGCGCTGCCCTGAAGGACCTGTTCCCCCTTATCGAGCCGGACCAGAGCGATTCCGCCAGCTTTGACAATGTCCTAGAACTGTTGATCATGTCCGGCCGCACCCTTCCCCATGCCCTGATGATGCTGATCCCCGAATCCTGGAACGACAAAAACCCCATACCCCAGGAGCTCAAGGCTTTTTATGAATACCACGCCGCTATTATGGAGCCCTGGGATGGCCCGGCCTCCATGGTATTCTGCGACGGCCGCTTTGTGGGGGGGACCCTGGACCGGAACGGGCTGCGGCCTTCCCGGTACACCATCACTAAGGACGATCTTATTGTCATGGCCTCGGAAACCGGGGTCCAGGACTTTAGCCCCAAAGAGGTGGTCTACAAGGGCCGGCTCAGGCCGGGGAAACTGCTCATGGTGGATTTGCTGGAAGGGCGGATCATCCCGGATGACGAGGTGAAGCGCCAGGTCTACCAGTCCAAGCCCTACGGGGACTGGGTAAAGCGGCAGATCATCACCCTGCAGCAGGAACTGACCGGGGAAGGGCAGGGGGTGAAATTTGTAGACCCCCAGCTGAAAAGCGATGCCAAGCGGCTGTACATGGAACGGGTTGCGGGCTATTCACGGGAGGACAGGGAAAAGCTGCTCCTGGTCATGGCGGAAACCAGCCAGGAACCCACAGGCTCCATGGGTACCGATACCCCCACGGCGGTTTTTTCCGATCGGAGCCAGCGGATTTACACCTACTTCAAGCAGGTTTTTGCCCAGGTGACCAACCCGCCCATTGATTCCATCCGGGAGGACCTGGTCATGACCCTGACCAGTTTCATCGGTCCCCAGAAGAACCTGCTGGAAGAAACCGAGTCCCATTGCCGGCGCATCAAGGTCCTCAATCCCATCATGACCCCCGCGGATCTGGAAACCCTCAAGCAGGTCCACCCGGTGGATTTCAAGTCCCGGATACTGGACGCCACCTTTGAAGTGAAAAATTCGGAACTGGAAACGGGAAAGGTTTCGCGACAACTGTTGAAACCGGCCCTGGATAATCTGATTGCGGAGGCAATCAAGGCGGTGAAGGACGGGGTGTCCCTGCTGATCCTCTCTGACCGGGGAGCTCTGTCCCCGGAAGCTGTCCCTTCGGGGGCCGCCAAGACCGGTCGCTGCGCCATTCCAGCCTTGCTGGCGGTGGGGGCAGTACACCACGGCCTTATCCGGGCGGGGCAGCGTATGCATCTGTCGATTATTTCAGAATCCATGGAGCCCCGGGAGCCCATGCACTTTGCCCTGCTCTTCGGCTACGGCGCAGACCTGGTGGTCCCCTACGGCGCATTGGCCTCCCTGGCCGCCATAAGCGCCGGGCCGGACGGAAAACGGGCCGGGTCTTTCCCGGAGGCAAAGAAGCACTACATCAAGGGGCTTAACAAGGCCATGCTCAAGGTGATGTCCAAAATGGGCACCAGCACCCTCCGGTCCTACCGGGGATCCCAGATATTCGAAGCCATAGGGCTGGGCCCGGAAGTGATAGACACCTGTTTCCGGGGCACCCCCAGCCGTATAGGCGGCGCGGGCTTTGCCGAGCTGGAAGGGGAGGTTCTGGACCATTATCGGGAAGCCCGGAAAGCCTTTATCAAAACCGGGGACTGGCCCCAGGGGGTGGATTATCTCCTGAATGGGGATGGCCAGTACCGCTGGCGGAAATTCGGGGAAAAGCACGCCTGGAACCCTGAAAGCATCTACCTGCTCCAGTGGGCCACCCGTACCGGGGATTATAAGAAATTCAAGGAATTTTCCACCCTGACAAATAAACTGAACCAAAGCCCCCATGTCATCCGGGGCCTTCTGGACTTTGCCGCGCCGGGTACCGTGAAGGACGGGCCTGCGGCTCCGGTTCCCCTGGAGGAAGTGGAGAGCGTGGAAACCCTCATGCGGCGCTTCACCACTGGGGCCATGTCCTTTGGGTCCATTTCCCGGGAAGCCCACGAAACCGTAGCCAGGGCAATGAACTCCATCCACGGCCGATCCAACTCCGGTGAGGGCGGGGAAAGCCCGGAACGTTTTGCGGTCAGGTCCGACGGCTCCTGGCTGCGGAGCGCCATCAAGCAGGTAGCCTCAGCCCGCTTCGGGGTGACCAGCGAGTACCTGGCCAATGCCGAGGAGATCCAGATCAAAATCGCCCAGGGCGCCAAGCCCGGCGAGGGAGGCCAGCTCCCGGGGCATAAGGTGGACGCCATGATTGCCAAGGTCCGGCATTCCACCGCCGGGGTTACCCTGATCAGCCCGCCCCCCCATCACGACATTTATTCTATAGAAGATTTGGCTGAACTTATCTTCGATTTGAAAAACGCCAACCCCCAGGCCCGGATCAGCGTCAAACTGGTATCCGAATCCGGGGTGGGAACCGTTGCCGCCGGGGTTGCCAAGGCCCATGCGGACAATATCCTCATCTCAGGCTACGATGGCGGCACCGGGGCCAGCCCCCAGAGCAGCATACGCCACGCAGGCCTCCCCTGGGAGCTGGGTCTTTCGGAGACCAACCAGGTGCTGGTAAAGAACGGTCTCCGGGGCCGGGTCCGCCTCATGACCGACGGCCAGCTTAAAACCGGCCGGGATGTGGTGATCGCAGGAATGCTGGGGGCCGAAGAATTCGGTTTCGGCACATCCACCCTGATCAACATGGGCTGCGTAATGATGCGCAAGTGCCACGAAAACACCTGTCCCATGGGAGTGGCCACCCAGGACCCGGAATTGCGGAAACGCTTCACCGGCAAACCCGAGTACCTGATCAACTTCTTCCGGTTCATCGCCGAAGAAGTCCGGGAGATCATGGCCTCTGTGGGGATCAGAAAATTTGACGACCTGGTGGGTCGCGCAGATTTACTGGTGGAACGGAAGAGCGGCAAGGCAAAATCCGCCGGGGTGGACCTTTCAGCCCTGCTCTACAAACCCGAAGGCCCGGCCTTTATACCCGGCGGCCAGGAACGGCGCTGCGTGCAGGACCAGGTCCACAATATCGGCAAAGTCCTGGACCGCCAGCTTATCGAAAAATGTTTCTCCGCCCTGGATAAAAAAATTCCCGCCGCCCTTTCCCTGCCGGTGCGCAACACCGACCGGGCAGTAGGTGCCATGCTCTCCTACGAAGTATCCAAACGTTTCGGCGGCCAGGGCCTACCTGAGAATTTTGTTACCGTGGACTTCACCGGTTCCGCCGGCCAGAGTTTCGGCGCCTTCCTTGCCAAGGGGATCACCTTCCGCCTGGCCGGGGACTCCAACGACTACCTGGGCAAAGGCCTTTCGGGTGGCCGCATCGTGGTGGCCCCTCCTCCTGGATCGACTTTTGAAACCAGCGAGAACATCATCATCGGGAATACGGTGCTCTACGGCGCCACTTCCGGGGAACTGTACGCCGCAGGGGTGGCCGGGGAGCGTTTTTGCGTGCGGAATTCCGGGGCCACCGCAGTGGTGGAAGGTGCGGGGGATCATGCCGCAGAATATATGACCGGGGGCCGTCTCATCGTCCTGGGAACCGTGGGCCGCAACTTCGGCGCCGGTATGTCCGGGGGCATAGCCTATGTGCTGGACCGGAAAGGCGACTTCGAGTACTTCCTCAATAAGGGAATGGTAGAGCTTTCCGGCCTTGATAACGAAGAGGACGAGAGCTTTGTTAAGCAGCATATTGAACAGCATATCTACTGGACCGGATCGGCCTATGCCAAAAACATTCTGGACAACTGGGCCGAGTACAAGCCCAAGTTCGTAAAGGTGCTTCCGGTGGAATACAAGATGGCCCTCCAGCAGATGAAGCTGGCGGAACTGGACCGGAAACTCTACGATATCCGGGAACGGGAAGAAATTTCGGAACGTGTATAAAAATTAAGCTGCGTTTAATTTTTATAATGGAGTTTTTACCTTAAAAAAATTCCAGAAGATTTATTGAACTACGTTTATTTTTACAATGGAGTTTTTACCTTGAAAAAACTCCGACAGTTTTATTGATAAGAGAGGAATGTATGGGCGATCCAAAGGGATTTTTGAAGATAAAGCGGAAGGTTTCCGGCTACCGGCCTGTAGAAGAACGAGTTAACGATTACAGCGAAGTAGAAATACTGCTTTCCGACGACGAGCGCCGACAGCAGGCAGCCCGTTGTATGGACTGCGGGGTCCCCTTCTGCCACTGGGCCTGTCCGGTATCCAACGTCATGCCCGAATGGCAAGACCGGCTCTACCGCAATGACTGGGCCGGCGCATGGGCCGCCCTGGAATACATAAACCCCTTTCCGGAATTCACCGGCCGGGTATGCCCCGCCCTGTGCGAAGCCTCCTGCGTCCTGGGCGCTAACGACGAGCCTGTCACCATCAGGCAGAACGAGCTTGCGATCATCGAAAAAGCCTACGACTTGGGACTGGTGGTCCCCCGGCCCCCCCGGATGCGGAACGGGAAAAAAGTCGCCGTGGTCGGCGCCGGCCCTGCGGGGCTTTCTGCCGCCTACTTCCTCAACCGCGCAGGCTTTTCCGTCACTGTGTACGAAGGCGCACAAAAACTGGGGGGCTACCTCCGCTACGGCATCCCGGACTTCAAACTGGACAAAAGTTTTATTGACCGGCGGGTCAGCATCATGGAAGCCGAGGGGGTCGAGTTCAGAACCGGCGCCCGTATCGGTTCCGCCCGCTACGGCTTCGGCGCAAAAGGCGCAGACGGCGAAGGCGGCGAAGGCAAACTCATCTCTGCCAAGGAGCTCGAATCCTCCTACGACCTGGTGCTCCTCACCATAGGCGCCAGGGAACCCCGGGACGTGAAACTGCCGGGCCGGGAAAATTCCGGCATAGTCCAGGCTCTGGATTTTCTCTCCCTCCAGAACCGCATCCTGGGGGGCGAAAACACGGGCCTTGAGCCCATCACCGCCTACGGCAAACGGGTGGTAGTCATAGGCGGCGGCGACACCGGCTCAGACTGCGTGGGCACCGCCAACCGCCAGGGCGCCATGCGGGTCACCCAGATAGAAGTACTCCCCAAGCCGCCTGAACACCGATCCGACGCCGAACCCTGGCCTCTGTGGCCCAAGGTCCTCAAAACCTCAAGCTCCCACCTGGAGGGCGGTGAACGGCTTTGGTCGGTCAACACAAAAGCCTTTGTGGGGCGTAATAACAAAGTGGAAGCCATCCAGGCCTGCCGGGTGGACTGGGCCGAAAAAGACGGCCGCCAGGTGATGACCGAGGTACCCGGCTCGGATTTTGAGATAGGCGCAGACCTGGTACTCCTCGCCATGGGCTTTACCCACGTGGTACAAAACGGCGCAGTAGCCGACTTCGAGCTAGAACTCGACGAGCGGGGCAATATCCGCACCAAGGGCAGCTTCCACACCTCCAACCCCAAGGTCTGGGCCGCCGGTGATTCCCGGAACGGCGCAAGCCTGGTAGTCCGGGCCATCGACGACGGCAAGGCTGCGGCGGAGGCGATAATCAAGACCCTGTAAGCTCCGGAGATATGCCGCAGGGTACAGTAATTTGAGCGCTTGAGGACTGGACAACGTAAAAACCCAGCATTGCAGAAGCCGTGCTAACGCGCTAAGCTATGCCCATGCCCAGCTCCGCCCGGTCCCTGCTCCGTCACGGTTCAGCTCTGTCCCTTCTCACCCTGGGTTCCCGCATCCTCGGCCTCCTGCGGGAAATGGCCAAGGCCAGCCTCCTGGGTACCAGCGCCCTGTCCGACGCCTTTTCCGTAGCCTTCATGATCCCCAACCTCTTCCGCCGGCTCTTTGCCGAAGGCTCCATCGCCGTGGCCTTCATCCCCACCTTCAAGGAATACCTCTTGGCATCCGGCAATGGGGACGGTGGCGTTGAAGCCGCAGGTCACGCCCAAATCCGGGAGTTCCTCTCCTGCATCTTCACCTTTTTGACCTTCTTCGTGACCCTGGCGGTGATTGCAGGCATCCTGGTGACCCCCCTGGTGGTGTCTGTTTTTGGCATGGAGGAATATAACGAGACCGTCTTCCTCACCCGGCTCATGTTCCCCTTTCTGGCTTTTATTTCCCTGGCAGCCTTTTTTCAGGGCATCCTGAACAGTGTCCGGATATTTGCCCCCTCGGGGCTGGCGCCCATACTGCTCAACCTGGTCACCATACTCTGCGCCTACGGGCTAAGCCGTTTTACCGCCAACCCCGCCCGGGCCATGGCAATCGGCATTCTTGCGGGGGGGGTTTTAGAGGCTGCCATCCAGCTTCCCTTTGTGCTGCAGAAGGGTTTCCGCTTTTTTTTCACCGGCCTGAAACGGGCCTTCAAGCACCCCGGCACCCGGAAGGTACTAAAGCTCATCGGCCCCACCATCATTGGTATGGCAGCCTACCAGCTCAACGATCTGGTATCCACTGCCCTGGCAGGAAATGCCGGGGCGGGGGTGGTTTCAAGCCTTCAATACTCCCTGAGGCTTCAGGAACTGATCCTGGGGGTCTTTGCGGTGTCCCTGGGCACGGTGCTCCTGCCGGACCTGGCGGAATACGCCAAATCCGCCCAATGGGCACTCTACAATGACCGGCTGATCTCGGCCATGAACATCATCGCCCTGATCACCATCCCCATCACCTTTTTTTCCCTGGCCCAGGGCGAAACCCTGATACGGCTCCTCTTCCAGAGCCGCAGTTTCAATGAACAATCCGTGGCCCTCACCATGTCCGCCTTCAGCTTCCACATGCCGGGACTCTTCTTTATAGCCCTGAACCGCATCCTGGCTCCGGCTTTCTACGCCCAGAGCGATTCTAAATCACCCACCCTGGCGGGGATCATCTCCTTTGGGGTGAACATAGCCCTGGCAACGCTCCTGGTCGGCCCATTCCGGGGCGCTGGCATTGCTTTAGCTCTGTCCCTGGCCAGCGCAGTCAACACGGTACTCCTCCTGGTCTTCCTTCGCCGCAACCCCTACATTACCCTGGGCAAAACCCTCCGCTCCGCCCTGCTCTACGCCGCCAAACTGATCCTCTTTTCCTGCATCGCCGCCCTACCTGTTTTAGCTCTGTCCCCCCAGCTCCCCAGTTTCACCGGCCATGGCCGCATTCTCGCCTACGGCGCCCCCCTGGCCATCAACGCCGCCCTGTTCGGGGCAGTAGGCCTCCTCCTCCTGACACTGACCGGCGACCCCCACCTGGGGGCGGTGGTGGCCCTGCTGAGACAAAAACGGGGCAAGAAGGATGAGGGATAAGGCCGGGCCTCAAGCGTCACCGGCGGGACTCAGAACGTCACCAGCAAAGTATAAACGGCGCCAACAGAGACTTAGGCTTCAGAGGAGCGACAGGGCTTGGCCCCCTACCGGGTGGTTACCCGGCAAAACCGCTTTTTCCCCGCTCGGAGCACCAGTTCCCCGTCGCCGTCCAGGGCGTCAGCCCCAATCAGGGCGGCTACGTCAGTGATGGCGGCCAGCGAAGCCGTGTCGCCGCTGGCGGACACGAAGGCGCCGCCTTGCTGGACCAGGCGGCGGGCTTCGCTTTTGGTGGGGGTCAAGCCTGCATCGGTGAAAAGGTCCACCACGTTGTAACCGGCCTGGAACTTTGCCAGGGACAGAGCTGCGCTGGGCATGGCGGATTTGTCCCCGCCCTCCCCCCCAAAGGCGGCCTTAGCGCCGGAGAGGGCTTTGTCGGCTTCATCATTGCCATGGATCAGGGCGGTTACTTCCCAAGCCAGGCGCTCTTTGCCTTCGTTGGGGTTCTTGCCCGGGGCGGTGATGGTGTCAATCTCTCCTACCGGGAGGAAGGTGAACATCAGGAGGAAGCGGCGGAGGTCGGCGTCCTGGACATTGCGCCAGTATTGGAAAAATTCGTAAGGACTGGTGATGGCCGGATCCAGGAAGATGGCGCCTTTTTCGGTTTTGCCCATCTTTTTACCGTCCGCGGTGGTTACCAGGGGGAAGGTCATGCCGAAGACTTCGGCGCCTTCGATACGGCGGATTAGGTCCGCGCCTGCCACGATGTTGCCCCATTGGTCGTCGCCGCCTATCTGGAGGCGGTTGCCGTGGCGGCGGTACAGTTCCAGGAAGTCGTAACTTTGGAGGAGCTGGTAGTTGAATTCGATGAAGGAAAGCCCGGTCTCCATGCGCATTTTGTAGGCTTCAAAACTGAGCATACGGTTCACCGAAAAGTGGCTGCCGATTTCCCGGAGAAAGTCGATGTAGTTCAGGTCCGCCAGCCAGTCCTTGTTGTTCGCCGTCCGAGCTCTGTCCCCGTCGAAGCCCAGGAACTTGTCCAGTTGGGCGGCGATGCAGGCGGCGTTGGCGTCGAGCTGCTCGTAGCTCAGCATCTTCCGCATCTCGGTCTTCCCCGAGGGGTCCCCGATCCGGGCAGTCCCCCCGCCGATGAGGGCTATACCCTTGTGCCCCGCTGCCATAAGGTGGCGGAACGCAAAAAACGGCACCATATGGCCGATGTGCAGACTGGGGCCCGTGGGATCGCAGCCCACGTAAAAAGTTACCGGACCGGCGTCCATCAGACGGGAAAGGGCATCCGGGTCGGTGCACTGCTGGAAAAGTCCGCGGGTTTTAAGGTTCTCTAGGGCCTGGTTCATAGGGCTCCATCCATACAAAAGATTTTGTTCAGTATATCCCGGATAAGGCCTTTTTTTCAACTCCGCCAAATGAGCTTGTCAACGATCAGGGCTATGAGGGGCCTTTTATCGAAAATGCAAGGGGCCACGACGCCTTTGACTATTGATGTATCAGAGGGTATACTTAGCTATAATCGAGCAGGAGGGCTGCAATGGAAAAACAATACACCTATTGGCAAGAGGATGGGTGGTATATTGGGTATTTTGATGATTTCCCCGATCACCCAACCCAGGGTCAGACCCTTGAGGAATTAGAAGATATGCTCAAAGATCTATATGATTGCCTGGAACTTTCTAAATACCATAAAGCAAAATTATTTATTGCATGAAACGGGTAGATTTAATCAGCGCCATAAGCAAGAACGGGGCTCAATTTGTGCGTCATGGCGGAGGCCATGACGTTTACCGGCAGCCAAAAACCGGAAAACAATCTGCTGTTCCCCGGCATAATGAAATAAAGGAATATGTAGCCAGGAGCATTATAAGGAATTTGTCATAATTTAAGACCTCGTCCCTCCCCCCCGCCTAAGGGGCGGGGGAGCCGTTTCCCGGGCCTAAGCCCGGAAACCCGCCCACACCATCCTGGCTTAGCGCTTTCTAGTTCTCAATCTTGAACCATGCGCGATCTTCGCCTGCGGTCCCCGAACTATTTTTCTCATAACCTATATCAATAAAATAATGGCCTGCCGATGTCACCGGTATAGCTATCGTTTGCGAAGCATTTCCGGATATTCGGTACTGATATTCGGTAATTGATAGCGCAGAAAGAGAACTCCACGAATAATTGGACTCACGAGGACCAGAAGCAATAAGGTACAAACCGCTAACCAATGCATAATCGCCATCCAATTCTGATGAAACATCCAGTTGAATTTGCACGGTTGTTGCCCCAATGGTGGAAAAATCTATCCTCATTATTGTCTTCTCATCGTCCAAAATAGCAGGTGATTTATATCGCCCGTCAGCCTGCAATATCCAGGGCTCTGTTATGGATGTGGGGGTTTTGGGTGAATATATATCACTAATTTCGCCTTCGTGATACTGCGAATATATATCCTCAATAAAGCGGATGGCAGCATTCCTAATATCGGGTATATAGTCTGAGGTGTTGGATGCAAGGGATGTACTGGCATCTAAAACAAGGTATATTATTGCTGAACGTCTGTCAAATGTATAAGCAACGGCGCTGCCTACGGAATACTCACTGTTCCTCTGCCACAATGTATCTGCCTTTTTTTTGGTCCATTGCTTTACGTTGATCGCATTTGCTCTGTTATAGCCTTGAAAATTAGTAAGCACAAAATTTATTTCTGAACCGTTTATCGTTCCGGGTATTGGCCCGTCCCCTTCCGTGGATCCAAAACCGTCTGCGTAGGTAATATTAGTCAAGTAAGGATCGCCGGCTGTATAGGTTAATGTGCCTTCGAAATATTTGGTCGATCCGGATGCGGCGCTTGAATCAATACCAATACTATCAAAGGTCATACGAATTTTCGTGTCAGGATCATTTCCGGTTGTTACCATGGTAAAGGTGGTATCAGTATTGGTGATATTTAAGCCCTCGGCGATTTTCTTAAACTGATCTGTCAGTTGCTCATAATTGGCTAATTTAAAACTTTTACCGGGGCTCGCCAGGGCTGACAAATCACTGGTAAACTTTCCGATATCTTCAACATCACCGCCCTTAACACCTGCTGAATATGCAGTTATGGGCTTTCCTCTAATAGTGCGGGATGTGATCTGGTTTCCAATATAAGCGGCGTATGGACCGCTTTCCATTTGTTTTTGACCTTCCAGTGGGGCAGAATTTGACTGCAAAAACGAACCATTGTCCAACCCATCGGTAAAGGTAATAAGATTTACCGATTCCAGATTTGTTGGATATAATGCCTCGTTGCTTTTCAAATTTGCTATGGCTTTGTGTACACTGTAAAATAATGCAGTTCCGCTTTGCGATGCAATATTATACTGGTACTTCAACGCATTAGTAAGTGTTGTCGTTCCTGCGGCGTCTAAAAAAATCAGGTTCCCATCGAACAGATCTGTGGCAGTCCCGGCAAAAGAGATGATCCCAACGTATACCCCTTCTGCTGAATAGTCAGCCTTGGCAAAACGACTCCCAGTCCCGGTATCTGTATACGTAAAGATGGCCGGGGTTTCCAGGTTATCGTAGATATGGGCGATATCGCCGTCCTGAAAAACAGTTCCGTTATTCAGGGTTATAAGGACCTCGTAATACCCGGAGTCCAGCTCAATAACACCGCTGGCTGTCCTGGAAGCGCTGCTAACGGCTCCAATGATAGTGTTTGGCGCAGTGGTATTCGATAAAAGATCAACCGTAACCGAGGTGCTGGAGGCGCCAAATTTTTGCACGGTCAGATCCGCTATGGTTACCGCAGGGGAATTTGGAAATGTTACCTTGTAGTTCAGCGTTCCTTTTTTCCCACTAGTCTGGGTGGGGCGTAGTTTCACTATTACCGGGACAATTTCCCCGGGCTTCACCTCGACCGTCGGGACGTTTCCGCTTACCACAGGGGTCACCGCCGGTATAAGCTCTGCATCGGCCTTGGACAGATAGCCCTTAACGGTCAGAGCCCAGGGTCCTGCGCTCAGGGAAATTGGCTTTGAAACGCCGCTGTCCAGGACCGCGTTGACCGGGGTCTTCCCGTCGGCGGTAAAGACCAGGGTGTAGTAGAGCCCGTCCCCATTGGGGAGCAGGGTACGGGCCAGGATGCCCTGATCGATTTGTACCAGTACCCCCTGGGACACGACGACCGGCGCGTTGACCGGGCTTTCGCAGCCCAAAACCAGACTGATTGCCAGGGCCAATGCAGCGAAGGCTCCAACCCGGTGTTTTAAAGTCCATATATTCATCATAGTACCCATAGTTTTTCTCCTTATGTCCTTAGTCGGTAACAACCGTAAAGGTTATGTTTTTAGTCCAGGGGACGTTATTTTTGACAACCCTAACGCTCAGGGTATGAGCTCCGAGGGCATAGTCCGCAGCGTTCACGGTAACCTTATCGCTGGTAGAAGAACCTACTATTATCGAGTCGCCGCTATCCACCCGCCATTTCTGGCTGTCCCAGTCGCCAACCAGGATGATAGTTTTAGTGTAATTCATCGCATTACCTTTACTGATAGTAAAACCACCCTGGGTAAAGGCGGCGCCGCTTTCGTCGGTAAAGCTCAGGCTAATGCTATTTGTCGGGATAACGGTTATCGTAAAGTCTTGGGTGTAGTCGGTGATGGAATAACTACCGGAGAAGTAACCCTTTGTCCCGTCGGTAATGGTCGCGCGTACGATAGCGGTTCCTCCCGCTGTGGTGGTTAAGCTATTTCCGTTTATTATGGCAGCCCCGGTAGTACCGGCGTTTGCAACGCTCCACACAATAGTCTGCCAGGTGGCTTCAGCAGGGGACACCGTACCGCTTAAGGTAAGGGGGGTTCCTGCGGTGGCGGATGTAGGGACACCGGTAATGGCGGTAACAGGAGTCATGCTACTGACGTAAATATAAATGGAGGTAGAGTAGTCAGAGGAAGCCGACCACCCCCCGTTGGTAATGGTCGCGGTTATGTATGCGTTATTGCCACTAATGGTTGGGGTAAAGATTCCGTCGATTATGGTACCATAATAGCTATCAACACTCCACTCAATAGTCTGGTTGGTGGCGTTATCAGGATACACCGTACCGGTCAAGACAAGGGGGACTCCTTCGACGGCGGATGAGGGGACATCGGAAATGCTCGTAACGGGCACAAAATCGGATGTGATGGTTATCGTAAAGGATTGGGTGTAGGATCCGATGGAGTAGTAGTAGGTGTAACCGTAACCATAGGAGTAGGAGTCCTCCTTCCCATTGGTAATGGTCGCGGTTATGGAAACGTTTCCCATCTTGGAGGCAGTTAAGATGTTTCCGTTGGTTATGACAGCGCCTGTGCCATCGGCATCTGAAATACTCCACACAATAGTCCGGTCGGTAGCATTATAAGGCGACACCGTACCGCTTAAGGTAAGGGGGGTTCCCATGACAACGGATGTGGGAAGATAGTTAATGTAAGAAACACCTACAAAAGAGCTCTTATTTAATACAATGGTCATTCCTGATGCGGTTAATACAAGTTGCCCTATGTTATTTATGGAATAACTATAGACATCAACGGTCTGTAGAGTCGAAGTGTATTGATATGAAATCTTACCATCCTTTGCACCCCAGGTACCCCCTTGATATACTAATGTAGGATCATTCAACCAAGAACCGGTACTGCCGCCCCAGATTACTGCGGTCCCACTAGATTGAAAGGAAACATTTAATATGGCGCCATCCTGAACATTATCCCTCCAAGTCCCTACTAAGCTCGCATCAATGTCGTTGATGGGGGGACTGGAATACGTGGGGTTGTACGGATTAAAGTTGTTGTTATTGTCGTCGTCGTCTGGACCAAACAAATCGCCGCAAGACACAAATGCCATCACGAATATCAACATAGCTGCTAAAGCAGCTTTGCCGAGTATTGCCGCTCCAAATCGTTTCTTCATAGTAACCACCTCTTTTTCATTTCCTTAAGAAATTATTGTAAAAGGAACAACATGTTCCGGTCGTTCTATTCTTCTCTATGCCCGGACGCCGCTTGCACCGACTTTAGTCGGCAAGTTCCCCGCGCAGCTACTCCCTTTTTCTGGCCGGGTTCCTTTGGTGCAATGGAATTTTGGAGTAAAACCAGATTACGATAGATAGATTTGAGGAATTGCTTACTCTCATAGGGGAGCTGCCGGTAGGTCTCCAGGGGAAAATCGGAAATTTCGCCAGTTTCCACAAATAACTCCTATTTGTGTCCTATAATAGAGGTACAATGCAACATTGTCAATGATATTCTTGTTTTAATGTAATTTTTTTGCTACCTTGATTTTATGAACAAGGGATCAATTAATAGTAGGCTTTTGGAATTGAGGAAAAAGCTGAACCTTAGTCAACTGGACTTTGGTAAAGAGATTTCTGTTTCCCGCTCCCAAGTAGCGCTACTCGAAAAATCCCGGCGTACCGTAAATGACCGCCATATCAGGCTTATTTCCTCCACGTTTTCAGTTAACCCGGTATGGCTCAGGGCAGGGGAAGGGAATATGTTTATTACCCAGGAAGATGTGGAGACCCGGCAAAAGGACGAAAAGGAAATAATTGACTTTTATAACCAGCTTATACCCGAGGTCCGGGTTTTTGCCCGGAATGTGCTTAAAAATTTGGCGGATCTGAACGGCAAAATCCTTAAAAAATGATGCGCCCTTAGGGAGGGCTCTGTGGTCACGCCACCTGTTCGGCGTAGTTCACCACCGCGACATCGGCTACTTGCAACAGAGTTCCCCGCGCAACAATCCCTTTTAGACAATGGTCAACGATGGCTTCAAGTTGGGCGGCCACGGTTCCGGAGTACCAAACATTGCCGCATTCGGTACAAACCGTGGCTGGGACATTTCGAATGACAATCACCGAATTGTTGACATCTTCGGTATAGGTAACCAGTTTTTGTTCCGTTTCAGCCTTACAAATACCACAGGTCATGTTAGCTCCTTCGTGTTTTACCATCCGCTTCCCATTTTTCAGCAGAAGGGCGGTAGGCGGTGATAATGTACAATACGCCATTGCCTATACCACAAACGATATGCAAATCAACCGAACTTATCAAGCAACTGGGGTAGGGATAATCGGTTGCGTATTGCTCAATTATTTCCCCCGTTTGAATGGTATGCTTGATGTCTGTATAACGGATGCCCCGTTGACGCATCCGCGCCAGCACGTGCCCGGTAAGCGCTATTGTTTCATCGGCGCATAACGCTTGCAAATCGGCAATTTCTAGCATATTTTACCATCGCCCATACCCTACTATACCATATCTTTGCTCTTCCCGCCAGCCAAAAAAGACGCCGGGCGCTCCGAGGGGGATTCTTCTCTGTCCCCAAGAATTGAGCTCTGTCCCTATCTAATCTTTTATTTTCCCCCGCCGATATAGTTAAAAGGAGATACACGTGATTAGAGGATGGTATACCGGGGCCAGCGGAATGCGGGCCCAGCAGTGGAAGCTCGATGCAGTGGCGAACAACCTGGCAAACGTGGAAGTGGACGGCTACAAGAAAGACACCGCGGTCCATAAGGCTTTTCCGGAACTCCTGATGCGCCGTATGGATGACGACGGGGTCTATAGGCACCCCTTTGGCTCCGGAGATGCGGCGCCTATTATCGGGAAGCTGGGCATGGGGGTGGAACTGAACGAAATTTTCACCGATTTCCAGCAGGGCGCCATGAAGGAAACCCAGAGCGACTTCGACATTGCCCTGGACGGCAAGGGCTTTTTCACGGTTCTGACCCCCTGGGGTGAACGGTATACCCGGAACGGCTCCTTCGTGTTGGGCAAAGAGGGCTACCTGGAAACTAAAGAGGGCTACCCGGTGTTGGGCGATAATGGCCCCCTGAAGGTTAAGGCGAACAACTTCCAGGTTGATAAAGAAGGGGGGGTCTGGATAAACGCCCAATACGCCGACGACCCGGAACTCATGGTTTCCCGGGACGGCAATACCTGGGACCAGACAGTGCTCCTGGATACTTTGAAGGTGGTGGAATTCGACCTGGACCGGTATTTGCAGAAACAGGGGTCCAGCCTTTACCGGGCCACGGACATTTCCGGGGAAGCCCAGACCATGGAATTGAACACCCGGCCCCGGGTGGTCCAGGGCTTTGTGGAGGCCTCCAATGTGGACCCGGTCATGGAAATGGTCCAAATGATAGAAGTAAACCGCGCCTACGAGGCGAATCAGAAGATGGTACAGAGCGAGGATTCCATGCTCGGGGTCTTGCTCAATCAAACAGCGAAATTCGGATAAAAGGGTAGGTAACAGATGGTACGGAGTTTATGGACCGGCGCGTCCGGCATGATTGGCCAGCAGGCCAATATTGATACGATTTCCAATAACCTGGCAAACGTGAACACTTCGGGCTTCAAGAAGGTCCGCTCTGATTTTGAGGACCTGCTTTATCAGACCGTGAGAACCGCCGGCACCCCTGCCACGGAAGACACGGTGGTTCCCGTGGGGGTCCAGATGGGCCACGGGGTCAAACTTGCCGCCACCCAGCGGATGTTCACCCAGGGCTCCCTCCAGAGCACGGAGAACGTCTACGATGTGGCAATCAATGGGGAAGGCTTTTTCCGCATCCAGACCTACGACGGCTCCTACGGCTATACCCGGGACGGCGCCTTCAAGGTGGACGAAAACGGCCGGCTGGTCACCTCCAACGGCTACTGGGTGCTTCCGGATATTGTGATGCCCGAAAACTTCCTGCCCCAGACCATCACCATTGCCCGGGACGGCCGGGTGGAAGTGAAGACCCCCGCCTCCGGGGATGAAACCGTCCAGGTGGGCCAGATGGAACTCTACCGCTTCCCCAACCCGGTGGGCCTCAACTCGGTGGGCGAAAACCTCTACAAGGTGACCCAGGCCTCCGGTGAACCCATTCCCGGCCAGCCCGGGTATGAGGGCATGGGACGGCTGGAACACAAATTCCTGGAAATGTCCAATGTGTCGGTGGTGCGGGAGATGGTGGACCTCATCGTTGCCCAGCGCGCCTACGAGTTCAACTCCAAGACCATACAGACCAGCGACAACATGCTCGGCACCGCCACGAGCCTGAAGCGCTAGGCGGGGGAGTAGATGGATATCAGCGCCCTGGGTTCCTATTATCTGAATGAAAGCCGGTTCGAGGTGAAAGCGCCGACTGCTACGGCGACCCCGGCGGCGGGGACGGAGAGCGGAAACAATGCCTTCGCAGCGCTCCTGGAACAGGCAAAGATGGACGAAATCTTGAGCTCTGTCCCCACTGTGGACAACGCCACTATGGGCGACGAAGCCGCCGGGGACAGAGCTGCGTCGGAAACTAGGACGATCCCCTTTTCGACCCGCAAGCCTGTGATAGACCGGGAGGACAAGCTCTACGAACAGTGCCTGTCCCTGGAAACCTTCCTGGTAAAAACCCTCATCACCGGCATGCGGGGCACGGTCCAAAAAAGCGGCCTCATGGACGACAGCTTTGCGGGAAATATGTACGAAGATATGCTCTACGACAAATACGCCGAGACCTATACGAAAAACGCCAAGTTCGGCCTGGCGGATATGGCTTACCTGGAACTGACCGGACAGCGTGGTAAGGTAATCACCCGGAACTAAAAAGTCTCCCCCAGCGAGCCGGGTCCATCCCTCTGCGAACTATAAGCCATCCTACAGGGACAGAGCTGTCCAGATATAGACAAAGGCATTATACCCCCCGTGAGCCCAAGCCAACCCATGTAGGGATCGCCGCCGGGCAAAGAGCGCAAACAGAAACGCCCCGGCTAAAAAGGCATTCAACACCCCCAAAGGCCCCTCGTACAGATGGCAAAGGGCAAAAAGGACGCTGGAACACAGCAGCCCCTTCACCGGGCCCACACCCCCTTCTTTGAACCGGGTAAACAGGTAGAACCGGAAATAGCTTTCTTCCAGATAGCCCGTACTCAGGGCGGACAGGGCCATGACCAGAAAGGCGGCGGGTCCCCGGGGCGCCCCAATAAGCGGAGAAGGCAGCTCAGGGAAAAGGGACGCCCCTAGGGCAACCAAGCTGCCCAGCACCAAAAGCCCCGGAAAAGCCAGGAGAAAGCAGCCCAGATCCCGCCGACGGGGCGCCAGATCGCCCAGAGAAACGCTCCGGGAACGGGCAAGCAGGTACCAGACCAGGGCCAGGGCCGGGACATTGTAAGTAAAAATGCGCCCCAATTCCGCCATCGGGACAAAGGGGACGTACTCCACCGCCCCTGCAACAGCTTCCGGAGCAAACCCCGCCCCCCAAACCGGGAGAAAAACGACCCAATAGAGGATCAAAGGCTCAATAAAGCTGATAATACGCCACCTCCATACCATTCCCGCCCCATTCCCAAAGAATAACCACGGAACATACAGACACCCTCCGGCGGGGCCGGGGACTCCTTTTGACAGTACCGGGCTGCTATTGTATAGTTGCATGGTAGGCCGATTATGGGAATGGGGAAATGATGGTATATATACTGATGGCGCTGGTCCCGGCTCTGGCAATTGTGGTGTTTATCCTGCATCGGCCGGCGGGGAGCTCTCCGAATTCCCGGATGTTGTTCTATGCCAAGGGGAAGGCGGCGGGGTTCTCCCGGAAGGAAATTGGGGTGCTCAGGCGTATTGCGGTCCGGGACGAAATGGGGGACCAGACGGCAGTGTTTGGGGACCCGGAGTTACTGGGGCGCTGTATCCGCACTTTGGTGCAGACTATGCGGGCAGTGGGAGACCGGGACCCGGCGGGGCAGGATTTCCTGGCCCGGCTCTACGAATACCGGAAGAAGATTGAGCTGGGGGCCGGGCAGGGTCAGGGTATTACCAGCTCGCGGCAGATGAGCGAAGGTCAGAACCTGCGGGTAGTGATTGGCAATTCCGCTATGTACTACGCAAAGGTTATCAGAAGCGGCTGGGACTACCTGCTCATCACCCGGCCTGCCAACCCTAAGCTGACTACAGCGCCTTCCTGGCTGGGGCAGAAGCTTGCCATCTACTTCTGGCGGGAGGAGGATGCGGGGTATGTGTTTGACTGCGAGGTACTGGACGAGGTGTACTTTAAGGGTATTGCGGCGATCCAGGTGAGTCATTCGCTCTCCCTTTTCAGGACCCAGAAGCGAAAATCTATCCGGGCAAAGACCCATAAGCCGGCCTACCTGTACATCCTGAAAGGTGGTGGAGCGTCCACAAAGCTGGAGGCGGCCCCGGGGCTAAAGAGTATTGTGGAGGATCTGTCCGATACGGGCTGCGCGGTTACCATCGGAGGGAAGGCTAATCCGGGGATGCGGGTTAAGCTTCAGTTCAGCCTGAACCGGGCGCCCCTGAGCATGAGCGGGGTGGTACGTTCTGTGGACTTTACCGAGGGGACTAACCGCTCACTGCTCCACATTGAGGCTGACCCGATAGAGCAGGAAACGAAAAATGCTATCTTTGGCGAGGTGTTTGGGGTGCGGTCCCAGGATGAGGATTTTATCTCCTTCCATCTGGCGGAACAGGAACTGAGAAAGAAGCGCGATTAAAGCATTTCCCGCCTGGGGATCATACCAGGGGCAGGAGTATTCTATACGATGAAAAGAACCCCGTTTATCCTTGCCGGCCTGGGGGCGGCGCTTAGTTTTTACACTCTGGGGGGGCTGCCGGGACGGTACCGCGTTCCTGGTACCCTGATCCTGGTGTGCATCCCCATCATCCTGGTTTCCCTAAGCCGGGTCCTGGCCTGCGGCTTGCCGGAGGGGGCGTCCCCCAGCGGAAACTTCCGGTCCACGCAGCGTCATGTCCTAGCATGGGGCCTGCCGGGGGAAGTGTCCTCTCGCAACTACCGGGCCTTGCACCGGCAGGCTCTGGCCCTGACCGGGGGGCTTGTCCTGGGGATTGCGGCCCGGGGCTCTATTGACCAGGCGCCCCGCCTGGGGCTGCCCCCGGAAACGGTGCGGGCTCTGACCGGGACCCTGGCTGAGGACCCCCGGTCCACCAGTACCGGCAAGGGCATGGGCTACCTGGTGCTGAACAGCGCCGTTGGTTCCGGGGGACTGCGGAGCACCGCCCAAGGCCGGGTACTGGTGTTCTTTCCCGGCGAAGCCCTGCCCCGGGTCAAGGACTTTGGCCGGGGAGCGGAGATTTATGTGGAAGGTAATTTCACCGAAAGTTCCGGCAAGGGCTTTGCCGCCGCCCCACTGTTCCGGGCATCGGGGGTCCACGTCTCAAAGCCCGCCCCGGTCTGGGAACAAAGGCGCACCGCTATTCGCCTGGCCCTGCTGGACAAACTTGAGGCCCAGCCCTGGGGCGGCCTGGGGGCAGCCCTGATCCTGGGGGTCCGGGATAGCCTGGACAGCGACTTGGCCCAGGCTTACACCCATGCGGGCTGTTCCCATGTGCTGGCCCTGTCGGGGATGCACCTGGCCATAGTCGCCGCCCTGGCGGCTTTCTTCCTCCGTAAGCCCCTGGGGCTCAAGCCCGCTGCCCTGGCCGGAGCTGCTTTGATAGTCCTCTATGTTACCCTGGTGGGCGCCCAGCCTTCCCTGGAACGGTCCGCCATCATGTACCTTCTGGGGACCGCCGCGATCCTGGGCTTCCTCCCCCGGCAGGTCCTGTCCCTGCTGGCCGCCGCTTTCCTGATCCAGCTACTCATCCACCCCTCAGCCGGGGACAGCCTCTCCTTCACCCTGTCCTACCTGGCCCTGGCAGGGATACTCACGGTGGGTGAAACCGTCCATGGCCTGCTCCGGGGGCGGCTCCCGGAAACCCTGGCCCAGCCCCTGTCCGCGTCCCTGGGGGCCTACCTGGCCACCACCGCAATAAGCGCCTCGGCTTTCGGTATGGTGAGGCCCGTGGGCCTTTTGGCCGGGCTTATCATCGTCCCCCTGACCACGGTCTTCATGGTAGCCGCCCTTGCCGCCCTGGGCTTGAGCTTCTTCTCCCCCTTCCTGAGCAATCTGGTCGGTATGGGCCTTTCAGCGCTTTACGCCCTGCTGGACCGGCTGGTCTCCCTGGCTGCCCTGGTTCCCGGCATCAACGCCGGCGGCCAGGGACGGGAACTGATCCTGTCCCTGGCTCTGGCTAGCCTATGCCTGTGCCGGGGGAGTATTCACATCAAACGGAGGCAAGCCCTTGCCCCCTTCAATTAATTACGATTCGCCCCAGGAAATCCGGGCCTTCCTGGAAAAAAACGGCCTGGGCATGCGCAAGCACTTTGGGCAGAATTTTCTCATAAACCCAGGGGCCCGCAGCCGGCTCCTGGATGCCCTGGAGATAGTGCCCGGTGATCCGGTCTGGGAAGTCGGCCCCGGACTGGGGGCCATGACCGCAGGACTCCTGGAACGGGGGGCAAAGGTCAGGGCCTTCGAGATCGATACAGGGTTTATCAAAGCTCTGGGGGAATTCTTCGGTGATAACCCGGACTTCACCCTCATACCCGGGGATGTGTTCAAGACCTGGCCCGAAACCCCCGCCGGACCGGCAAACCAGGCCGCCAATTTCCTGGGCAATCTCCCCTACAACATCGCTGCGGCCCTCCTGGCGGACCTCATCGAAAAAAACCGCCTCTTTACCCGCATGGTGGTCACCGTCCAGCGTGAAGTCGCCCGGCGTATCTGCGCTTCAGCGGGAAGCGAGGACTATTCCTCCATTTCCGTGCTCTGCGCTTCCGCCTACACCATAAAACCCCTGATGGTCCTCAAGGGGGCCTCCTTTTACCCTGCCCCCAGGGTGGATTCCCAGGGGATCCGTTTCGATATCCGAACCGATATCGCCCCACAAGCCTACCCGCCCCTTTTTAGGCCCCTGGTACGGGGGCTCTTTGCATCCCGGCGGAAAACGGTGAAAAACAACCTGCAAAGTTTTATCCTTTCCGGTATAATTCACCCTAAGGAGTTTCAGGGCGCCGGGAAAAAGCCGGTTCAGGAACTTGCCCTGGGGCTTCTTGAAACATGCGGTATCGATCCCAATGAACGGGCGGAAAATCTGGGTATCAGCGAATTCTCAGCCCTGGCTGCGGCTTTGACACAGGAGATACCGGGAGGAAACGATGGCGATCGCCGGGGCAGTTGAGGAGATACAGGAACGCATCCAGAAGGCCTGCGCCCGGGCCGGCCGGAAGGCGGAAGAGGTCAGGCTCATGGGGGTATCAAAATTCCAGGATGCCCCTCTCATAGACCAGGCGTGGCAGGCCGGTATACGCCTCTTTGGGGAAAGCCGGGTCCAGGAGGCGGCCGGGAAATTTGCCGGTTTTAAAGAAGCCCACCCGGGGACGGAACTGCACCTGATAGGCTCCCTCCAGCGCAATAAGGCAAAAATAGCCGCCGGTCTTTTTGACGTCATCCAGTCCGTGGACCGGGATGAACTCATCGCCGAACTGGGGAACTTGACCGGAGACCGGAAAAACCCTTTAATGATCCTGCTGGAATACCATACTGCGGAGGATTCCAAATCCGGATATCGTGATTTGGACAGCCTCTGCCGGGCGGCAGAGAGGGCCCTGGAATTTTCAGGCCTCAGCCTGGGGGGGCTTATGACCATGGCCCCTTTTACGGAGGAGGAAGCCCCGGTCCGCGCCTCTTTCCGGGCTTTAGCCGCCGCCCGGAATGCCCTGGCAGCCCGGTTTCCGGCCTTCAATTTGGCCTGTCTTTCCATGGGCATGTCCAATGATTTTGAGATTGCCATAGAGGAGGGTTCTACCCTGGTCAGAATAGGTACCGCCATCTTCGGGGAACGGGCCCCATGAAGTTCTGCAAAGCCGTCGCCCTTCTGGTACTCCTCACGATCCTCTCAGGCACGGCCTTTGCCCAGTCATCAAGCACCACCACAGATACGGACAAACCGGAATTCCCTCTCTGGGCACGGGACCTCCGCCGGGCAGAGATCATAGCCTTTGGGGCATTTCCTTTTATGGTGTTTTTTTCCTCCTTTTCGGTAGACAGCTTCCGCGCCGCCAACCATGACTGGGATACCCGCTACGCCCCCTGGCCCATCAAAAGTGCCGGGGCTGTTGAAATGACCACCAACGAATACGCGATAACCTTCAGCGCTGCCATCACCGGCGCCGTACTCATAGCCCTGGCAGATCACCTAATAATCCGGCATAAACGGGCCAAGGCAGAGCGGGAACTGCTGGCACTCCCCAAGGGGGATATAATCATACTCCGCAAACCCTGGCCCCCGGAAGAAACCGACCCTGAGGATGAGGAAAGTCCGGACCCCGAAGCCGAAAGCGAAGCCTCCGCCGAAGGCGCTACCGGCGCCGTCCCCTGATGCCCGACTATTCTGGCACGGTAGAGGGCGACTTCCCCGGCGGGCTCAGGCTTGACCGCTATGTGGCGGAGGAAATCAAACTCCTCACCCGCTCTCAGCTTAAAACCAAACTCCTCCAGGCCCGCCTGAACGGCAAGCTGGTCAAGCTTTCCCGCCCCGTAAAACCGGGAGACCTGCTGGAACTGTCCTGGGCCGAAAGCGAGCCTCTGGACCTGATCCCGGAGAATATACCCCTGGAACTACTCTACGAGGATGACCGGGTAATTGTTCTCAACAAGGCCCAGGGTATGGTGGTCCACCCCGGTGCGGGAAACCATAGCGGCACCCTGGCCAACGCCCTGCTCTACCGCCGCCTCACCCGGCCAGGCAGCTCTGTCCCTGGCGCCGCCATCCCCGGCAATCTCCGCCCCGGCATAGTCCACCGCCTGGACAAGGACACCTCCGGGGTCATTATCGCAGCCTGGGACGATGCCGCCCTAGCCTTCCTGGCGGACCAGTTCAAGGCCCGGACCGTCAAAAAAACCTACATCGCCCTGGTTCAGGGGACCCCCAAAGAAACCCAGGGGGTAATTGAAACCCGTATAGTCCGGGACAGCCGGGACCGCAAGCGCTTCACCGTTTCCTTTGACAAGGGCAAAGCCGCCCTGACCCGCTACCGGGTGATCCGCTCCTGGGGCGCCTGGTCCCTGCTGCTCCTCCAGCCCAAAACCGGCCGCACCCACCAGATCCGGGTCCACCTGCGCCACCTGGGCCACCCCATCCTGGGAGACCCCATCTACGGCGCCCCGGTACTTCCAACGAAGTTTCCCGCGGACAAGCGTTTCCCCGGGGTAACCCTGATGCTCCACGCCCGTACCCTCTCCATCACCCTGCCCGGCATGGCGGAACCCAGTATCTTTAAGGCCCCCCTGCCGGAACGGTTCCGGGAAATCATCCGGAAAGCAGCAACCGGAAAATAACCCCGCCCCTCTTGACAATTAACTTAATGACCATTAAATTAATACATATTAACTTAATGAGGCCTACATGAAATTCTACGACAGAAAGACAGAATTGGAAAACCTGGATCTTACCCGGGTTCGGTCAATGGAAAACAGTTCCTTTACGGTACTGATAGGGCGACGGCGTATCGGTAAAACCGCGCTGCTTTTACGGTCCGTAAAAAACCAAAAACACCTGTACCTCTTTGTTTCCAGGAACACGGAACCCCTGCTCTGCGCCCAGTTCCAGAAGGAGGCCGAGGCCGCCCTGGGGCTGCGCATTTTCGGCGCCATAAGCCGGTTCCGAGATCTGTTCGAACAACTATTGCTCTTTGCGGAAAAGGAACACTACACCCTCATCATCGATGAATTCCAGGAATTAGAAAGGGTGAACCCCGCCATATTCAGCGACATTCAGAACCTCTGGGACCGGTACAAGGACAGCATAAAAATAAATTTTTTAGTCTGCGGCTCCATCTATTCAATGATGATACGGATCTTTGAAAACAGCAAGGAACCTCTATTTGGTAGGCTGAACTCAAAAATAACCCTGCGGCCCTTCACAATCAGTGTGATAAAAAAAATACTGGGTGATTACAATCCTGAATATACTCAGGAGGATATGCTCTGCCTCTATATGCTCACCGGGGGCATACCCCGGTACATAGGCCAGCTTCTGGACGCCGGGGCTGTGGATACCGGCAAAATGCTTGATGCGATTATACATCCCGATTCGCCCTTTCTGAATGAAGGAAAGGAACTGCTGATTTCAGAATTTGGCAAAGAATACGGAACCTATTTCTCAATATTACAGTTGATTGCCCGGGGCATGACCACCCAAAGCGAGGTAGATTCGGTGATCGGGAAAAACACCGGGGCATACCTCAGTATCCTTGAAAAGGAATACTCCCTGATCACCAAAAACCGGCCCCTTTTTTCCAAGCCCGAAAGCCGCAATGCCCGGTGGAAGATTAGCGACCAGTATTTGAGATTCTGGTTCCGTTTTATCTATCCCAATCAAAGCCTCATAGAAACGGGCAGATCCCTTTTGCTCAAAAAACTGATCCTCAAGGATTATGAAACCTACAGCGGCCCGGTGCTGGAGGACTACTTCCGGAATAAAATCATGGAAAACTCCGCAGTAAGCGGCATGGGTGCATGGTGGGATAAAAAAGGGGAGAACGAAATTGATATTGTCACCCTGAACGATCTTGATAAGACCGCAACGGTGATTGAGGTAAAACGGAACCTGAAAAAAATCAGCATACCCTTGCTCATCACAAAGGCTGAAAAAATCGCAGAAAAACTATCGGGGTACAAAATCGAATACAAAGGGCTCTCCCTGAAGGATATGTAAGAGCAGCGCGGGGAACTTGCCGACTAAAGCCGGGTTGCAAGTAGCGCAGCTATTCTCTCCGGTATATCAGTAATCAAACTCGCTGTCCCCGATAAACTCCCTGAGTATGCTGGTGCCGGGCACGTACTGGGGCGGGATGGGGGCGAAGTTTCCCAGAAAAGCCAGGAGCCGGGACGCCTCGGCATATTCCGGCATGGTGGGCTTTACCAAACGGAGCTGGGGTTCGGCGATAAATTTCAGGGCCGCCAGCTCATAGTCCAGGGCGGAGTTGAATGCGGCATCCGCGCCTTCCTGGAAACGGAAAATGTATTTCCTGGCGCCCTGCTGTACGCTGGGCCACATCCTGATGGTGGCGGCGGCATCCTTGCCCCGGAACTGGTAGTCCCGGACTATGCGCCGCAGCAGCCGGTTGTCGCTGGTGGGGATACGGTTGTGATCGTCCAGGTTCAGCTGGGTCAGGGCGGACACGTAGACCTTGAACTTTTTGTCCCGATCAATTTGAGAAGTCAAGGCATCGTTCAGACCATGGATACCCTCAATGACCAGTACGGACCGGCTGCCCATGCGCAAACGTTTACCCTTCCCCGCTTCCCGGCGGCTGCCTGAAACAAAATCGAAAACCGGGAGTTCCACTTCCCCGCCCTTAAAAAGGGTAAGAAGCTGCTCATTCAAGTAGGGGATATCCAGGGCTTCCAGGCACTCAAAATCAGGCTGGCCGTTTTCATCCAAAGGAGTCTTGTCGGTACCCACATAGTAATCATCCAGGCTGATAGCCACAGGTTCCAGGCCTATAACCTTGAGCTGTATCGAAAGCCGCTTGGCGGTGGTGGTCTTGCCGGAGCTGGAGGGCCCGGCGATAAGCACCGCCTTAACCGAGTCCCGGCGGGCGTAGATCTGATCGGCGATGGCGGCGAGCTTCTTTTCCTGAAAGGTTTCGGCAATGCGGATATAATCCCTGATGGTCCGCTCAGCCACCAGCCGGTTAAGCTGCCCCACCGAATGAACACCAATAATGCGGCCCCACTGTTTGTA
This sequence comes from Treponema primitia ZAS-2, assembly GCF_000214375.1. Lineage (NCBI taxonomy): Bacteria > Pseudomonadati > Spirochaetota > Spirochaetia > Treponematales > Treponemataceae > Treponema > Treponema primitia. The sequence goes on along the minus strand of NC_015578.1, from coordinate 673,542 downwards.
TTCACGGTAAACCGAAAACAAGCCCGGGCTGTCCTCAAAGGGCTCTATCACGGTTCCGAGACCTGCCCCGGGGAAGCGCAGCAGAAAACCTTCCTGGTAAGCCATAAGCTCAAAGGCCGACAGTATCCCTGTCCGGCTAACCAGAGGTTCGATATACAGATCCGTAAACCCCTTGCATTCGTTGATCATTACCATGGCTTCACTGCGCTGCTCCAGGAGCAGTCTGGTGTCGTTCTGGCGGTTCTTTTCAAAGAGTTCCAAGGCATCCGTATAGGCCATGTACCGGAAACGTATGGGAACATCCTCCGCCGCCAGGGCCTTCATTTTTTCTTCCAGTGCCTTTATATCCCCGCTCTCTGGTTTCTTTTCATCCGCAAAGGTATAGTAATAACTGTTCCCCAGGGAATGGCCTACCCGGAGGCTGCGATCCGGAAAAAGTTCCCACCCCGCCAGGGCCAGAATAAAGGCCAGGGAACGGCGGTAGATCATGGCTCCGTCAGGGCTGTCCAGGGCAACCGGCTCCAGGGCGGCATTCACCTCGATCCGGGTGGACAGTGGAAGCACCTGGTTGTTTATTTTTACTGCAGCGATCATTTCGGCGGGCATGGAAAATTTATCCAGCAATTCTTCTACGCTTATTCCAGATTGAACAGTAATAGTATTGTCGGTGGCGGAAGATACCGAACTATCTTTTCCCGGATCAATCAACCGCAGTTTTATTCCGTCCATGGATCCTTCCGGCATATTACAGATCCCCCAAATAGTCCTTGATCAGATTCAACTTGAGCTGACGTAGTTTTTCTGTAACCGATACTTTGTAGACATGGGGATTGAGGAGCCGTTTGTAACTGTTGTCAAAGAGTTCCAGTTCTGCCTTGGTATGCCGGCGTATCTCTTCAAGGGAAGGCTGGGGGGAAACCAGGCTGCCCTTATCCAGCCGGAGCTTGAGCAGCGGTTCTGCGCTGCCCTCCAGGGTGTGATAAAAATGACGGTAATCCGCCGAGGGGTGCCAGAAAATATACCGGGAACCCTGCTCCAGGGTATCCGGCCCCGAGGGGCTTTCCTCCAGGCCCAGGATATCCGCCACCGCCATACCCTGGGAATCCTTGAGCCGCCACACCTGCTTAAGCCCCGGGTTGGTGGTCTTTTCGGGGTTGTCGGAAAATTTGATAGTGGGTATGAGTTTCCCCGAAGCATCCTCCCGGGCAGTGAGTTTATACACCCCCGTAAAGGCCGACTCATCCCCGCCGGTGACCATCCGGGTCCCCACCCCCCAGGAGTCGATAGGCGCCCCGGTATTGGTGAGAGTCTCAATAATACTTTCGTCCAGATCATTGGAAACAGAAATTTTCGCATTGGGGAAACCTGCGTCATCCAGAAGCTTCCGTACCTGAACCGAAAGGTAGTGCATGTCCCCGGAGTCCAGGCGAACCCCGAAATTCTTTCCCCGTTCCACCACCCGCTTGCCCACCTTAATGGCGTTGCGGGTTCCGCTTTTCAATGTATCGTAGGTATCAATAAGAAATACCGGAAATTCGGGGTAGATATCCGCATAGGCCTGAAAAGCTTCCTCCTCACTGGGATAGGCCATGATCCAGGAATGGGCCATGGTCCCCAGCACGGGAATGCCGTACTCCTTACCGGCCAGCACATTGGAGGTCCCGGCAGCGCCGCCGATGAAGGCCGCCCGGGAAGCGCTCATGGCCCCATCGGGCCCCTGGGCGCGGCGGAGGCCGAATTCCATCACCGAGCCTTTGCCCGTGGCAAGCCAGACCCGGGCAGTTTTGGTGGCGATAAGGCTCTGAAAGTTAATAATATTGAGGAGCATCCCTTCGGCGATCTGACACTCAATAAGATTACCGGAAAGACGTATCAAGGGCTCCTGGGGGAAGATCACCGTTCCCTCGTCCATGGCCCAGAGGGAACCGGTAAAATGAAAATCCCGAAGGTAGTTCAGGAAGGGTTTTTCAAAAAATTTAAGGCTCTCCAAGTAGGCAAGATCATCATCGGAAAAAGAAAAATCCCGGATGGTATCCAGCAAGGGCCCCAGACCGGCAAAGATGGAAAAGCCCCCGCCAAAAGGCTGGCGGCGGAAGAACACTTCGAAGATCGCCCGCTTGTTCATGTTGTTTTTCCAATAGCCTTGAGCCATAGTCAGTGCATAAAAATCCGTAAGAAGCGCTGAATGTATCATCCTGGTATCTCCTTGGTAGTAATAAAGGAGACTCCTGCCCCCTTCATCAGGCTAAAGGCCTGTTCCACCGAACCTTCGGGTACGCCTACCCCGCTCACCGCATCGGAAAGGATCACCGTCCTGTACCCCAAGCGTATTGCATCCATGACACTGTAGAGAACGCAGTAGTCTGTGGCCAGCCCCCCGATAAAGACCTGGGTAATTCCCAGGCCTTTCAAAAACCCGTCCAGGCCTGTGGGGGTGTACCGGTCATTTTCAAAAAATACCGAATAGGAATCCAGGTCCTTGCGGCAGCCCTTACGGATGATCAGATCAACGTGGTCCAGGTCGAGATCAGGGTGCAACATGGCGCCCTGGCTGCCCTGGACACAGTGATCCGGCCACAGAATCTGCTGGATTGCCGCAGGGACATATTCATTTTTAGCATCCCGTTCATGTTCCCCCCGGAAGGGTTCCGGTACAGGAAGGAGTATAGACTCGTTCACTTTTTTGCCCGGATGGGAGGAGGCGAAGGAACTATGATGGGCCGGATGCCAGTCTTGGGAGACGACGATCTTTCCCTGTCCGAAATAAAACTTTTCCGCCGCCAGGTTAAGGGGTTCAACCACATCACAGCCCCGGGCCACTGCCAGAGCCCCGGTTGGCTGGGTCTTCCCATCTTTTCCGGTATAGGCAGGGCAAAAATCATTCTGCACATCTACGATAATCAGAGCGGATTCCCTAATGTCGATAGCCATGGGTACTCCTTTAATTTATAGTATACCAATGAATCAAAATGGAAAAGGTCAAGTATCCATCGCAGCCTGCTCTATTCTCTGGAGCACTTCGGGTTTGTTCATCAAAATCATCCCCTGGCATCCCATGGTCATAGCCGGATTCAGAAGCCTTTTCGCCGCCCTTTTTATGATCATCCTAAACTCCCTGGGCGCCTCTCTGGGGGGCCGGAAAACTTGGGGAAAACCCCGGTTGCTGCCCTTCCTGGGCGCCGGAGCCTGCTACGCCATCACCATGACCTTCTTCACCCTGGCCAATAAACTCACCACTTCGGCTAACGCCATCCTGTTACAGTACAGCGCCCCCATCTGGGCGGCGATCTTCGGGTGGATCCTGGCAGGCGAAAAGCCCCTACGGCGGCACTGGCTCGCCCTTGGGGCGGTGATCCTGGGGATGCTGCTCATTTTCAAGGACGGATTAGGGGGCGGCGCCTTTACCGGGGACCTTTTGGCGATCATTTCAGGGATTACCTTCGGCCTGTATTCGGTACTGGCCCGCATTCAGGGGGGAAATCCCAATAACCCCATGATCCTGTCCCATCTTCTCGCCGCTGCAGTGGGGGTTCCCTTCATTTTTGCCGCCCCGCCAGCTCTTAGTACCCCAAACATCCTGGCGATTCTGTTCCTGGGGCTGATCCAGAGCGGCGCCGCCTGTACCCTTTTCAGCTACGGGATACAGCGGGTTTCCGCGGTCCAGGCCATGCTCATCGCGGGGATAGAGCCGGTGTTTAACCCTGTCTGGGTCCTCCTGGCCACCGGGGAACGGCCCACGGTCGCGGCCCTCCTGGGAGGGGGAATCATCGTGGCTGCAGTGGTCCTATCATCGATACCCTGGGGCAAAAAGCTCAAAACGGCTTAGCAGGCGTAGGCAGAGCCCGGCGTCTATCCACCCCGGCGCCTATCCCTTCGCCGCCGTCCTGATCGCATCCCGCATCTCCACCGCCGCCCGGTGGGCCGCCTCCGCCGCAAAGCGATTATCCGCGACGGCAACCGTTTCGGCAGAAGCAGTGCCTCCACCGCCGCCTGACATCCAGGCCTTGAGTATGGACCGGGAAGCGTTGACCACCCCGCCGTTGCCCTTCCTGAGCAGCAATGCTGCGTCATCTGCCGCACCGCCCTGAGCGCCGTAACCGGGGATGAGAAAGAACAGGTTGGACCGCTGTTCCCGTATGGAAGCTGCCTCGTCCCGTTCGGCGCCGGATTTTGGATCTGCCCCGACAACCGCCCCAAAGGCGCCGTAGCCGTGAGCGCCGGACCGGGCAGCGGCCAGCTCCGAAAGCCGATCCCCCACAGCATCGTAGAGCCGGCCCCCGTCTTTCAGTTCCCGGTATTCAAAGTCACGCATACCCTTATTACTGGTACGCATGAGCACAAAAGCTCCCTTACCTTTACTGTCCGCATAGCTTAGCCAGGGCTCGACAGAATCCATCCCCATATAGGGGGAGAGGGTGACAAAATCCGCCTCAAAGTCCCCCTCAAAGTGGGCCTTGGCATAGCGCAGAGCCGTGTCCGCAATATCCCCCCGCTTGATGTCGGCGATGACCAAGGCGCCCCGTTCCCGGATGTACCGCAGTGTTTCTGCGTATACCCCCAGCCCCGCAAGGCCCCGCTCTTCATAGCAGGCGATCTGCACCTTAAAGCAGGCCGCGGCGTCCATGGTCGCGTCAACCAGAGCTTTGTTGTAGGCCAGTATCGCCTCTGTCTCCGAAGCGGCCCGTTTCAACTCCCCAGGGGGAATATATTCGGCGGAAGTATCCAGCCCCACGCACACCGGGCCTTTAGCCTCCACCGCCTCGTACAACTTGTCCATATTGTAAATCATTCTATCCTCTGTGTAATTTTATGAAGTTTTTAGCTCTTTGGCAAGCAAAAAAGAGGCAACTTGAACGCCTGTCGCCATAGGCCTTATGTTATTAGCCTATAAAATAACCCTTGACACCGTGTTATTAGATATGATATTGTAAATACTATACAATTATATTGTATTAAATTTATTTTCCGGTAAATTATGGAATGTTTATTCCACAAAAATAACGTAAGGAGTTTTTTATGAAAAGCAAATTGTTTGTTTGGACATTGTTTACCCTGGCTGCCACTGTAACTTTGGCGCTTACCGGATGTGTCAGCACTGAGAATACGAATACCGGCCATTTTGGCGAGCATATCCGTACTCCTGTAAAAGATTTTCAACCTATGGGGCTTGTATTTACCGAAACCCGGCTTGCGACTTACGACAGCGTGACTGCCAACGGCCAGATATTCACCTACCAGGCATTGCTGAAACAAGCGCAAGAGCTTGGGGCGGACGCTATTATCAATGTGTCAATTGACAAAAGGAGTCAAGTTACGACGCTTCCCGGCAGCACTGTTCCCCTGCCCAATAGCCATGTTACAACATGGTATGGTTCGGCGCTTGCCATTAAATATACGGACACATTAACGGAAACCGGAAGCGTAACGGTAACAGCCGATGGCGCCACCGCTACTACCGTAACAACATCGGTATATTTTAACGATGGCGGTCCTATATACGCCGGCAGTACGGCGGCGGAACAATCTGCTGGGGAGCAAGCGCCGGCGCCCAAAAAAGGCATAAGGCAATGAACCGCTTTCGGTTTGTGATAAGGAGCGTACTATGAAAAAGCGCATTTTTCTTTTTTTGGCGCTTGCGGTGCTTATCGAGGTCGGGGTTTTCGCGCAGACCCATTTTGTTTCCGCCGAAGCAAGCTTCCTTGGCGGCGGCTCCAGGTATGAATATGTGATTACCCCCTACTTTACCGTTGGCGGGTACGCTTACTATAACTATTTGCCTACGCCTTTTATGGATAAATATGATAGCGAAAATCATTGGATTGCCGGAACAAGCATAGCCGGGCGATGGTATCCGGCAGGGCGGAGGTTTTTTGCGGAACTTGGTTTAGGGTATGTTTTTTTTGAGAACCAGCGTACCGAAGAGGGGGGGTATCATTATTCGTGGAACGGGTACACCTATACTCCTTATAAGGATAATGATCATCCGGAGTCGGATCACTTCTCCGGCTTTAGTATTGCTCCCGGGTTTGGCTGGACGATTGACATCGGTAGAGCCGGCGGCCTTTTTATATCCCCCAGCGTAAAGGCTCCTTTTATCATCAGTTCAGAGTCTAAAGATATAGGGCTTGGTCAGGGTGTATACCCTTCCGTTGTTGTATCCTTCGGCGTTGGTTATGCTTTTGAAAAGCGATAACCCAGGAGTCATCATAATTTCAGGATGAGGTGCAAGAACAAAAGAGAATGTTGCATAAATCCAAGTAATAATACCCCTACACAATACCCCGTATCTCATTAATATCCGCGATCCCCTGGGACTCCATCCAGGATTCCAGGCCCTCCAGTATCTCCAGGGATATGGCGGGGTTAATAAAACTAGCGGTCCCTATCTGTACCGCCCTTGCCCCGGCCATGATAAATTCTGCCGCATCCTGCCAGGTGGTGATGCCTCCGACCCCCATCACAGGAATAGTGAGGACCTTGGCAACCTGGTGTACCATGCGCAGGGCAATGGGCTTTATAGCCGGGCCGGAAAGCCCTGCATAGGTATTCTCAAAGACCGGCTTTCGTTTTTGAACATCAATAGCCATGGCAAGAAAGGTGTTCACCAGGGAAACCCCGTCGGCCCCCTCCTCCTGGCAGCACCGGGCCAGGGCAACTATGTCCTCTGCATTGGGGGAAAGCTTGACCATAAGTCTGTGCTTACAAATACTGCGGACCCGGCGCACCACATCCCGGGCAATTTCAGTTTTAACCCCAAAGGCCATACCCCCAGCTTTAACATTAGGGCAGGAGATATTCAGTTCCAGGATATCAAATTCCACGGCGTTAAGGAGTTCCACCCCCTGTAGGTAATCATCAATGCTGTGCCCCCCAAGGTTCACGATCACTGCCGGCCCCAAGCGCCGCATCAGGGGGTACTCTTCTGCGATAAAGCCCGGGACCCCGGGGTTTTCCAGGCCCACGCTGTTCATGACCCCCGCGCTGGTCTCCCAGATCCGTATGCCCTCATTGCCCGGCCTGGCCTTCAGAGTGAGCCCCTTGGAGCAGATGCCCCCCAAGCGGCTTATCTCAAAAATTTCATCAAATTCCCTGCCGAAGCCGCAGGTTCCCGAGGCCAGGACCAGGGGGTTTTTCAGGGAGACCCCGGCAAAATCGGTTTCTAAAGAAGGCTTCATATCTCGCCCCCTATCCGGGCAGGAACATCCCCTGTGGCGAACACATCCGCTGCGGGGAACACCGGCCCGTCCTTGCAGACCTTTTTGTTCCCCCGGGTAGTTTTTCTGCTGCACCCAAAACAGGCTCCCACCCCGCAGGCCATACGGCTCTCCAGGGACACGGAAAGCCTGTCCTCAACCCCGGCTTTTTTGCACTTATCATAGAGGACCCTCATCATGATCTCCGGGCCACAAGTGAAAACAAAGTCGTATTCCGCCGGGTCAATCGCATCGGTGATAAAGCCCCCGACGTTCACGGTAACCCGGTTTGCCAGGCCCCGGTATTCCTCAGCCAGAAAGGGTTCGCCGCTGAAGCCCAGATAAAGGTCCACCGTACAGCCCGCAGCCCTAAACTGCCTGGCCCCCAGGTAGAAGGGGGCGATCCCCGCGCCGCCCCCCACCATGGCGATACGCCCGGACAGTTCAGGGAACCCCCTCCCCAAGGGCCCCTGGATGGAGAGGGCGTCTCCGGGCTTGAGCCGGGAAAAGAGAACCGTCCCCTGCCCCAGGGTTTTATACAAAAAGGAAACCCTCGGCCCCTGGGCGTCAAACACGCTGATAGGCCGGGAAAGCACCGGCACCGTATCCCAAGCGCGGAGCATACAGAACTGCCCGGACCGAAACTCCGGTGCCGAATGGGAAAAGTTGACGTATTGATCATCTACTTTTTGTAGATAGTTGTCATTTTGTACAACTACTTTTTGATTAAAATTATCACTACTACCAGCACCGCCGGATATATCCGCCTCAAGCAGGTAAAACCCGCCCGGTAAAGCCCGGTTAGAAATCACCTGTGCCACAGCCTAGACCTCCCCGTCCTGATATACAAGTTTCCCTCTACAGATAGTATATTTAACCTTCCCCGTCAGAGGCTGTCCAATAAAAGGTGAGTTTGAGGACTTGGAGGCAAACCCGGAAACGGTCCAAGTTTCCTTATCATCAAAGAGGGTAAGATCCGCCGGCCCCCCTTCCGCCAGAAACCCGGCCTCAAGCCCGTAGAGCTTTGCCGGGGCCTCGGTCATTTTCCCGATAAGTTCCAGCAGGCTCAGATGCCCCGGAAGGACCAGTTTCGTGATACCCAGAGCCAGGGCGGTTTCCAGACCGATGAGCCCGCTGGGGGCCTCCGCAAAGGGCCGGGACTTTTCCTCGGTACTGTGGGGGGCGTGGTCAGTGGCTATCATGTCGATGGTTCCATCTTTGAGGCCCCCAATAAGGGCTTGGCGGTCATGTTCGGTACGCAGGGGCGGGTTCAGCTTGGCCAGGGTCCCCTGGGCCAGGACCGCATCCTCGGTGAGGGAAAAATGCTGGGGGGTCAGTTCGGCGCTGATCCGAGGGGGGCTTCCCGGAAAGCGCCGGGCGCCGAGTTCTTTAGCCAGCCGAATCAGATCCAGGGATTCAGCGGCGCTGACATGCTGTATGTGGACCCGGGCGCCTGTTGCCAGGGCAATCATACAGTCCCGGGCAATTATAGAGCTTTCCGAAACCCCCGGAGCCCCGCTCAGGCCCAGGGCGGCAGAAACCTTCCCTTCGTTTATTCCGGGAAGGCCGATCAAGGCGCCTTCCTCTTCGTGGAGGCTGATGGGGACATCCAGTTCCCGGACCGCCAGCAGGGCTTTTTGCAGAAACGCCGGGTCTTTGATGGGAAAGCCGTCATCGCTGAACCCCAGGGCGCCGAGCTTTTTAAGGGCCCCCATATCGGTCAATTCCCTGCCCTCCATGCCCCGGCTCACCGCAGCCACCGTATAGACCCGGATTTTAGCCCTTGCGGCCTTTGCCAGGACTTCCCCCAGGGTTTCGGCGTTATCCACCGGCGGCTTGGTATTGGCCATGCAGACCACGGCAGTAAAACCGCCATGAGCCGCAGCGGCCGCGCCGGATTGAATATCTTCTTTATAAGTTAAACCGGGATCGCGGAAATGGACATGCACATCAACCAGCCCGGGGACCACGATCAAACCCCTGGCGTCGATGACTTGGCAGTCAGTTCGCGGAAGTGCCTTGCCGATGCGGGCGATCCGGCCGCCCTCCAGGGCTATATCCAGAAAATCATCGGTTCCGGATTTAGGATCGATCAGGCGGCCGCCGGTAATTAGGATCATGCCGGAAATATAGCATACCCTGAAGATTTGCCCAACATCATCTTACCGGAAATCCCCGGCGGAGCGTATCTCGTCGCAGTATTCACAGCGGTAGGTTCCCAGGGCCGGGTCCTCCAGGTGGAAGATGTGGGGCACATAGGTTTCCGTGGAGGTAACGCAGCGGGGATTTTTGCACAGGATGATATCTTCTACCCGCTGGGGAAGCTGGAGCTTTATCTTTTCGGTGATTATCTCATTCTCAATAATATTAATGGTAATATCCGGATCGATGAGCCCCAGCAATTCATAATTGATAGCAATGGTGTTATCGATTTTAATAATGTCCTTCAACTCCATGTGTTTGGAACTGGCGTTTACCACAAAGGCCACATTATAAGGCGCCTTGCCCAGGCCCAGCCAGTTAAAAATCCTGATGCCCTGGCCTGCTTTTATATGATCGATCACGATACCATTCTTTATTTTCGCAATGTTAAGCATATTACAAAACTCCTAATACTGATGATAACAGGGCCATGCGCACGTACATGCCGTACTTGGCCTGCTTAAAGTAAGCGGCCCGGGGGTCGGCGTCCACTTCCAGGGAAATCTCATTGACCCTGGGCAGGGGGTGGAGGATGATCATATCCTTTTTGGCGGCCTCCATCTTTTCTGCGGTGAGAATATAACTGTCCTTGAGGCGAATATAGTCTTCCTCGTTAAAGAAGCGCTCCCGCTGGACCCGGGTCATGTAGAGCACATCCAGGCTGGGCATCACTTTTTCCAGCCGGTCTGTTTCCTGATACTCCACCCCGGCCTTTGCCAAGGCCCCCCGGGTGATATATTCCGGCGCCGAAAGTTCCGGCGGGGAGATGAAGATCATCCGTATCCCCGCATACCGCGCCAGGGCCATGGCCAGGGAATGGACCGTGCGGCCAAACTTGAGGTCCCCGCAGAAGCCCACGGTCAGCCCGTTAAAGCCCCCCCGGAGCCGCCGTATGGTCAACAGGTCTGTCAAAGTCTGGGTGGGGTGATGGTGCCCCCCGTCGCCGGCATTGACCACCGGTATCTCCGAGCACCGGGAAGCCACCAGGGCCGCCCCCTCCTTAGGGTTCCGCATGACGATGGCGTCCGCATAGCAGGCCACGGTGCGTATGGTATCCGCCAGGCTCTCCCCCTTGACCGCAGAACTGGATCCCGGCTCGGCAAAGCCCAGGCAGCTCCCCCCCAGGCGTAGCATAGCCGCCTCGAAACTCAAGCGGGTCCGGGTACTGGGCTCAAAAAACAGGGTCGCCAGCAGTTTGCCCCGGCAGCTCTCCCTTAGATAGGCCGGGTCCGCCTCGATCCGCTCCGCCAGGCTAAACAGCCCATCCAGCTCCTCAATGGTAAAATCCCCCGGCTCAATCAGATGTCGTCCCTTTAACATTCCCCCTCCTCACAAAAGTGTAAATAAGCAAAAAAAAACCGCCATACAGGCGGTTATTCAACGAATACTAAAAATAGGGCCATCCAGGAATTCCCGGCGGGGTCCGTAAAAACAGGCGCTACTTGCAACGCAGTTCCCCGCGCAAAACTGGCTTTTCATGAGCTTGACGTTCATCATTCCCCTACTTGCTCTATTCTACTATAGTTGGGACGAAAGGGCAAGGGGCCCGGGAATCGCCGGGTATTTACCAACCCAATTGACAAATAATATACTAGGGTTAGGCTATGGAAAACTAAAAAACGGGGGCGTAGGTATGGTTGGAACGATACTGATTTTCTTTCTTTTCATTGTCATATTTTTTGCTATAGCCTACATACTCGCCTTACTGTGGTTTACGGATAAACGGAACCGCCGGATGAAGGGGCTCTTTGCCCTGGGGGCTTCCACCGCCCTGTGGCTCTTTTTCAATGCCATAGACATTGTTACCAGAGGCGAACTGTTTCCTTTTGTGTTTACCCTGCGATCTATAGCCCTGGCGGTGAACCCCTACTGCGTGCTCTGGTTTGCCCGGGGCCTCACGGACATCAAATTGTTCAAATCAAAGCCCGTCTCCAGGCTGAACTTCCTGGTGCCGGTCATAGATTGTATCGTTATCCTTACCAATCCCCTGCATTGGCGGTACTACGGTAACTACGATTATCCCCGGCCGGAATACGCCGGGGGCTTCTGGATACACTACGCCTTCATGGCCCTGGCCTGGGTCGTGGGGATAAGCCTCCTGCTCCACAATGTTGTAAAGACGGCTCCCAAGGCCTCCCATAAGCTGCTTCTGACCCTGGCGACAGTTGCTCCCCTGATCCTCAATATATTGTTTACCGGGCGCATCTTTGGGATGAATTACGACATAGTCCCCTTAAGCTACTTCGTTATGTTTATCGCCTTTGCCCTGCTCTCCAACCCCATGGAACAGTTCAGCATTCAAACCATGGCTATCAGCAATATCCTTTCCTCCCACACGGATTTCTACCTGGTTATAAACAGTAATAATGCGGTCATCGACACCAACATGACCCATGAACGGCTTTCGGTGCCCATAGAATTAGTACCCGGAAAAATCGACACAGCATCGGTGATCAGCCAGATATACCCTCTTACGGTAAACATGGAGCCCGCTACTTTTTTTACGGATCTGACGGATTTTTCAAAACCTTTCCAGGGCGGCGAAATAACTATTCGCACCCCCAAGGGGGACCGTACCTTTACTACCAGCCGCGAGGAACTATACGAGGGAAAACGTTTCTACGGGTACACCATGATCTTCTCTGATGTCAGCGCCTACCGCTTTATGATAAAGGAAATAAATGAGCAAAAAGTGCGGCTTGAGGAACTGAAGAAAGCCGCAGAAGCCGCATCGGAAGCAAAGAGCAGCTTTCTTGCCAACATGAGCCATGAAATGCGTACCCCCATGAACGCCATCATCGGCCTTTCGGAACTGGAATTGGATAAAGAAACAGATGAGATAAATACCGAAGCCCGTGAAAACCTTGAAAAAATTTACAGCTCCGGTGTGACCCTCCTGGGGATCATCAACGATATCCTGGATATTTCCAAAATCGAATCGGGCCGCTTTGAGCTTGTCCCGGTGGAATATGATATCCCCAGCCTTATCAACGATACTATCACTTTGAACATTGTCCGCATCGGCAGCAAGCCCATCATCCTCAAACTGGACATTGATGAAACCCTGCCCGGCAAACTTCTCGGGGACGAGCTGCGGATCAAGCAAATCTTCAACAACCTTCTGAGCAACGCCTTTAAGTATACCACCGAAGGGTCCGTAACCCTGGGAATCTCCAGTGAACGGGAGGGGGATTTTGTCCGGCTTAAGGTAAAGGTCAAGGACACCGGGATAGGCATAAAGCATGAAGATATAGAAAAGCTTTTCCATGACTATCAGCAGGTTGACACCAAAAGTAACCGTAAGATTGAAGGGACCGGGCTTGGGCTTTCCATCACCAAACGGATGATAGAAATGATGGGCGGTACTATTACTGTGGAAAGCGAATATGGTAAGGGCAGCACCTTCTCCCTTACGCTTCTTCAGGGATTTGTAAGCGAAACCCCCATAGGCCAGATCGTGGCAGGCCGCCTGCGGGACTTCAAATACTCCGTAAGCCGGCATGAACGGAACAAGAACCTGATCCGGGCCTACATTCCCTACGCCAAGGTCCTGGTAGTGGACGATGTGGCCACCAACCTGGATGTTGCCAAGGGTATGCTTAAGCCCTACGGAATGACCGTAGACTGCGTTTCAAGCGGCCCAAAGGCCATTGACCTGATCCGTGCCGGGGAGCTCCGGTACAACGCCATTTTCATGGATCACATGATGCCCGACATGGACGGCATTGAAGCAACCCGGATCATTCGCAGCGAAATAGACGGCGAATACGCCAAAACCGTGCCCATCATCGCCTTAACCGCTAACGCCATCATGGGCAACGAAGAGATGTTCCTGTCCAACGGATTCCAAGCCTTCCTCTCCAAGCCCATCGACATCATGCGCCTGAACGAAGTTATCAACCACTGGGTCCGTGATAAGGACAAAGAAAAGGAACTGCGGCTTGAACAGGGTGAACCGGCAACCGCCCCTGAACCGACTGTCGGCAATACGGCAAACCCTGCAGCAAAACTACTGGCAGACAAAAATATTCCGGGCCTTGATATTGACAAGGCTATTGAACGTTTCGGCGGTGAAGAGGGGTATATTGAAACCCTCCGATCCTACGCGGTCCATACTCCCGCCTTGCTTGACACACTGCGGATTCCCGGCGCTCTGGGGGATTATGCCATCACTGTCCACGGCATTAAGGGATCCAGTTACGGCATCTGCGCCGACCCCCTGGGGAAATTGGCAGAAGAATTGGAGCTGGCCGCAAAGGCCGGTGATAAGAATTTTGTGGAAACCCATACAGAGACTTTCATACATCAGGGAGAAACGCTTATCCGGGATCTGAACGCCCTGCTTCAAGCCCTGGGCGAAGAAAACAAAAAACCCCTGAAACCAGAGCCGGACCAAAATGTGTTGGACCGTATACGGGAGGCGGCGGAAAATTACAATATCGGAGCATTGGATAATGCACTGGAAGAATTAGAACAGTATTCCTACGAATCAGATCAGGACCTTGTACCCTGGCTGCGGGAACAGAGCAACCAATCGGAATTTGAGACGATTAAGAAACGGCTGGAAAAACAGAAGGAGGATAATAATGGAAACTAAACGGCATGTCATCATGCTGGTGGATGACAATTTGACAAACCTCTCCATTGGGAAGGATATGCTCAAAGAGCACTACGACGTGTTCCCTATCCCCTCTGCAGAAAAACTGTTCGCTATCCTTGGGAAGGTTAAGCCTGATCTTATCCTCCTGGACGTGGAAATGCCGGGTATGGACGGTTATGAGACTATAAAAAAACTTAAAAGCGATACCGAAACAAAAGACATTCCGGTAATCTTCCTCACTGCAAAAAGCGATACAGGCAGCGAGTTGGAGGGGCTCTCCCTGGGCGCCATAGATTATGTGTTCAAACCTTTCTCCCCTCCCCTGCTGATCAAGCGCATAGAAAACCACCTGCTCCTGCAATCCCAGCAGGCAGAGTTGAAGGACTTTAACGACAACCTCCAGGAGATGGTCCGCAAACGGACCGAACAGGTATTTGATCTGCAGAACGCCGTCCTTGCCTCGGTGGCGGAACTGGTTGAATTTCGGGACGACGTGACCGGAGGGCATATAATGCGGACCCAGCGTTACCTGAAGCTCCTGATGGAGAAAATACTGGAAAAGCGGGTCTACTGGGAGGAAACCTCAACATGGAACCAGGAATTTCTCATCCCCTCGGCCCAGCTTCACGATGTGGGCAAGATCGGAATCAGTGATACTATTTTGAACAAGCCCGGCAAGCTGACATCGGAAGAATTTGAGATAATGAAGAAGCATGCTGAAATCGGGGAACGGGCCATTGAGGGGATCATGAAAACAACCAAGGAACATGACTTCCTCATTCACGCAAAGATATTCGCTGGAGCTCACCATGAAAAATGGGACGGCTCAGGCTATCCCCGGGGCCTTAAGGGCGAAGCCATCCCCCTCCAGGGCCGGATCATGGCCATTGCGGATGTTTATGACGCCCTCATTGCCCTGCGCCCCTACAAGGCCCCCATGAGTACCGAGCAGGCCAACAGCATCATTATGGAGGGCAGGGGGGTACACTTCGATCCGGTCCTGGTTGATTTGTTTGGGTCCCTGAAGGATAAGTTTGCCGAAGTGGCGGAGAAAAACCGGGGCGGGGAAGCTTGATGCAAAACTCCCGCAGGGGCCTGCTCAGCGTGGCCCATGGGCTTCACCATCCCTTATCAGGGTATTTGCCTTGACATGATTTTTATTCCTTGGTATTTTACAGGTATTCCGATAGAATTTATATGATATAAATATTGCATAGAAAGGAGCGCTTCGCTCCTTGGGGGAGCGGTTGATGATAGTTCTTAGGGGTGTGTCAAAACGATATGCCGACGTAACCGCTGTTGAGAATGTGGATTTGACTATCCCCGGGGGAAGCATTTACGGGATCATCGGCAGGAGCGGGGCCGGGAAATCATCCCTGCTCCGGGTGATGAGCTTGCTGGAGACGCCGGACGCCGGGGAGGTGCTTTTCGGGGATGAACGGGTGGATACCCTGAAGGGCCGGGACCTGTTGGAACGGCGGCGGCGCATGGGCATGATTTTTCAGAATTTTAACCTCCTGGGGTCCCGGAATGTGACAGGCAATATTGCCTACCCCCTGGAAATTTCAGGGCTGCACAAAAAACAGATCCTGGAACGGGTAGACGAACTGTTAGAACTGGTGGATATCAAGGATAAGCGTAAGGCGCGGCTCCGGGAACTTTCCGGGGGGCAGAAGCAGCGGGTGGCCATTGCCCGGGCCCTGGCAGCAAAGCCGGATGTGCTGTTCTGCGACGAGGCAACCAGCGCCCTGGACCCCCAGACGACCCGGTCCATACTGGCCCTTATCCGGGAACTCCATGAAAAGCTGGGGCTTTCGGTGGTGATGATCACCCACCAGATGGAAGTTATCCGGGGGGTGTGCCAGGAGGTGGCGGTGATGGATGGTGGGCATATTGTGGAGACCGGTACGGTGCAGGTGGTGTTTGATACCCCCGCGACCCAGGCGGCAAAGGAGCTGATCCATGGATTGGAATAAATTTTTACCCATTCTAAAGATGCTTCCCCAGGCAACCTGGGAAACGGTCTTTATGACCCTGGCTTCGGCCTTTTTTGCCTGCCTCATGGGCTTTCCCTTGGGGGCCTTCCTCTATTATGCCTCCCCAGTAGGGCTTAACCCCCAGGGGCTGCTCTACAATGCCCTTTCCCGAATCGTGAACCTGTTCCGTTCCCTCCCCTTCATCATCCTGATGATCCTGCTGATCCCCCTGACCCGGTTGATCATCCGAACCAGTATCGGGCCTACGGCGGTGATCATCCCCCTGTCTATTGCGGCGGCCCCCTTTGTGGCCCGTATCGCTGAGGCTGCTTTATCAGAGGTGGATAGCGGCGTACTGGTGGCAGCCCGGGCCATGGGGTCCACCAATATACAGATCATCCGGAAGGTGCTAATCCCCGAAGCTATGCCCGCCCTAATTTCCGGCCTGGCCCTGTCCATCATCAACCTGATCGGTTATTCCGCCATGGCAGGCGCCATAGGCGGCGGCGGGCTGGGCGATCTGGCCATACGGTACGGCTACTACCGGTTCAGAACCGATGTGACCATTGCGGCGGTGATCATCATCCTGATCCTGGTAGAAATTGTACAGCTTGCAGGAACTGCGGTAAGCCGAAGTTTGTTGTCAAAACGGTAAGTTTTTTAACACCAGCGGAGTAAGACTGCCACAAATTATTGTATAAAACTGCTATATTCAGTAAACTTTAGATATCACTTATTAGGAGTCTTCCATGAGTAACGGAATTGCGATAACCAAAGAAAATTTTGAGGGGGAGGTCCTTAAGTCCCCGATCCCGGTATTGGTTGATTTTTGGGCCACCTGGTGCGGCCCCTGCAAGATGATGGCCCCCATGCTGGATGATATTGCAGAGGAATATCTCGGGCGCTTGAAGATAGTCAAGGTCGATGTGGACGCCCAGGGGGATCTGGCGGAGCAGCATAATGTGGTGTCCGTCCCCACCCTGGCTCTTTACAAGGGCGGCCAACTGCAAACCCAGCGGACCGGCGCCCTGCCCAAGTACGAGATCGTTAACTTTTTTAAAGACTATATCTAAGTATCCGCCGTTGCCCCGCAGGCAAGCCAAACGGCAAGGCGCGGGGCTTCAAACACTAAGGCTTCGGCTGGTACCGTTTGTCGCTATTGGGCTTTCCCGGACTGGCCTGGCTGCTGTCGCAGATGTACCAGTCCTGGAGGGTATTACTGTCCGCTGAGGCCTCTTCCCGGCAGATGGTCCGGGTGGCGGTGGCCCCCTTGCTTGGGAAGGCGTCCCGGGGACCCGGCTTCTTCAGCTTTTCCCCTGCGGGACCTAGCCATGCGCCCTGGGAACCCAGGATTTCTGCGGCCCGGCTCAAATCATCCTTCGCCCAGGCTGCATCGGGGTTTTCGCTGAGCAGCACCCCGTCCAGCACCTTGTCATCCTGATCCAAAAGCAGGACCACGTCGGTTTTTCTCAGCCGCTTGACCGATCCGGGGACCCAGAAATCCCGGGCATCCGGAAAGGCCTCGGTTCCCGGGGAGAGCCCTCGGTCCCCGTCTGTTTCATTGACACTGGCGGGGTCAATGGTCCGCAGGTGCAGGACCAGGTATTCACCTGCTGCCACCTCCACCGGGGGAAACTCGAACACCGGTTCCGCCATGCCTGTCCCGGCAATAAAAAGCCGGAGGGCCCCCAGGTTACCGGCGCTGAGGGTCCGGAACTCCACAAATTCCGCCTTGGGGTTTGCGTATTCCGTACGCAGTTCCGTGATCACCAGTTTGGGGATACGATCATTTTTGGAACGGAAGGGGATCAGCACCCCCAGGGTGTTCCCCCGCCCATCCTCCACCAGGATATCCGCCATAATCCGTTCTCCCCCATGCATGGCCTCTTTTAATTGCACCTGCACCGAGCTTCCCTCACCAATGGACTGGATCTCCAGGGAAGGATTGAAATAGAGGGAGCTAACTCTAACCGGCTGGGAAAATTCGAACAGAACTTCCTGAGGGGATACTGCTTTGATCCCCAGAAACACGGGAGTCTCCGCGTTAGCCCCCAATACCTGCTGTATGGCCTGCTCGTTGGAACAGGTACAGGCACTGAATCCCAGGAGGGGCAGGAAGAGACCCCAAAAAAAAGAACGATAGTACTTTGACATAATAACCTCCGCCTGAGTTATGCGGCGGAGGTAAAATACACTTTAGGGGGTTGAAAAAAACTTAGAGTTTTATTGCTTCGACCATATAACGGACATCGAAGCCTCCGTCACCGGGTTTCTTCATCTCGATCACGAAGATCAAAGAACCGTCCTGGGGGGCCACCATGACTTTTCGTATGCGGTAGCCCGTAATCAGGGGCCGTTTTATCTGGGGGCTGCCCACGATATAGTTCCGCTTAGTCCCATCCCTGCCGGTCCTTTCCAGATTAATGATAAAGGATGATTTCAGATTGTTGCCATACCCATCAAAAGTGGGGACAAGAGTCGCCCGGTAAGCCAGATTTTTCTCAAAATCCCGAAATTCAATTAGTTCCCCTCCATTCCCGGAGCCGCTTGGGGTGTCCAGGGAAATATAGAGGGGCTGCCCCTGGTGGAGAAAACTGATCCCATACCGGTTCGCCAGAGTTGTATTCCGGGTCAAAAGCCGGTAGAGCGCCCCGGAACCATCCTGGCCGGCCACCACCGGATCAGTATGGGTATAGGAAACCCTGCCTTCAGGCACATAGTTATTCCGGGGGACATCCACAACCCCTAAACTCGCCCAGGGCCGGAGGGTCGGTGATTCCACCCCATACTGGCCGAACATATATATCGTACCATCCGGGGAAAAGCCGAGATCAACAAAAGAGGCATTATCCCCCGCCCAGAGGTGTATGCCGCCGATAATCAGGGCGGCTGCTACAAGATAGAACGATTTTCTTACCAACATAGGAGTCTCCTCATTACTAATATCGGAGAAATACCCCAGGGCTTGAGCTTTTGGATAGCAATTATCATTTTATGGAGGATATACTGGGTGATGATCGGGACGGGCGGGCAAATCCCCCCAGCCCTAACTTGTAGAGTCTGCCTACGGAGCCCAGTAGGTCTCCTCCGGCAGGGAATTCCAAAGACGGGCCGGGGGGATTTGCCCGCCCGCCCCGGCCTTTATCCTGGTATAGCTGCCTTAAAGCGATTGCTATACACAGCGGGATGGGATGCTTTTTACACATTTTAAGGAATGCCCTATAGCAAAACCTACATATTCGTAGTATTGTCTTTCCATGACGCCGAAATCTGAAATTATTTCTGAGGCCATCGGGGCGGACCGGGAGCGGGAAGAGCTGGAGCTCCTCTTTGATATTGCCCGTACCTTTGACAAGCATGTAGAGCTGAGGACCGCCCTGGGGCCCCTGCTCAGCCTCCTGGAAGTACGGGCGGGCCTGTCCTGGGGCATGGTGACCCTGCTGGACCGGGCCACGGGGCTGCTGAAAGTCGAAGAAGCCTACGGTTTAAGCGCCGAGCAAAAAGGCCGGGGGGTCTATAGGCTGGGGGAAGGCCTGGTGGGCCGGGTGTTTGAGTCGGGGATCGCCATTATGGTCCCGGATCTTTCCCGGGAAACCCACTTCCTCAACCGGGCGAAAACCCGTACCAAGGAAGATATGGCGGGGCTCAGCTATTACTGCGTCCCCATACGGTCCGGGGGCAATGTAATCGGCACCCTCAGCGCGGAACGGCGCATTCGCAGCGAGGATATTGATGCCCAGATGATCTGGGACCGGACCTTTATGGAAAAGGTTTCTTCTATAATTGCAGACTCCGCCAAACTCCGGGAACGGATTATGGAAGAACAGTTCCGGCTGCACCGGAACAGTGGGCTTACGGCAAGCGACGAGAGGGTAAACCGGGATCAGGGCGGCCGGGTCATGTCCGGGAGCGAGATCATCGGCACCAGCAACCCCATGCGGGGGGTCTACGAGATGCTCTTCCGGGTGGCTCCCAGCGATGCCACGGTACTCATCTCCGGGGAAAGCGGCACCGGCAAAGAGTTAATCGCTGCAGAAATCCACCGGCTCTCCAAGCGGGTCGGCGCCCCCCTGGTCAAGGTAAATTGCGCGGCCATACCGGAAAGCCTCATTGAAAGCGAACTCTTTGGCCACGAAAAGGGGGCCTTTACCGGGGCGGACAAGCAGCGCAAGGGTCGCTTCGAACTGGCCCACAAGGGTACCCTGTTTCTGGACGAGGTGGGAGAGCTATCCCCCCAGGTCCAGGTAAAGCTCCTGCGGGTGCTCCAGGAACGGGAACTGGAACGGGTGGGGGGGAACTCTACCATACGGGTTGATGTCCGACTCATAGCCGCCACCAACCGTAACCTGGAGGAGGAGGTCAAGACAGGCCGTTTCCGGGAAGACCTTTATTACCGGCTCAACGTATTCCCCGTGCAGATTCCCCCCCTGCGGGAGCGGAAGAGCGATATAGTCCTCCTGGCAGACTACTTCGCGGAAAAATACGCCGACAAAAACGGCAAACTGATCAAGCGCATCTCCACCCCCGCCATCGACCTGCTGACCAGCTATTCCTGGCCGGGTAATGTCCGGGAACTGGAAAACGCCATTGAGCGGGCGGTAATCCTCTCCAAGGATCAGGTGATCCACTCCTACGACCTCCCCCCCAGCCTCCAGTCCGCAGTATCCACCAACACGGAGCCCACCACCACCCTGGAAGCGGCCCTTTCCCGTCTGGAAAAGGAACTTATCGTGGAGGCCCTGAAAATCGCCGACGGTAACATGGCCGCCGCTGCCCGCCGCCTGGGCATCACCGAGCGGCAGATGGGCCTCCGGGTCCACCACTACGGCATCAACTGGCGCTCTTATAGAGCAACAAAAATGTAGGTATTTAAAAATAAGGGTACGAAAAGGTAGGAAATTATTACAATGAGAAATTTGGGGTAAGAAATTAGGAATGTACAATCCCTAATTTCTTTTCTTATCTATTACTTCTAATTCTTAATTTTTAAATTTTTTTCTATTTTCAAATTTTTCTCGAAAATTAAACTCTTTTCTCAAAATATGGCACGATTCTTGCAACCTCTATTTTAATACGACTTATTGGAGGACAAAAAGGTGCGAAAAAGGTTAATTATTTTGGGGATACTTGTCCTGTGTATGGGGGGTGTTTCCCTCTTTGCCGAGGAAAGTATCGAATCCTTGGGGTTTTCCCTGGATGTGGTTTGGTTGTTTTTAGGGGCCATCCTGGTCTTTATCATGCAGGCCGGATTTGCCCTGGTTGAAACCGGGCTTACCCAGGCAAAAAATGCCACCAACATTACCATGAAAAATGTGATGGACTTCTGTCTTGGTGCGCTTGTGTATTGGGCCATAGGTTGGGCGTTCATGTACGGCCAGGATAAGGGCGGGTTTATTGGCACTTCGGAATTTTTCCATGGTCCCATGGAACTGAACTTCGATTCCGGCGGCTTTTACAAATCCTGGTTTTTCCAGGTGGTTTTTGCCGCTACTGCGGCGACCATCGTTTCAGGCGCCATGGCGGAACGGACCAAATTTAAATCCTACCTGATTTATACCTGTTTTATTTCGGCGTTTATTTACCCCATTTCCGGCCACTGGATATGGAGCGGCGACGGCTGGCTGGCTCAGCTTGGCTTCCACGACTTTGCCGGTTCCACAGTAGTTCACTCCGTGGGTGGCTGGGCAGCTCTCATTGGCGCTGCGGTCCTTGGCCCTCGTATCGGGAAATATACCAAAGGGGCGGACGGAAAAGTTTCGGTTAAAGCGTTTCCGGGACATAATATCCCCTATGCGGCCCTGGGCGTACTTCTTCTGTTCTTCGGCTGGTTCGGCTTTAACGGTGCTTCAACCGGCATAGCCACCGTGGGTGATGGCGGAATCTGGAGCGGCCTTAATATTGCCCGGGTCTGCGTTACCACACTTCTGGCAGCTTCTGCGGGGGCGGTAGGGGCGCTGTTTTTCTCCTGGATCTGGTTTAAGAAACCCGATGCTTCCATGACCCTGAACGGTCTTCTGGCAGGACTTGTAGGCATTACCGCTCCCTGCGCTGTGGTAAGTCCCGGGGCCTCGGTTGCCATCGGCCTTATCGCCGGTGTGCTCGTGGTTCTGTCGGTCGAGTTTATTGACAAGGTCCTCAAGATCGATGACCCGGTCGGCGCCTCATCGGTACACCTGGTCTGCGGTATCTTTGGTACCCTAGCAGTCGGTATTTGGGGCCAGGTGGACGGCGTTGCGGTGGGGGTACTCCATGGCGGCGGATTCACCCAGCTGGGAATTCAGGCCCTGGGCATTCTTGCCGTAGGCGCCTGGGCGGCTGTTACCAGTCTTATCCTCTTCCTCCTGATTAAGGCGACAGTAGGACTGCGGGTCAGTGTAAAAGAAGAAGCCATAGGGCTCGATCGCAGCGAACACAAGTCGGAAGCTTACGCAGGCTTCCAGATTTTCAGTAACATGTAAGGAGGAGTAGAATGAAACTAATTATTGCATATATACAGCCCCATGTGCTGAACGAAGTTAAGCAGGAATTGTACAAGTCCGAAGTTTACAAAATTTCGGTTACCAATGCCATGGGCTGCGGCCAACAGAAAGGCTATACTGAGCAGTATCGCGGTATTGAGATTGAGGTGAACCTTTTAAAGAAAGTCCGCATCGAAATTGCGGTGAATGACAACTTTGTAAAACCCACGGTAGACGCCATAATCCGGGGCGCCCGGAGCGGGGAAATTGGGGACGGAAAAATATTCATCCTACCTGTGGAGGAATGCATACGGATCCGTACCGGTGAAACCGGCTCTGCGGCCATCGGATAAGACGGCTGCCAGTAAAAAGAAGGTCAGCCCCCTTGGGGGGTATGTAAAAAAGCGATGAGGGCGGCATGGCACGGGTTTTAGCCCGCAGGCTGTGCCGCCTTTTTATTTCTTCCGGGGTTCCTGGCGGTACTGCTGATAGGTACTTTCTATGGAATTATTTACGGATGTTGATATATCCTGGACAAGACGGTCCATCAAAGCCTTTATATCCTCAGTAAGCGCTTTCTCCGGTCTGAAAAGTTCAAAAACTTCAATCCCCAGAGCGTTTGCAAGCTTATTTAAGGTCTCCGGATAGGGCCATTTATTACCCCTTTCAATATTACTAAGAAGGAACAAGATACCACATGGGTTATCAAGAGAGCGAACAGGCAAAAGTGTGCCTGGCACCGCCTGGCTCACTACTCTCTACTCATATCCTTGTTAAGGATTATCGTTTCAAAATTACGGGGAACACGGAAATTACTATTTCGTAAATTCTCAATAAGTTTTGAAATATCTGAAATCAATCCGGCTTTATAAGCCTTAGCAACTACCCCTAGAGTACCGGTTAATTGAAGGTTCAAATCCCGAGCGACACGCCGGGCTTTTTTATCATCCAGGATCATCAAGGAATTTTGTGTTTCAATAGCCAACGCGATGGTACTTGCCTCACACAAATCAAGTGAACCTTGAAGCATTTGGATTTTATAGGAATCGGAGACTGGGATCACCTGTACCCATTTAGGTAAGGGCATACCAAATTCCTGTGTTACTTCCGGGGTGATAATGATGGTTTCATAAAGTCCGGGCAAAATATCCAACTGCCCTACATTGGATAAAACAATCAAGCAACTGGCATTAGAAATGATACTAGGCATTTGCTATATCGGCGCGTATATCTTCTTCGCTTTCGGAGAATAGCGAAACGTCATAATTCCCCAGTATTTCTATAAAAGCCCGTTTAGACAAACCTGCTACCTTCGCCGCCTGGCCAAGGGATAGCTCTTCCCTTTCGTATAATTTTGAAGCTAACAGGGCTTTAAGCTCAAATTCGGTTGAATTAACCAGATTGGGGAGTTCGATATTCAATTGGACCGTCCTCATAAAACCACCTTAACCCTAAATTAGTCTTTTTTGACTATTTATACAAGGTTTTGTTGACGACTATTTGGCATTTTGTGCCGGAAAGGGCAAAGAACCGGAAAAACCGTTCAAGGGGTCGTTTAACGTGCGGATAAGTACCGACCTTCACCGAAAAGCGGTACTCACCGCTTCCGCACGCGGTATCTCTCTCAATATGCTTGTCGAAAATGCTATCAAAGAAACGGTGAGTATGTAGATAAACCGGAAGTATTACTATTTCTTAATTCCAAAAAAAAAATTTCAACAATTTTCGAAATTGGTTTATTAGTTTTTCTGGAAAAATCATGTGCAAAATCTATAACATTTGAATCAAGGCTCAATGTCAATTTTCTATTCGTAAAATCCCCCATACGTACAATATATCATATTTATGCGTATTTGTCAATTCTGTCTCTACATTTTTTTGTAAATTTCCCACGGCTTGTTTCTTTTTCAGTGATTGTTTATAGTCAACTTAATTTGCCGATCTGAGGTTAGAAGTATGACTAAAGATAAAATCAAAGTTTTGCTGATTGACGACCATCCCCTGACCCGGCGGGGTTTGGCCTCCTGCCTGACCGATACGGGGCGTTGTGCCATTGTGGGGGAGGCGCCTTCCCTGGAGGGAGCCCGGCGGGTTATGGAGCTTCATTTCCCGGTGGATGTGGTGATTCTGGACATTTCGCTGGGAGAGGAGAACGGGCTTGATTTTATTGGGCACCTGAAAAAATACTGCGAACTGCGGAAAGCCAAAATACCCGCAGTGTTGGTGTGTTCGGTGTATGAAGACCCCTTCCGGATCAGGTCAGCTATGGACAGCGGGGCCATGGGCTATGTGCCAAAATCGGCCAGCGAAAAAGAACTTTTACAGGCCATTGATACGGTGATGCGGGGGGAGCTGTTTATCGATCCCCGGCTGGAGATTAAAATCAATGCCCAGACCGATGCGTACGCCAAATTTACCAAGCGGGAACGGGATGTACTGGCCCTGGTTAAACAGAACTATGATAATCCGCGGATTGCTGCGGCGCTCTCCCTTGGTTTGCATACTGTGGAAAACCATATCAGCCATATTTACTTTAAGACAGGGCTTACAAAGCGGGAAGAATTAGGGAGCCTGTAGAGACACCGCACAGTAATAGTGCGATCCTACAAACCGGGAGCAAACTCCCTGTTTTATCAAAAGTCGGGAGTTGACTCCCGGTTCTAAAAAAATATTTTTAGTAAAATTGCTTTTTTCTGAAAGAATTATCCAAATTTTCGAGACAAAATGGTTTTTTCATAGTACCTTTTACCAAAATGGTTTTTTGGGGTGTAAACCGCAAAAAACAAAGGGGGTACTAATGGTCTATGCGTTTTTGCCGATTATCTACATTTTTCTGAATTTACTGTTTAATAAAAAAGCAGTATTACTGTTACTATTACCCCCCCCCCCCCCCCCCCATGTAATTTCGAATTTACAAACGTTACAACTTATATCTTCACGAAAAAACGCCGCTTTTATTGTTCCGCCCCGGGGACAAAAAAGCGGCGTTTTCATGTCCCCTGTATTTCGCGCCGCTTGTGCGGCATGAAAGAAGCTGCCCCCTATGGGGCGGTTCATAGACAAAAAGGAGGCTTTTCTATGAAAAAGCTTCGATTCTTTAGTTTGCTGGCAGCCGTGCTGGCATTGGGTTTGGCGTTTACCGCGTGCGGTGATGATAGCAGCGGCGACCCTACCAGCCCTCCTAACTACCCCTACACCCCTCCCTTCGTAGGGGTAACCGGCATTTCAGGGGTATCCTCAACCGGAGTCAAAGACGTGGAGTTTTCATTAAGCGGCGCAACCGTGGATCCTGCTGACGCCACCAACCAGACCATAGTGTGGAGCCTCACCTCTTCCACCGCGGGCGTTACCGACATAAGCGGAGGTAAATTTACCCCTACCGCAGAAGGAAACGTAATCATAGCCGCCACCATTACTAACGGGGCGGCGGTTTCCTCCGATTACACCCAGAGCTTTACTATTACCATTATTGACCCCGACAATTTTGTAGCGGTAACGGGCATTACCAACGTACCCACAACGGGAACCATAAATACAGCGCTTGATTTAAGCACCGTAACCGTGGCTCCTGATAACGCCACCTTCAGGACTATCGTGTGGAGCGTCCCTGCAAGCGCGGGCAGTATAAGCGGAAGCACCTTTACCCCTGCCGCAGCTGGAACCGTTACTATAACCGGTACCATTACCAACGGGCTGACGTTATCCTCGAATTATACCGAGAGTTTTACGATAACCATTAATGACACCGCCACTTTTACAGCCGTTACAAACATTTCAGAGGTCCCCACAGCATGGTATGTGGATGCTCCGCTTGATTTAAGCGCCGTAACCGTGGCTCCTGCTAGTGCCACCAACAAAACCATCGTATGGACCGTCCCCGAAGGCAAAGGAACCATAAGCGGAAACACCTTTACCCCTTCCGCAGAAGGAACCGTTGCCCTCACCGCAACCATTACTAACGGACTGACGGAGTCCTCCAACTACACCCAGGAATTCTCGATAAGCGTTGCCGCCGCTTTCGTGCCGGTAACAGACATTTCAGGCGTCCCTGAAACCGCCATCAAAAATACGTTGATCGGTTTAAACAACTATTACTCAAACGGCGGCTACCAAGCGCCCTACACAACCGTGACGCCTGATAACGCCACCAACCAGGACATCGTGTGGAGCGTCAAAACGGCGGGCGCGGGCGTTACCGCAATAACCGGAACCAGCTTTACCCCCAGCGAAGGGGGAACCCTTACCATAACCGCCACCATTGCCAACGGAAAGACGCCTTCCACCGACTACATCAAGGACTTTACGATAACCGTGAGCGATCCCTACACAGGCCCCGCCTGGACGGCGCCGCCGATGTCAAACTCTGACTTAGATGCTTTCGGGTCTCGGATAACAGGCATAGCCTATAATGGGACCGACAAATGGGTCGCTGTCAGCCAAGCCGGTAGGATACGTTACTCTACAGACGATGGCATAACCTGGGCAGGTGCAGTGAGCCCATTTAGCTATAACATCAACGGCATAGCCTATGGCAAAGCCGACTCAATCGAGGACAGCAAATGGGTCGCCGTCGGCTCTAACGGCGAGATAGCCAGCTCCGACACTGGCGAAAACGGAACCTGGACGCTGGCAGCGAATAGCTCATTCGGTACCACCGCTATCTCGGGCATAGCCAATGGGAACAACAGGTTTGTCGCCGCCGGGAACAACAAGGTAGCTTACTCTAGTCATAGCGGAACCTGGACGCAGACATCAGCAGCCAGCACCTACATGAGCGCCATGGCTTATGGGGGTGGCATCTGGATCGGCGGCGGCTCAGGCGGCTCTATGGCAAAGTCCATAAACAATGGCAGCACGTGGGTCAAGATAGAGCAGAGCATATTCAGCAGCGCCTCCGGCATCGACAACGATTTCAGAAGCATAGCCTATGGGAACGGCACCTGGATCGCCGTCGGCTCCCGCGATATAGCTACCTCCACGGACGACGGCGCAACCTGGACGAAGGTAACGAACAACCCATTTGATTACACCTCAGGCTGGATCTCTGGGGTCCGAGCCATAGCCTATGGGAACGGCACCTGGGTCGCCGGCGGCATAGGCGGCAAGATTGCTACCTCCAAGGACGATGGCGCAACCTGGACCTTGTCATCCGATAGCACATTCCTCAGAACCCATGAGATTTACAGCATAGCCTTTGGGAACAATCGGTTTATCGCCGTTGGAAGCGGCAGCACCTTCCTCAACGGAGGCGGCAGCACCACCAGCGCCCATATAGCCTATCTTGACGTTGCAGCAGAATAAAGGACGCTAGTATGGATACGGCGACAGCGGAACCGGCCCGGGGCCTTGCCCACAAGGGCGCTAAAAAGGCCGAAAAGCTCCGCCGTATCCAGTACGCCCTTAATTACAGGGTCAGGCAAATAGACGATCTCAAGGGCTTATCCCGGCTAACCAAGCGGGATAAGCCCTTCCCCGCCCGGCTCAGGGTACGGGAGACCGTACCTTGAAAAATAATCCCGCTGTTTTTGTTATTCCAGATGTTAAAATGATTCGCCGTGGCATTAACAGCGTAGTACAAGAATGCGGCTTTACTCTTTCCGGTGAAGCCGCCTAGCGCCCCCTGAAAAATTTCCTAATCCCCAATGACACGCTATACCCGCCAAAAATCACGATAAACCGGTCCACTATGTTGATGGGGAGCCGGGAAATGATGCTCGCCCAGAGCAGGGGCATATTATTCCGCAGAAGCCCCAGCTTGAACCGATCCTCCGGGGAATACCTGAATTTTGTTTCACCCCAAAAATTAAAAAGAAAATAATCAATCACCCCGCCCAAAAGGCTTTCCATGAGGCAGGCGAAAACTGCCAGGATAAACAGGACTGCAACTTTGTTGACAAAAGAGACCTGGACCGGAGCGCCCTTCTCTTCTGAAAGACGGCGGCGGAAGCTCCATATCAACAGAACTTCTGCGATGGAACAGAGGACAAACAGGGTATCCTTGTGGACCCCATAGAAAATGTAGGGGAATGTGGTAGCGGTGAGCACTGCGGTACAGATACCGGGTAAAAGGCCCGCAGCAAAGGTGACGGCACAGGTAAACAGGGTGTCCAGGTACAGGGGCAGGGCGAGTACATCCCCCTTAAAGCGGGTTAATAAAAAGTTGGCCCCCACCGCAAAGAGGCAGCATAAAACGAGCTTTACCCTGTATATGGTGGATGAATTTGTCCCCATGGTTTACACTATAATCCATACCGCACTTATTGGCTATCGGCGGAACAGGAGGTTTAGCGAGTCTATGGGATCAAAAAAATGGCTTTTAGTATGTATGCTTATTCCTCTGTACGGGCTCCTGGTTCCCCTGAAAACCCCCGGAGCAGAGGGCAAAACCGGCGGGCATTCCGATGGGAAGTATACGGCCCATAGGGCTGCGGAACTGTGGCTGGCGGTGGAGCAGGAATTGGAAGCCGGCGGGCAGTTTCGCCGATCCATGGATGATTTCACCGCCTACGTGGGTGGTTTTTTAGCTTCCCCGGTCAACCGGATATTTCCCTTTTCCCAGGAGACCGAGGTCCGGGAGCTGAAGGATTTGACCGCTTCCTTTACGGCGGCTTTGGAAGCAGGGCGGCGGGAGGATGCGCTGGCCCTGGTTATGGAGATTCGCCGGGCATTGATCCGGTGGCAGATGGTGGACGGGGAATTGGCGGATTCCATTAACGAAACGTATCTTCATCTATTCCTGATTTTTACTTTTTTAATGGCCGTGGCGACCCTGGCGGTATGGCAGCTCTACCGGGCCCTGGGCCATGCCCGCAAACGGGAACAGCACGGACAGGTTTTTTCCCGGGAAATGATGCTGGCTCTGGAACAGGAGCGGTCCCGGATTGCCCGGGAACTCCACGACACGGTGGCCCAGGACCTGCATTACCTGGCCTTGCGGGTTGGGAAGATAGAGCGGGTTTCCGATGCCCGGGAGCGTAATGATATTTGCGCGGAAATCGCGGCGGCCCTGGAGGGGCTTATCAGGCGGGTGCGGTCTATCTGCGACACCCTGGTACCCCCGGACTTCATCTTTCAGGGTTTGCCCGACGCGCTGCGGCGGCTTTGCTACGATTACGGCAAGCGCACAGGGATTGATTGCCGTATCGATATAGAGGATACCCTGCGGCTTGATCCGATGAGTGAAGAAATGCAGTTACAGTGTTTCCGAATTGTCCAGGAGGCCCTGACCAATATTGAAAAACACGCGAATGCTTCGGAAATCGTAGTAGTTGTGCGGGCCATGCGGAATGTGCAATACAGAGAAGATGGCGCCGGTCTGTGCATCAGTGTTTCTGATGACGGGAAGGGCTTTGACCCGCCGGTTTACCGCCCTGGAGCCGAGGGGTTTGCCGGCGGGTCAGCTTCGGCCCAGTTGGGGATTCGGGGTATGTATGAGCGTGCGGCAATTTTGCGGGGACGCCTGGCGATTGAGAGCGAGAGGGGCGAAGGTACCATAGTGAAGGTAGAGATTCCGGTTGGCGGGTGAGGCGCCAAGAAGTTTTCCCCATCAATGCACAAAACAAACCCTACACAAATGTATGTTTTACCCCAAAAACTACATTTCTGTATCTTTATCATATTTTGCTTCCCCCCTCCCCTATCACACCCCCTGCAAGAGAAATCCCGCAGAAATGCGCCGCCTCATAATTCCTTTTATCACAATTAATTAGATTAGACCCCTGAGGATGTAAAAATCGTATACTATTCCGGGCAATTTCATTGACTTGGCATATTTCTTGCTACATAATAATACAAATGAAATTCTAATAACGGAGGATGTATATGAGTTGTTCCGATCCTTGCTGCGAAGGCGGCATTGATTTTACCAAGACCCCGGTAGCCGAATTGTTCGGCTCCAACAGTTTTTCTAATGCAGTCATGCGCGAGCGGCTGCCCAAGAATATTTACAAGGAAATCCTGGCGGTCCAGGAGGGCGAAAAGGAATTGACCCTGGAAGCGGCGGAGGTTGTAGCCGCCTCTATGCGGGACTGGGCCATAGAAAAAGGGGCCAGCCACTTTACCCACTGGTTCCATCCTTTAACCGGGCTGACTGCGGAAAAACACGATTCCTTTATTTCCCCCACCGGAGACGGCCGGGTGATCATGGAATTTTCCGGCAAAGAACTTATCAAGGGCGAACCCGATGCGTCGAGCTTTCCCTCCGGCGGCCTCCGCGCCACCTTTGAAGCCCGGGGCTATACTGCCTGGGATGTGACCAGCCCGGCTTTCCTCAAACAGGACCGCACAGGCACCACCCTGTGCATACCCACGGCCTTCATCAGCTACTACGGCCAGGCCCTGGACAAAAAGGTGCCCCTGCTCAAATCCATCGACGCCCTGAACAAACAGGCGCTGCGGGTACTCCGCGCCCTGGGGAACGAAACTGCCAAACGGGTATACACCACCGTTGGCCCCGAACAGGAATACTTTCTGGTGGACAAAAAATTCTACGACCAGCGCCCGGACCTCATGCTTACGGGCAGGACCGTTTTTGGGGCCCTCCCTGCCAAGGGCCAGGAAATGGAGGATCACTATTTTGGCGCCCTCAAGGAACGGGTCGCAGATTTTATGCGCGAATTAAACTACGAGCTGTGGAAAATCGGGATCCCCGCCAAAACCCAGCATAACGAAGTGGCGCCTAACCAGTTTGAAATTGCCCCGGTATACGCCAACAGCACTGCTGCGGTGGACGGGAACCAGATGGTGATGGAAACTATCCGGAGCGTAGCCCGCCGTCACGGCATGGAGGGGCTGCTCCACGAAAAACCCTTTGCGGGGGTAAACGGATCGGGGAAGCACAATAACTGGTCCATGGCTACCGACGACGGGATCAACCTCTTTGAGCCCGGGGAAAATCCGGAGTCCAACGCCCGGTTCCTCCTCTTCGCCACTGCGGTGGTGGAAGCGGTGGACCGTTACGCCCTGCTGATCCGATCCTCTGTGGCCACTGCCGCCAACGACCACCGCCTGGGCGCCAACGAGGCTCCCCCGGCCATCGTGTCGATTTTCTTTGGCGGCCCCTTAACAGAAATCCTGGACAATATTGCCGAGGGTAAGGTCTCGGGCAAATCCGAATCCGGGGTGAAGGTCAAGCTGGGGGTTACCAGCCTCCCCAACCTTCCCAAGGATGTTTCCGACCGGAACCGGACCAGCCCCTTCGCCTTTACGGGAAACAAATTTGAATTCCGCATGGTGGGCTCCTCCCAGTCCATAGCCACCCCCAACACCTACCTTAACGTAGCGGTGGCCCAGGTGCTTTCGGAATTCGCCGACAAACTGGAAAAAGCTTCCAACAAAATTGATGGCCTGCAAGCGGTCATCAAAGAATCCTACTCCAAGCACCGCCGGGTGGTATTCAACGGCAATGGCTACTCCGACGAATGGGTCCGGGAAGCCGAGCGCCGGGGTCTCCCAAATGTTAAAAATGCTGTGGACGCCCTTTCGGTGCTCACTCGCAGCGAAACTATTTCCCTCTTTGAGACCCACAAGGTCTTTACCAAGGAAGAGTCCGAAAGCCGCTACCATATCTACCTGGAGAAATACTCCAAGCAGATCAACATCGAAGCGGGGGTCATGATCGAAATGGCCCGCCGATCCATCTTCCCGGCGGTCACCTCCTATGCCGCCTCCCTGGCCCGGGACGCATCCTCCCTGGCAGCCATAGGCGCCGCCAGCGCCTCCCAGGAAAAACGGGCCAAGAAAATCGCCGAGCTGTCGGCGGAACTCTTCGACGATGCGGCCAAACTGGAGACGGTCCTCTCGGAAGCCCAGGGCGCCGAAGAAAACTTTGCCCAGGCCAAGGCTTACTTTGAAAAGGTCCGCCCCGCCATGGAGACCCTGCGCTCCAAGGGTGACGCCCTGGAGAAGCTGGTGGCCAAGAACGCCTGGCCCTTCCCGGGATTTGAGGAATTGCTGTTTAAGCTGTAAGCGGAATCTGGTTACATATTAAAAAGGAAGTGAAGAGCGGTAAGGCCACTGGGCTTTGCCGCTCTTTTTTTTGCCGGGGACGAGACTCGAACTCGTACCCCCTTGCGGGGAGGGGATTTTAAGTCCCCGTTGTCTACCATTCCAACACCCCGGCATTTTACCCCTTGATACTACCAAAGCTCTTCGCTATGGTCAAGAACTATGAGCATTCCGGAACTTCCCGCAGATAAGCCCCTGTTAATCGATTCCCACGCCCACCTTTCCATGCTGGACAAGCTGGATCTCCCCGCCCAAAAGGGCCCCATAATAGACACAGAAACCCGGATACGGGAGCTCTTTGCAGGGGGATTCGGAGGTATCATCGACATTGGGACCGAGGCGGATGACCTGAGCGGGCGTATAGGGGCCTTTTCCCGGTTTGAGCGGGTGCGGTTCAGCGGGGGGCTCTGGCCTACCCCGGAGGCTATTGCGGGCAGGGGGGAACTGGTTCCCCAGTTGGAAGCCTGCATCGCCGCAGCCCCGCCGGGACTGGTGCTTGCTGTAGGGGAATGCGGGCTGGACCATCATCAGGAACTGCCCCCAGGGACAGAGCTGGACAAGGCCGGGGAGGAGGAACTGCTGGAGATGCTGCTGGATCTGGCAAAGCGGCGGAACCTTCCCATTATCATACACTCCCGGGACGCCCCTAAGGAAACTGCGGCGATCCTGGCAAGGCGGCCTGATGTGATTGGGGTGATACATTGTTTTTCCTATGGCAAAGAAGAAGTCCGGACCTTTCTGGACCTGGGGTACTATATTTCCTTTGCAGGAAACCTTACTTACAAAAACGCCCCTAATCTGCGGGAAGCCCTGCCCTTTGTGCCCCAGGATCGGCTGCTCCTGGAAACCGACTCACCCTGGCTAGCGCCGGTCCCTCATCGAGGCAAAGCGGCTGATCCAGGAATGGTGGCGGAAAATTATACTTTGGCGGCGGAACTCCGGGGAACAGCCATCCGGGTAATGGGAGAGCAGATCGCAGAGAACATTGAAAAACTTTTCGGTTTCCACCTGTCCCGTATATGAGGCCCACTTATACTCCAGCCCGGGTAAACGCCGGTAATAAGCTTTATAAAAAAGACGGGTTGCCCTTCGCCAAAGGCGGTATAAAAAAATAACCAAATCATGGGGCTGGGAAATACTGGCGGCTAATCCCCTTGGAAGGGGCATGATTTTACCAACCAGCGTCCTGTTTTCATCCAGATGGAAAATCATTTCAAAACCGTTGGCCCAATTTTTACACCGCATCTCTTCTACATTGATTATCCACTTTCCTTTTACCACGTTAATCCTCTCCAGAGAAATTTTGAAATATTCCTTTTTCCGAAATTCAATTTTAGTATCAAATAGTTTTGTAAAAGAGTATTGTATTCTGTTGGTGAAACATGGATTTTAGTAGTAAAAACAAAACCTAAAATCTTCGGGCATATTTTTCCCCTTGACAATATGCCGACTAGCTTGTAGTCTTTAGTGTGCTACATTCCGGGAGGGATTGCCATTCAAAAAGCCATTACCATTGGCCTATGCTTTTTTTTCATCCTCGTCTCTGTCCCGGGTTGTAACAGCCGGGGAAAATCCGGTGTCGGGTTAACAGGGGCCGCAGAAAAGATAGAGCCGGATGAGGAGGAGCTTACAGAGGAGCCCGAACCGGGTCTCCTGGCGGCGGCGGCGGCCCACCCTTTGGAACCACTTGCAACGCAGTTCCCCGCGCAGAAATACGAGCAGCCAGAGGATGTGGTTGAAATCACGGAATCTGTTTTTCTCCCCCAGGTTATTGATATTTATGTTAACAGAAACAAGTATTTGGGTAAGACCATACGCTACGAAGGGTCTCTTGAAAAGGAAGACTACCCGGCCCTGGGCCTGAGCTACTACTATGTGGACCGGATTGGCCCGGCCTGCCATGAGGGCGCGGATAACAGGCTTGGGTTTGAGGTTTCCTGGGACGACCCCTACCCCGCAGCCCATAGCTGGGTGGAAGTCACAGGCCGCCTCGATTCCTATGAAGAAAATGGCCGCACCTTTCTTCACCTGATACTTAGTTCATTAAAGGTACTTGACCAGCGGGGTGCGGAACATATAACAGACAGCGGGGCCTGATGGGTTTAAACAGCATATTAAGTATTAGTATACTAATACTATTATGAATATTATTTATGGAGGAGTTTTTATGTTCAAAGGATTTTCTAAAAAATGGAAAGGCCCGGCAATACTATCAGCAGTATTACTGGCGCCTTTAGTAATGATGTCGTCCTGTCTTTCAGGACCGGGTACAGGGGACGGCCCCGATTCAGTGGAACTGGCCATTCTGACCACCACGGATATGCACGGCAGGATCTACAACATCAACCCCCTGAACGGCCGCAGTGTTAACAACACCTATCTGAAAACAGCAACGGTAATCAAGGAACAGCGCGCCCAATACGGTGCCAATACCTTGCTTATTGATGCCGGGGACATCATTCAGGGCTCTGCCATGACCAGTTTCAATGTCAACTCCGAGGGGGGCGACTGGAACCCCATGGCCATCAGCCTGCGTTATATAGGGTATGACGCCTTTGTACCGGGCAACCATGAGTACAACTACACCGTGGACATTCAGCAGAAGTTCTACAACATGCTGCGCATGAACACTACCCAGCTTGCGGCGGTTCCCGAATCCGCCAGGATGAAAAACGCCATGCCCCCGGGAATCGACGCGGTGCTCAATTCTTCCCCGGCGGTTCCCGCAGTGGCGGCCAATATCCTCAATCCCGACGGTACCCCAAAGAGCAACTTTGTGCCCTATGTGGTCAAAACCTTTAAGGTTGGGCGCAAAACCTTTAAGGTTGGCATCCTGGGTTTTGAAAACGTGAATGTCCCCAACTGGGATCCCCGCAGCCATTACCCAGACACCCTGTTTTCCCACAGTGACAACACCGCCCAGACCTATGCCTACGAGTGGACCCAATACTGGAGCAAGCAGCTTAAGAACGTTGAAAAATGCGATATCGTCATTGCAGCAGCCCATTCCGGCTTCGGGGTTTCCGAGGTAAACAACAGCAACAAAGAAAACCAGATGCGTCACCTTATCGAAAACACCACAGGCATTGATCTGGTAATCGGCGGGCATGACCATACCCCAAGAACCGAGCTTGTCAAAAACAAGGACGGCAAGGACGTTCCCTACCTGAATGCAGGGTGCAATAATGTTACCAAAAACATTGTCACCCTTAACAAGGACGGTACCTATGCTGTGGCCCTGGAAAGCGAACAAATTGCCCTTAACGCAGATGTGGCCGATGACGAGGGCCTGAAAGCCCTGATGGAAACCTACTACACCAAGGCCGACGCCTTTGTGCAGGTGCCCATCGCCACCCTGTCCGCCGAAGACGGCGCCTGGGACAAAGTGAACAATTTCTTCATCACCCAGGGTGATGCCTACGATCTGGTTTCCGAAGCCCAGCTTTGGGCCGCCGGCGGGGCGGATGTTTCCATCACCGCAGATGTTCACCGGAACAACTGGATCCCCTCGGTCCTCTTTGAAGGGAGCGCAAAGACCGCCAGCATCAGCCTGAAGAACATCTACGATCTCTATCAATTCGATAACAACCTGCTCTACGGCATCAAATTGAGCGGGCCGGAACTGTTGGCCTGGATGGAGGAAACGGCAAAATACTACACCGTAAACGGGAATGCCGTAGAAGGAAGCGGCTACGGCCTGGACCATGTCTACGGGGTGAGCTACGAGGTATACGCGGGGAATCCTGTGGGCCAGCGGATAAAGAATGCGGTGTACAAGGGACGGCCCCTGGCGGAGCACACAGCACCGGACATCAAGGTAGCCCTGAATAGCTACCGCCTCAGCGCCAGCGCGGAAAATGACAGCTACGGCTGGTTCAAAGCTACCGGAGTCAACACGGACAGCAAGGACCGGGTTTACTTTGTGGCCGCAGAAACCCCGGAATTCGGCCCTGTGGGCGGTTCCGCAACCCTGATCATCGGGGAATACCTGAAGGCCAGGACCGCAAAGGGGGAATCGGTCAAACCCCCGCGGCTGGATAAGAACGTCAGCGGCAATTATACCAAGTGGACCGTGTCGCCCTCAAAGGCGCCCTAATTCACCTAAGTTCAGTTACCCCCTGGCATAATGCTTGACAGGGGGTTTCCCCTTCTATTACCATCTTATTGGAGGAAACAGAAATGATATATGGAAAAAATAGAGGCTTCCTTTTAGTGGCAGCCGTTTTTTTAGCCTTTGCGCTTATCTTTACGGGTTGTCAGAAAAAAACGACCCAAGCGCCGCAAGCTGCACAGAGCAGTGAGAAGATTACAAAGATCGGCCTGGTAACCGATGTGGGCGGGGTCAATGACCAGTCCTTTAACCAGAGTGCCTGGGAAGGGTTGCAGCGGCTCCGCACCGAAACCGGCGCCAATGTGAGCTATATTGAATCCAAGGATGAAAGCAACTATACCCCAAATATTGACACCTTTGTGGATCAGAAAAGCGATCTTATCTGGGGCGTTGGCTTCATGCTTGGGGATGCTTTTGCCCAGGCCGGCAAAGATTATCCGAACCAGCAGTTTGCCATCGTAGACTATGCCTACGCTGCCTCTGATGTTCCCAACAAGAACGTCACCGGGATAGTGTTCTCCGCCGAAGAATGTTCTTTCCTGGTGGGCTACATTGCCGGTAAGGTCACCAAGACCGGGAAGGTGGGCCATGTCAACGGGATTTCATCCCCCACCATGGAAACCTTCGCGGTCGGCTATTATGCGGGGGTTCTTACCGCCAATCCCAATGCACAGATAATGGGTCAGTATTCCGGTTCCTTCGGTGATCCTGCTGCGGGTAAGAATATCGCCAACCAGTACTTTGCTGCGGGCGCGGATATTGTGTACCACGCTGCGGGTGGTACCGGCGCGGGGGTCATTGAGGCCGCCAGGGAACAGAACAAGTGGGCAATCGGGGTCGATATGGACCAGAACTACATAGCCCCCAACAATGTGCTCACCAGCGCACTCAAGCGGGTTGATAATGCCCTCTACGATGTTTCCGATTCTTTACGGAAAGGCACCTATGTTCCCGGCAGTACCCTGCTGTACAATCTGAAAAACAACGGCGTCGGCTATGCCACCACGGGCAATCATATTCCGGCGGATGTTATCCGGGATGTGGAAGCCATCAAGGCAAAGATCATTTCCGGAGAGCAGAAAGTCCCGGCCACGGCCGCGGAAATTAACGCCCTCTTCCCGGGCAAATACAATTTACCCGCGGTTAACTAAACAAAGCCTGTTTTTAAAAACGGCAGCGGAGATTCCGTTGCCGTTTTTTTTGTTTACCGGTTTCAATATTTTAAAAAAAATGCTATACTATACGGATATTCCGTCAAAAAGAATTTGAAGGAGTCGTTATGGCTTTAAGCAATACTAAGGTCGAGGAATTGCCCCCTGCGCAGGAAACTACGTTGCAAGTGGCAGTGGACATGCGGAACATCACCATGATGTTTGGCTCCTTCAAAGCCAACGACAATGTATGCCTGACGGTCCCCCAGCGCTCTATCCACGCGATCCTTGGTGAAAACGGTGCAGGCAAAAGCACCCTGATGAATGTACTCTACGGGCTTCTCCAGCCGGATTCCGGAGACATCTTTATTAAAGGCGAAAAGGTAACCATTGACTCCCCTTCACGGGCGATTGAATACGGCATCGGCATGGTGCACCAGCATTTTATGCTGGTACCGCCCTTTACGGTTACGGAAAACATTATTTTGGGCAGGGAACCGGTAAAGGCTATTGGGGTGGTAGACGCCGCAAAAGCCCGCTCGGACGTGCAGGCCCTGATCGAGCGCTATGAGCTGAAAGTGGACCCCAATGCGAAGGTGGAAGACATCTCGGTGAGTATGCAGCAGCGGGTAGAGATCCTCAAGGTCCTCTACCGGGGCGCAGAAATACTGATCCTCGACGAACCCACTGCCTCCCTTACCCCCCAGGAAATAGAAGAACTGGGGATAATCATGAAGAACCTGGTAAGCGAAGGAAAGACGGTGATCATCATCACCCATAAACTGGCGGAAATTAAATCCATGGCGGATCGCTGTACCATCATCCGTTCCGGGAAGACCATCGATACGGTTACGGTATCAGAAGTGAGCGAACAGGATCTTGCCTCCATGATGGTGGGCCGGGCAGTAGAATTTTCAACCCATAAAAAAACTGCCCATCCCGGTGATGTAACGCTAAAAGTAGAAAATCTGGTGGTCAGGGATTACTGGGACCACCCTGCGGTAAACGGCCTTTCCGTTTCGGTGCGGGCCGGGGAGATCGTGGGTATAGCCGGGGTAGACGGTAACGGCCAGTCCGAATTGGTCTCCGCCCTGACAGGGCTCCGAAAAGCCCAGTCCGGATCGATCACCATTTCCGGGACAGATATTTTCAACAAGTCACCCAGGATGATCTTTGATAGTGGAGTTTCATCCATCCCGGAAGACCGGCAGAAACACGGTCTGGTGCTGGATTTTTCGGTGGCGGAGAACCTGGTGCTCCAGAATGTGAAGGAGCAGGAATTTTCCAGCCACGGCTTTTTGCAAAAAAACAGTATCACTGCCCATGCAAAACAGTTGATCGAAAAATTCGACATCCGGCCCGAAGATTGCGCGGAACACAGGGCGGGCAGCCTTTCCGGGGGAAACCAGCAGAAGCTTATCATCGCCCGGGAAGTGACCAACGACAAAAAGCTGCTCATCTGCGTCAACCCCACCCGGGGCCTTGATGTGGGGGCCATTGAATATGTGCACCGTTACATCGTAGCCCAGCGGGACGCGGGAAAGGCGGTGCTTTTAGTTTCCTTTGAATTGAGTGAAATCATGAACCTATCGGATCGCATTGACGTGATGTTCCGGGGGAAGATCGTCGGCAGTATGTCCGGGGACAGGGCGGATCAATCTACCCTGGGACTTATGATGGCGGGAGGAACGGCAAATGAAGCGGTCTGAACAATCCGATCCGGCAAAGGGGCCCGAACAATCCGGCCCGGCTCTCAAACGGCCCCGGATAGTAACCCGTATATGGAACGATACCTTCCTCTATACCCTCCTGGCAATTTTTATCGGCCTCCTGGCGGGATCCCTGATACTGCTCATCACGGGGTTTAACCCCATCAGCGCCTACGCCACCCTGTTCCTGGGCATTTTCGGCTCCTTCAAAACGATCATGTACTCGGTACAGTACGCCACGCCTATCATCTTTACCGGCCTGGCGGTTACCTTTGCTTTTAAGACCGGACTCTTCAACATCGGGGCCGAGGGGCAATATATCATGGGGGGCATCTCCGCTCTGGCAGTAAGCCTGCTCCTGCCCCTGCCTGCGGGTATCCACGGTATAGTTTGTGTGTTGGCCGGGGGCCTTGCAGGGGCCTGCTTAGGAGGTATCGCAGGGTTTCTGAAGGCCTACAAGGGTATCCATGAAGTTATCGTAACCATCATGCTCAACTGGATAGCCTTTTACCTTTCCAACTTTCTGGTCATGTCCCCGGCTTTCAAAAAACCCAGTTCCACCGCCTCCCAGGATATTGCCGAAACATCCCGTATCTACACCGATGCCTTCCGGGAAACCCTGGGTACCGTCAAGGTTCACTGGGGGATGCTCCTGGCATTGGCTGCGGTATTCCTCTGCTGGCTCATCCTGAACAAAACCACCCTGGGCTACAGGCTGCGGGCAGTGGGGTTCAACAGAAACGCTGCGGAGTACGGGGGCATCCCGGTTGCCCGGTCCATAGTAACCAGCATGGGCATCTCCGGTCTTCTGGCCGGGCTGGGCGGGGCCACCCAGGTCCTGGGAGTGGTGGGACGGATCACCCAGCTTGCCGCACAGGAAGGCTACGGCTTCGATGGCATATCGGTGTCCATGATCGGGGGCATCAACCCCATAGGCGCCCTCTTCGCGGGGCTCTTCTATGGAGGAATGAAATACGGGAGCAGTAAACTTAACACCATAGGCGCCCCCAGCGAACTGGTGAACGTGATCATCGGGGTGATCATCTATTCCATTGCCATCATGGGCGCCTTCCGGGTGCTGATAAAATTCATCAAAGCAAAAAAAGAAGGGAGGCCCCTATGATACTCAGCGCTTCCGATATAGGGCTGCTCATCAGCTCTACCCTGACCTACGCCGCCCCGCTAATCATAGCGGGTATGGGCAGTATCATGAGTGAAACCTCCGGGGTGGTGAACATCGGCATTGAAGGGCAGATGACCATCGGCGCCTTTACCTGCGCCGCAGTATCAGTGCTAACCGGCAGCCCCTGGATCGGCTTGCTTGGCGGCGCCCTGGCAGGAGCCTTCTTCGGCTGTCTCCACGCCCTGGCCTCCATCACCTTTAAGGCGGACCAGACCATTTCCGGAATCGCCATCAACCTCCTGGCCCCGGGGGCATCGATCTACTTTTGCAAGGCCATCTTCACAGGGTCCACCCAGACCCGGCCGGTGGAACTTTCGGGCAAGCTGCCCGTGGTGCTGGGAAAACTCTTCCCCGCCGAATCCTTCCTGAACTACACCCTAAAAAACTACGTCTCAGTATACTTTTGCATACTTTTAGCTGTGTTCATCTGGTTTCTGCTTTTCAAAACCCGCCTGGGCCTGCGGATCCGCTCCGTGGGGGAACACCCCCGTGCGGCGGCCACCCTGGGCATCAGCGTCTTCCGGGTACGCTACTTCTGCGTGATCCTCTCAGGAATACTCGCCGCCCTGGGCGGTGCGGTGATCCCCTTGTCTACGGTTTCCTACTTTTTCCCGTCGATCATTTCAGGCCAGGGCTTCATCGCCATTGCGGCGGTTATCTTTGGCAAATTCAAACCTAAGAACACGGTCCTGGCCTGCCTGCTCTTCGGCTTTTGCAAATCCCTTTCCCTCACCCTGGGGAACCCCAAATTCGGCTTCAGTGTTTCTACCCATTTGTTGAACATGATCCCCTACATCATCACCTTGCTGGTGCTGCTCTTCATCGGACGCAGCCATGCGCCTGCGGCCAGCGGGAAGATCTATGACCCTGCGGGGGGCTAATTATTGAATATAGTTCCTCTAAAGTATCAGAACGAATGTTCCGGCAGTAATTAATATTCCACCAATAATTGACTTAATAGTTATTGTTTCTTTTAATACAATAAACGCCATCACCATTCCAATAACAACGCTAAATTTATCAATGGGTATTACTTTTGATGCTTCTCCTATTTGTAAAGCCCTATAATAACAAAGCCATGATATTCCCGTCGCAACACCTGAAAGTATTAAAAATAATAGATTTTTATGTCCTATATTTACAATATCATTTTGTTTTCCGGTTATAAAAACAATTCCCCATGAAAATATT
Source organism: Treponema primitia ZAS-2 (assembly GCF_000214375.1). Lineage (NCBI taxonomy): Bacteria > Pseudomonadati > Spirochaetota > Spirochaetia > Treponematales > Treponemataceae > Treponema > Treponema primitia. The sequence goes on along the minus strand of NC_015578.1, from coordinate 631,763 downwards.
AAAACCACAACTGTCCGAATAGCTGTTGCCAAATTTGAATTTATATTTGCAATACCAACTTTTGCTAAAATTGAAGTTAAAGCCGCAAAAACAGCCGAGGATAATGCGAAAAATACCCACATATATTTCCCTCCGTAATTATTGGGATATTATACCAATGTATAAGAATATAAACAGCTACATGTTTGTATAGTTTAAATACCCCAAACTATCTATTGACATGACTGTTATCTAATGATAACTTTTAAGGGTTATAAAGAGCTAACTAACTTAGTTTACTCTTACTCAATGTTCAATAAGGAGGTGTTTGTATGAACAATTGGTGGAAGTATGGACTGGTCTTTGTGGGAGGGGCGGTGGTGGGCGCCCTGGTGTATAAAAACAGCAAGGAGATCCGGTCGGTTTGTACCAAGGCCCTGGGCGGGCTTATGGACCTGAAGGATAAGGCCATGGAAACGGTAGAAACCGTTAAGGAAAGTGCCGAGGATATACTGGCCGAGGCGGATGCCCAACGTAAGGCGACCCCGGAAGCCGCCAAGGCCTAAGCCGTGCGTGCCGCAGTTGTACACTCCCTCCCCGGTCGGATCAGGCTCCGTACCAACCCCGATACCCTCAGGGCATGCGGGTCCCCGGCCATGGCGGGGATGGCCCGGGAACTTTCGGAGATCCCCGGGGTACGGAGCGCGGCCCTTAATCCCAGAACCGGCAGTATCCTTCTCCATTACGATACGGGCCTTCTGGATGAAAAAGGTCTCTGCGGAATTCTAGGACAGATCGATCTGGAAGCCCTGATTGCTTCCGTTCCTAGGACAGAGGAAAAAGAAGAGTCATCCCCGGGCTGGGCCTATATCGCTTACCAGCTCTTCCGCCTTTTCAGGCCCCCGGCACTGAAACCCCTGTTTACCATATTAGGCGCCATTCCCTATATAGCCGAAGGCTTGCGTTCCCTTGGGGGCATGAAAATGGATGTATCCCTGCTGGACGCTTCGGTCATTTCCCTTTCCCTGGCCCAGAAAAACTACAGCTCCGCCTCTACTCTGATGATGCTACTCCGAACCGGGCAGTACCTGGAACAGTGGGCCCGGCGCCGTTCACGGGAAAACCTGGCGGCGGCTATTTCCCTGAAGGTAGGGCAGGTCTGGGTCCGCCGAGACGGTCAGGACGAACAGATTCCCTACTCCCTGCTTGAGCCGGGGGATCAGGTGGTACTCCGGGCAGGAACCCTGATCCCTGTGGACGGAAAGGTTATTGAGGGCAATGCCACGGTCAATGAAAGCTCCATGACCGGGGAACCCCTGGCGGTTTCCAGAACCGCAGGCGCATCGGTCCATGCGGGAACGGTCATTGAAGAAGGTGAACTTATTGTTGAGGTCCTCAGAAAAGGTGATGATACCCGGTTTCAGAAGATCATCCAGCTCATAGAAGACTCGGAAGCTGCTAAGGCAAAAACTGAAAGCCGGGCCAATGAACTGGCCAACAAGGCGGTCCCCTTCAGTTTTATTGCTGCAGGGCTCACCGCACTGCTCAACGGTAATTTCCAAAAAGCCCAGGTTGTACTTTCAGTTGATTTTTCATGTGCAATAAAACTATCAACACCTCTGGTGTTTATCTCGGCCATGCGTGAAGGCCTTAACAACGGGGTATTTTTCAAAGGCGGTGCCCCCATGGAGGATTTCGCCAGGGTGGACACCATAGTCTTTGACAAAACCGGTACCCTCACCAAGGCGGCCCCTGCCCTGGAGCGGATCATCCCCTATAACGGGTACAAGGAGACCGAGGTCCTGAAGATCGCCGCCTGCCTCGAAGAGCACTTTCCCCACCCTGTGGCGAAGGCTGTGGTGAAGCACGCCCTGGAAATGGGGGTGGAACACCGGGAAAAGCACACCACGGTCAAGTACATCGCCGCCCACGGCATAGCCACCGAATACGACGGGCAGCTTACCCTTATAGGCTCCCGGCATTTTGTCAGCGATGACGAAGGGATCGATATCTCTATTGCCGCCGCCGATGAAGCCGCCGCCGCCGGTGAGGGGCGTTCCGTATTGTACCTGGCCCGGGAAGGTAAACTGGCAGGGCTTCTGGTGATCGACGATCCCCTTCGGGAAGAGGCGATGGAAGTTATCGCCATGCTGCGAAAACTGGGGATAAAGCGGATCTACCTGCTTTCAGGGGATAACAAGCGAACCACCGAACGGATTGCCCGCAAACTGGGGGCCGATGGTTTCCGGGGGGAACTGCTGCCCCAGGAGAAGACCGATCTGGTCAAGGCTCTCAAAAAACTGGGCTGCGCCGTGGCAGTGGTGGGGGACGGGATGAACGATTCCCCGGCCATGTCCGCCGCCGATGTGGGCATAGCCATGAAGGACGGAGCGGATCTTGCCCGTAGTGTGGCGGACATCACCCTCCGGGACCCCTCACTGTACCCCCTAGTTATAGCCAGGCTGATGTCCCAGCGGGCAATGAAGCGTATACATGACAACACGGTTACTGCGATTAGTATCAATAGCGCCCTTATACTGATGAGCATCTTTGGTAATTTCACCACCACCAATTCGGTGTGGCTCCATAACCTCACCACCCTGGGGGTCAGCATGAACAGTATGCGGCCCCTTTTACCAGAGGGAAAGCGGTAGGTAAAGGGCACTATGATCGTAAGCTACTTTCCCGGCCGTATACGGCTCCGGTTCAATGAATTGAAAAACCCCGTTGTTGGAGAACAGGCCCTCGCCCGGATTCAGGCCGTGCCGGGAATCACCCGGGTGGAGCTTAAACCCCTGACCGGAAGCCTGCTCATTGAGTTTGATATAAAAACACTACCCCCGGAAAAACTATTTGAAACAGGTAAACGGGAACTGGCAAAGTTTAATATTACCCTGGAACTGCCAAACAATCCGTGACCGCCAATGACTTGCACTGCGCGGGGAACTTTCCGACTAAAGTCGGCGTTGCAAGTAGTGCCCACAGGGACCGGCTTTCTTCGTAAATACGGCCTGAGATCGCCCGATGGGGAAGTGGAATAAATTCAATGGAAGCATTTCCCGGCAGAAGATCCTCTATGATCGGATCGGCAATCACCCGTTTAAGCCCCGGCTTGGCAAAGAATTGTTCTGCCTCAAGTTCACCCCCAAAAAAACAGTCCCCCGGACCGAGCAGTTCTTTTCCTTCCTCAAAGAAGGTCCCTATCCGAACCGGCTCGCCGCCGTATTCATCCTCCAGATATACCCGGAGGGAACTGCAAAATACAGGTTCCCCGATAATTATTGTGCCGGCTTCACTGGTTTGTTTTGACGTATCAGGGATACTGTTTTTAGGGTCAACGGTCTTTCCATCGATATAATTACTAAGAGCAGAAAGAATACGGCTGCTCTCCTGTTTTCCCACGGGAAAGCCCATGGTAAAAGGAGTACCGAACCGGGTCTGTAAAAACCGGGCCAGGGGAAGGGCGGCGGCGCTTACCACCCAGTTAGCCCCGGCTCCGCCGGAATCCCCAAGAGCTTCCCGACCGGATCGGGCGCCCCAGATCGCGCCCAGCTCCAATCCGGCGTCATTAAGAAAACCTTCCATCATATCCAGGGTGGCATCATCAAAACCGTCCAAGACCGAGGCGCCAAGAATGTTGACCCTCCGGGGATTTTTTACCGGGGCGTCCTTCAGAAACCGTCCTGCGATGGCAAGGTAGGCGTCACGCTGCCCCTTGTCATAATACCCAAGTCCGTTGGTAGGAAACCCAAAGGCCGGAACCCCGAGCCGATGTTCAATCAGGGAAGCGAAGCCCCTGAAATCAAATCCGACCACCATGGGTACGGGACTCCCCACTATTACTACCCAGGGCGCCCCGGTTGTCTTTAGCGCTGCCTCTATCTTCTCCAGAAGTTTTTCATCTTCCCCCATGATGGCGTCCATATCCCGAAGGCCGGAACTGAAGGTAGGACTCGTGCTGCCGAACCAGCGGGGTTCATCGTACCCAGTATAGGTGCCGGTACAGCCCGATGCATCGTGGATAATAGTGAGAGCCCCCAGGTCATGAAAAATCGAAGCCACACCGGAATAATCCGGGGCCAGGGGAGGCAATGAATACAACATCTGCGCCATAAATAACTCCTGTCCTAGTGCGGCGAATGCCGCACAGTCTAATCGAAGCGAAACAAAGTTTCGCATAACTCCACTATGATATGTGCTATATGCGGTGGCTTACACCACCAGACCGTAATCCTTGACCTGCTGACGCAGATCCGATTTGCCCACAGCAACACTTTTGAGTATTGCTTCCAGAACCATGGTATAGCCTTCAAAACCGTATAACTGTTCATCAAAAGCGACAGGAACAGTGATGGGGGCGGAAGTAGCGTACCCCGCCTCAAAGCCCAGGGCTATATCCGCCCGGGCGGTGGTGGAGCGGAGGCCGTACTTCCGTACATGGTTGGGGCTGGCCACCATAATATCACCCTTGATCCGGGCCAGTTCCTCCAGATGGGGCTTTTCAAACCCCGGGAGCTGGCTGGTATAGATCCGGGTAACATTAAGGCCGCTCTTGACCAAAGCTAAGGCCAGACTGAAGGGAGCTATGGTTACTGAGGTGTCAAGGGCGATGCTTGCGCCGGCCAGGGCAGTTCGGGCTTCGGCTTCCCTGGCTTCCAGGGCTTCGATAAAGGGTTTGAACCAGGCTTCCATAGATTCCCGGCTTGGGGAATAATCCTTCGTTTCCCCGGGATGGTTCAGGGATTCCAGAAAGGCAATGATGCCCCGGTAGCGTTCAAAAATAGTTTCCCTGTCAAAGGCCATGAAAGCCCTGAACTCAGGTATGCCCAGCCTTTCCCGGAGATCCTCTGCGGCGGCCCTGCCTTCGGGCCTCACGACGAGGGATGCTGCGCTTCGGGAAAATTCCGTAAAGGAATCAAAATCCGTGCAGTATTCGGGGTGCCGGATGGGGCCGAAGCCGTAGTGTTTCAGAAGCTTCGCCAGTTCCGATGTTTGGGTAGGGGGCCGGTAAGCACCCATAAGAAGGATGCTCCGGTCTTTTTCCACAGGGGAAGGGAGCAGTTCGTACATTGATTTCTGTACCCGTATTCCCGGGGGCAGTTTACTGTCCATGCTGATGGGGTTCATCCGGGCAAGCTTAACAGGAATGTGGTGTTCCGCTTCCATCCGCGCCAGGGCAGTGGTATAATCGGTTCCCAGGAGATCGTCAATGCAGCTTACAAAGATAATAAGCGCCCTTGGCCGGGGCTTCACCCTTTCCATCAGCTCCCGCACAGCCCGTTCGATTTCCTCCTCGTAGCCCCCCAGAACAATTTCATTGTCAGTGATGCAGAGGTAACCTATCTTTTTCCGGTACCCCTGTTCTATGGAAGCGATTGCGCCATGGCGGCCGCAGGCAGCAGGGCAGACAAAGAGCAAAAAGGTTTCGGGAACCGTAAGGGCGACCTTCACCACCCCCCAACCGCCGTGGGCGGGGGAACAATAATGCAGGGTCGCCCGGGATGCGTCGGTCCCTAAAACCCGATCGGCATCGGCGACAAGTTCCGAAATGGGAAGTTCGTCGGTATAAAAATTGGCTGCGGAAGAGCCATTGAACAATGCATCGGTCATGATGCCGCCGCCTGAAGGGTTTCTCCCGCAAGGAGTATCCCCAGGGAACGGTAGGTCCCGCTCATTTCGCTCTCAGGAAAGAGTTCCAGCACTGTTTTCCCCTGGGCTTCCGCGTCCTGCACCAGGGAACACCGGGGGATCTCCCCGATAATGTCCGTGCCGATTTCCCCGGCGGCTTTTTCTACCAGGGCCCGTTCATTTTCGATGTTACGCCGGTTCAGGATGATGCCGGTCAGGGTAGCATAACTGCGGCCGGCGAAATTCTTTACCGCCTGGGCAATGTTGTAGGCCGCATAGAGGGCCATCATCTCCCCGGAACTTACGATAAGTACTTCGTCAGCGTAGCCTTCCCGCATGGGCATGGCAAAGCCCCCGCAGACCACATCCCCCAGGACATCGTAGAGTACGATATCGGGTTTGCAGATTTCGTAGGCTTTAAGCTCTTCCAGTTTTTCAAAGGCGGCGATGATGCCCCGTCCGGCACAGCCTATACCGGGGGTCGGGCCGCCGGCCTCCACGCAGAAGATCCCGTTAAACCCCGGGTGGACCAAGTCCTCCAGGACTATGGAATCTTTTTTTCCCCGCAGCACATCCAAAACCGTGGGGATGCTTTTCCCGCCCGTAAGATTCCTGGTGGAATCCGCCTTGGGGTCGCAGCCTATCTGCATAACCCTAAACCCTTCCATAGAAAGGGCCGCCGAAAGGTTGGAAACCGTGGTGGATTTACCTATTCCTCCCTTTCCATATATAGCTATCTTTTTCATCGCCTCTCCTGTTAGTCTAAGTTAATTTTGTTAGACTACAGTAATATATTGTTTCTATTAGCGCAAGGGCTTTTTACCGATTTTGGCAAAAATAGTTAGTTTTAGCTAATTATGTTATTGACAACTAATATTATTCTGTATAAAGTACTTTGTTGTTAGAAATTACTAACATAAAAGGATGTATTATGGTCTACGTTAAAACCATTTGCCAGTACCTAGTGGTACTGGCCTGTATATTGGTTCTGAATTTCGCCCTTCCCCGAATAGCCCCGGGAAGCCCGGCGAACTATCTGATTGTTGGTGCGGATATACAGTCCATGTCCCAGGAGCAGATTCAGCAGGTACTCCACGAATTTGAGCTTGATCTCCCGGTCATGACCCAGTTTAAAAACTATATTCTGGGCGTTTTCCGGGGAAATTTGGGGCTTTCGGTGATTTACGGCCGCCCGGTATGGGACATACTGAAATATCGGCTGCCCTGGACCCTACTCCTCATGGGGATATCCCTCCTGATCAGCGCGACCTTGGGGGTGGTAATCGGGGTTATAGGCGCCTGGAAACGGGGAGGATCCCGCGATCTGGGGTCCCTGTTTGTGGTGATGCTCTTGGGATCCGTGCCCCCCTTCTGGGTGGCCATGCTCCTGATCACCCTGTTTTCCGCTGCCCTGGGCTGGCTGCCTTCCTTCGGGGCCTACTCTATCGGGGCGGTTCCCGGCACGGGGAAGTACCTGATAGAGGTGATACGCCACCTGATCATGCCGGTGATGACCCTGACCATCGCCAAGACCGGGTCCATGTACCTGACCACCCGGTCTG